>NZ_CALMZS010000174.1 GCF_937870815.1 uncultured Brevundimonas sp.
GGGCATGGCTGGGCCTCCTGGTCTCATTGAGCATCTGGTCAATGAGACTAAGCGACGTTGAACGGTCGGTCAATGGGTGGAAGGGGAGTTGGGCGGGGGGTGGGGAGTGGGTGAAGAGCGAATGCGAAAATGCGAAATGCGACACGTGCTGGCAGGCCGGCATGTGTCGCATTTCGCAATTCGCATTCATACTTCCCTTCCGGCCTCTAGCATTTTGCCCGAAACTTGCTATCCTTGTCGCCTTTAGGGAGGGGTCTGGACGGTCGTTTCTATCACGTTGTCCCACAACGCATTGACCAACGAGCCCACCTCACTCTCGGCGCCCACCGATCCAGCCGCGTCAGCGGCTCCGGCGCCCGTCGCACCACCCGCGTACGCCGCGCCGACGACGTCGGTGCGCTTTCCGCTGCGGTGGATGCTCGACCATGGCTCCGCCGTGCTGCGGTATGTCCGCCAACCGCGGCGCGATCAATTGATCGCGCAACTGCCGACCGCGACGGCACTCGCCTTTCGCCTTTTGCTTACTTACCCGGAAGACACGGTCGGCGCCTGGATCAACACCCATTGCCTGGCGGTAGCGCCGGAAACACTCGTGAGCGAAGCGCTCGAGCGGCTGCGCCAGTCACCGGAATCGGTGGGACCGTATCTGTACGTGGTCGACGCCGACCGGCGCCTGCAAGGGATGGCCGCAATGGCGGATCTGTTGCGCGCCGGGCGTGGCGCCACCGTGGCGCAAACCATGCAGCCGGCCCGGCATCGCTTAAGCGCCCGCGCCTCGCTGGCCGCGGCCCATCAACATCAAGGCTGGAAGGAATATCACGCCCTGCCAGTGCTACAATGCCGCCCTGCCGGTCGGGGAGCGGCCCCTCGGCCACCCACACCCCCGGCCTCGACCAGCGCCCGACGCAGCGCGTCGCGCGTCAGACCGGACAGGTTGACGGGCGCCGCCGGGGCGGTCGCGCCCCGTTGATCGGGCGTGCGGGAAAGGTCGAGCGTCAGGCTCAAGGCGGCATCCTGAAAGCGAGGGAGGCGCGGCTTATACCACAGATCGGGAAGGATTTAAGGCGAGGGCGCCGACGGAAAAAACGCCGTGGCAGAGTCGGCAGGGTCGCGGTGGAAAACATGGTGGCAGAGTCGGCAGAGTCGGCATTTTCGTACGATGAAGACGCCTGGGGCGGCGGTTCGGGATTCGGTTGTCAAAGATCGCGACGCGGAAACCCGGGCATTATGCACCCGCTGCCTCCTCAGGCGGGTTCATGACGCTGGGGGAGAGGCTGTCGCCCATGAAAACAAGCGGTTGTCTGCTGAAAGCATGACGGTTGGCGGCGGATTTGCGGCGCGCAGCAAAACTGATTTCGTCATCCTCCGGCGCTCCGCAGGAGCGACCGGGGGACCCAGCGGCGCCGAAGGCGATCTGTTCAGGCAGGCGGCTGTGAACGGCGGCGCTCCCGACAGGGTCGCGCTCGCGCGCGCCTCCCCCGGTCCGAGCTTCGCTCGGCCGAAGGATGACGATGGGTCCCCCGGTCTGCGCGGCTGCGCCGCTTGCCGGAGGATGACGACAAGTGTGGAGCGCTATCCCCTCAGTCCGCCGCGTCCTCGATGTGATGGATCTGGTCGTCGTCCAAGCCGAAATGGTGGCCGATCTCGTGGATCAGGACGTGGGCGATGATCTCGCCGAGGCCGACGTCGCCGCGCTCGCACCATTCGTCGAGGATCGGGCGGCGGTAGAGGAAGATGCGCGACGCCTCCGGGGCCGGGCCCATGCTGTCGCGGCGGCCGATGTCGACGCCGTGATAGAGGCCGGTCAGCTCGAACGGGTCGTCCATCTCCATCATCGCCAGGGTCTCGTCGTCGGCGAAGTCGTCGACGCGGATGACCACCTCTCCGGCCAGCGACCGGAACGGCTCGGGCAGGCCGTCGAAGGCCTCGCGCGCCAGCCGGGCGAAGTCGTCGAGGGAGGGGGCTGTCCGGGAGGTCCAGGTCATAGGTTCTAGGGACTAGGTTCCAGGGGCCAGGTTGAAAAGCCCCGGCGGCGGCGAGACCTCCCTAAAACCTAGTCCCTAGCCCCTAGCACCCCATCAGGTATGGTTACCGAATCACGCCGGGGAGCTGATCAGGACAGATGGCCGAGGCCGACATCGCCTATGTCGCCACCGCGGGGGCGGCGGGCCTGGCCCTCGCGCTCAGCGCCTGGGCGGCGCGGCTGCGCGGGCGGCTGGCCGAGCGCACCCGGGCGGCCGAGGCCGGGCTGGCGGAGGCGCGCGCCGCCCTGGCCGACCGCGACGGCGCCCTGGCGGCCTTCGAGGACGCCCGGCTGGCCCTGACCCCAGAGGGCGAGACCCGCCGGCTCGGCGCCGCGGCCGCCTGGGAGGCGATCGTTCGCGAACTGGGCGGGGGGGAGGCCCCCGGGGGCGACCCGGCGCTGGTGGTGCTGGACGCGGTGCGCGCGGCGGCGGGCCCGCGGCTCGACGGCCTGATCGACCAGGGCGAACCCTTCGACGCGGTGCTGGAGGGCGCGGGCGGAGCCTGGGCGGTCGAGGGCCGCGCCTCGGCCGGGGCGGCCTGGCTGCGGCTGTCGCGGCTGGGCCTGGTCGGCACGGCGGCCGAGAGCGGGCTGGGCCTGCTGGCCGACGCCTATCCGGCCCCGACCTGGATCACCGACGCGGCCGGGCGGCTGGCCTGGGCCAACAGGGCGTGGCTGGCCGAGATGAAGGTCGACAGCGTCGAGACGGCCCGCGACAAGGGCCTGAGCTTCGACCGGGGCGCGGACGCCATCGTGGCCGAGGCCGGGCGGCTGCACCAGCGCCAGGAGGGCTTTCGCTGGACCACCGGCGGCGGCCGCCGCCGGGCCTGGCGGATCGTGGCCCAGCCGGCCCCCGGCGGGGCCGGGGCGGTGCTGGCCTTCGCGCTGGACATGACCGAGGCGGAAGAGACCCGCGACACCCTGCGCCGCCACGTCGAGGCCCATGACGAGACCCTGAACCACCTGGCCGACGCGGTGGCCATCTTCGGCCCGTCCAAGCGGCTGGCCTTCCACAACACCGCCTTCCAGACCCTGTTCAACATCGATCCGGCCTGGCTGGACGAACGGCCGACCCACGCCGAGCTGCTCGACCGGCTGCGCCAGCGCCGGCTGCTGCCCGAGGTCATCGACTACGCCGGCTGGAAGGCCAACGAGCTCGATTTCTACGGCGCCTCCGAGGCCGCGCCGGACGGCAGCTGGTCGCTGCCCGACGGCCGCACCCTGCGGGTGGTGCGCCAGCCGCACCCGCTGGGCGGGGTGCTGCTGCTGTTCTCGGACATCACCGACGAGCTGAAGCTGCGCAGCCGGTTCAACGCCCAGATCCAGGTCCAGAAGGCGACGCTGGACAAGCTGAACGACGCCGTCGCCGTGTTCGGTTCGGACGGCCGCATCCGCCTGCACAACGAGGCCTTCGACACCTTCTGGAACGTGCCCGGCGAGGCGCTGGACGCGGCCGGGGATTTCGACGCCGTGGCCGCCCTGTGCCACAAGACCATGCCCGACCCGGCCCTGTGGCTGGGGCTGAAGGCGCGGGTGGCGGACCCCGATCCGGAGAGCCGGGTGCCGATCTCGGGCGAGGGCCGGACCGCCGACGGCCGCATCGCCTCGTGGCAGACCCGGCCCCTGCCCGACGGGGCCACCCTGGTGGCCTTCTCGGACATCACCGCCCGGCGCGGACTGGAGCAGGCGCTGGCCGCCAAGGCCCAGGCGCTGGAGGAATCGACGGCGCTGAAGCGCGAATTCGTCGGCAGCGTCTCGTATGAATTGCGCACGCCGCTGACCACCATCGTCGGCTATTCCGAACTGCTGGAGACCCAGGCCGACCTGCCGGAGCGCAGCCGCCAGCACGCCGGGGCCATCCGCGTCGCCGCCAGCCAGCTGGCCGGCTCGATCGACGACGTGCTCGACATGGCCCAGATCGACGCCGGCGAGATGGAGCTGGCCCTCGGCGACGTCCGCGTCTGCGACCTGCTCGACGAGGCGGCGGACAAGGTGCGCGACCGGATCGAGGGGCGCGGGGCGACCCTGACGGTCAGCTGTCCGCCCGGCCTGAAGCCGATCCGCGCCGACGCCCAGCGGGTCGGCCAGGCGCTGGAGTATCTGCTCGACAACGCCGCCCGGGCGGTGTCCGAGGGCGGGGCCGTGACCCTGACCGCCGAGGCGGCCCCGGCCGAGGTGCGCATCCGCGTCGAGGACACCGGCCGCGGCATCCCCTATCACCTGCAGGCCCATGTCTTCGACCGCTTCGTCAAGCGCGAGCGCGGCGGCCCGGGCGTCGGCCTGGCCCTGGTCAAGGCGCTGGTCGAGCTGCACGGCGGCTGGGCCGAGGTCGAGAGCGAACCGGGCAAGGGCGCGGCCTTCATCCTGCATCTGCCGCTGGAGGCGACCGGGGCGGCGGCGCCGCCGGAGCTTCATCTGGGTTCTAGGGGCTAGGTTCTAGGGGCTGGGGAGGCGTAGGGACTGGAGTCCACCCTGTCAAAGAAGCGGACCAAACCCGCATCCCTAGAACCTAGAACCTAGAACCTGGCCCCTAGCCCCTAGGACCTCCCCATGGCCAAGCCTCTCAAGACCGCGCTGATCTACGACTTCGACGGCACCCTGGCGCGGGGCAATATGCAGGAGGTCACCTTCATCCCCTCGGTGGGCATGGGGACCGGCGACTTCTGGGAGGAGGCCGAGCGGCTGACCCGCGCCGCCGACGGCGACAACATCCTGATGTATATGCAGCTGATGCTGCAGCGGGCGCGGGAGAACGGCGACCCGATCACCCGCAAGACGCTGCGCGATCACGGCCAGGACGTGAAGCTGTTCGACGGGCTGAGGTCCGACCTGACCGGCAGGGGCTGGTTCGACCGGATCAACGAGGTCGGCCGCAAATACGGGCTGGAGATCGACCACTACATCATCTCGGCCGGGCTGGAGGAGATGATCGACGGCTGCCCGATCCGCCCGGAGTTCCGGCACGTGTTCGCGTCGAAATTCGTCTACGACGACCAGGGCGTGGCGATCTGGCCGGCGGTGGGCGTCAACTACACCACCAAGACCCAGTATCTGTTCCGGATCAACAAGGGCGTGCTGAACCACTGGGAGCACGACAAGATCAACCGCTTCATGCCCGACGACGACCGGCCGGCGCCGTTCGAGCGGATGATCTTCCTCGGCGACGGCGACACCGACGTGCCGACCATGAAGATGATGCACACCAAGGGCGGCTATTCGATCGCCGTCTATGACCCGCGCAACTCCGAGCGCGACCAGCAGAAGATCTACGGCCTGATTTCGGAGGACCGGGTCAATTTCGTCGCCGCCGCCGACTATCGCGAGGGCTCGGCCCTGGACCTGATCGTCAAGGGGCTGATCGGGCGCATCGCCATCAACGCCGGGACCATGCCGAAGGGGGTCTAGAGCCTGACCGGTCGAGGAGGAATCGCTCCGCGATTCCGCCGATGCCGTGAATCAGGCTCCAGTCTAAGGCTGGAGCGAAGATCTCGGTTTAGCGACCGCCGGCGCGCAGGAAGGCGGCGCGGGCCGCGGCGAGGCGCGAGGGCACCAGGCCGCGCAGCGAGGCGGCGGCGCCGAGGCGTTTGACCCCGGCCTCCTGGGTCTTGCGCCAGACCACCTCGGCCTCGACGGCGGTGGCCTGGGCGAGGTCGACGATCACCACCCGGTCGGGCAGGGCGAGGTTGCGGTCCAGCCGCAGGCGCGCCCCGGCCCCGGACTGGTCGACGATCAGGCAGGACAGTTCGAGGCCCGGCGCGACCACGACGCCGCGCATGTTGGCGGGGGACCGGTGTTCATGCCTGCGCTCGCCCGGCCCGTTCATGAGGCGATGGATACCGGCTGACGGTTTCGATCCAGTTTCACGGTGACGCTCGCTCCGACTCCGCCCGACAGCATGCGCCGGGTGAGGCGCTCGAAATACTGGATGAAGCCGGCCAGACGGCGCCGTTCGTCCTGCGGCAGATGGTCCGGGGGGACGCCGAGCAGGTCGGCCTCCTGCTGGCAGCGCCAGTCGAGCACCACGTCGAAGCCCGGGGCCTGCAGGAACAGGACGGCGTCGAAACGGGCGGCGAAACCGGCGTAGGGGCCGGCGACGAAGCCGTTGACGGCGCGGCGCCAGACGCCATCCGGATCGTGTTCGCGCTCGAGCGCGTTGACGGGCGCGGCGAGGGCGGCCTCGCCCTCCGGCCGGGCCCCGAGGCACCAGGCGTCGATCAGGATGGCCGACGGCCGGCCGCGGAAGGCCCGCCAGCGCTCCGGCGGCCGACGGTCGTCGCCGCGCCTGTCGAAGTCGGGAATCCGGGTCCCGTCGCCGGGGCCGGCGGTCGAGAGACGGTCGATCAGGCCCTGGAGCAGGCCCAGGTCGTGCGTCCCCGGCGGGCCGCGGGTGAGGAACAGCGGATGGACCTCGCGGGCCAGGACCTCGCGTTCGGCCCGGGTCAGATAGACGTCGTCGATGGAGATCTGCGCCGCGCCGAAGCGGGCGGCGGCCGCGCGGGCCAGGGTGGTCTTGCCGCAGCCCTGGGCGCCGACCACGGCGATCCGCGGAGGTCGGTGTTTCGGCCCGGCCCCGATCAGCTCGCCGACGAGGTCGACCAGGCCGGGACGGGCGCGGCCCACGGCCGGCTCAGTGCTGGGATTCGGGCAGGCGGACGATCAGGCCGTCGAGATCGTCGGTAACCCGGATCTGGCAGGACAGGCGGCTGTTCGGCTGGACGTTCTCGGCGAAGTCCAGCATCGACTCCTCCATGGCCGAGGCCCGGCCGGTCCCGGCCTGGAAGGCCTCGTCGACATAGACATGGCAGGTGGCGCAGGCGCAGGCCCCGCCGCAGTCCGCGTCGATGCCCGGGACGTTGTTGCGGATCGCCCCCTCCATGACGGAGAGGCCGGTCTTGACCTCCACGACATGCTCGCGGCCGTCGTGTTCGATATAGGTTACCTTGGCCATCGGTGGCTCTTAGCAAGCCGCCCCGACTTCGCAAGGCCGTAAGTGGACGCCATATCCAATGTATGGCATACTCGATCCATGAACGAGATGCGCAAGATCACGGCATTCCTCCCCGCCGATCTCCTCGAGGACGGCCAGAAGATCACCGGCATGGGGGTCAGTGAAACCCTGCGCGAGGCCCTGCGTCGCATGCGCCGCGCGGAGGCCTACGCCGCGCTCCGTGCGCTTCGCGGCACGATGGATCTTGAGGCCGAGAGCGGCGTGACCTTGGCCGAACTCCGGGAAGACAAGACCTACGACTGGACCGGTTTCGGCCGGTGATCGCCGTCGAGACCAGTTCGATGATCGACTGGCTGAAGGGGGTGGAGACGCCCCAGACGCTGCTGATCTACCGGGCGCTGGATGGTGAGGATCTGCATCTTCCGCCGCCGGTGGAGGCCGAATTGCTGTCATTTCCCAACCCCCAGCCCCGGCTTGCATGGGTGCTCGCGCGCCTGCCGCGCCTGGAGATGTCCGAAGGCGTCTGGACCCGTACCGGCCTGTCGCGCCGGCGCCTGAAGAGTCTCGGACTGAAGGCCATGCTGGCCGATGCGCTGATCGCACAATGCTGCATCGACGCCGGCGCCGAACTGATCGCCACCGACGCGGACTTTCGCCATTTCGCCGTGCACTGCGGCTTGAAGCTGGCGGTCTGATCAGGCCGCTTCCGTCTTCTTGCGCGACGGCGAGACCATCAGCTTCTTGGTCTCGGCGATGGCCTTGGCCGGGTTGAGGCCCTTGGGGCAGACCTGGGCGCAGTTCATGATGGTGTGGCAGCGGTAGAGTTTGAACGGGTCCTCGAGGTCGTCGAGCCGCTTGTCCGTCGCGTCGTCGCGGCTGTCGGCGATCCAGCGGTAGGACTGCAGCAGGGCCGCGGGACCCAGATACTCCGTCTGGTTCCACCAGTAGCTCGGGCAGGCGGTCGAGCAGCAGGCGCACAGGATGCATTCGTACAGGCCGTCGAGCTTGGCCCGGTCCTCGGGCAGCTGGATGCGCTCGGTCTCCGGATCCGGTTCGTCGGACTGGAGATACGGCTGGATCGAATCGTACTGGGCGTAGAACAGGGTCAGGTCCGTCACCAGATCCTTGACCACCGGCTGGTGCGGCAGGGGGGCGATGGAGATGGTCGAGGACGAGCACTCCTCCCAGCCCCTGGTGCAGGCCAGGGTGTTGCGGCCGTCGATGTTCATCGAGCAGGAGCCGCAGATGCCCTCGCGGCACGAACGCCGGAAGGTCAGGGTCGGGTCGATCTCGTTCTTGATGTGGATCAGGGCGTCGAGCAGCATCGGGCCGTGGTCGTCGGCCGAGACCTCATAGACGTCCCAGCGCGGGTCGGCGTCGACCTCGGGGTCGTAGCGATAGACCCTGTAGGTCTTGACGTTCTGCGCCCCGGCCGGGGCCTTGTGGACCTTGCCCTTGGCGGGTTTCGAACCTTTGGGGAGGGTGAGCTGGACCATGGTCGTCTTCAGGCCTTGAGGGGGCGGCGTTCGAGGTCGTCGGGAAGGGTGTGGGCCGAGGCCATCCAGGACGGCCGGCTGCGCACCCAGATCTGTTCGACCGGCGGGGCGGCTTCCGGATCGTCGAGGCTGGCCGTCGTGATGTCGATGCGGTCCGCATAGGCGGCGTCGCGGAAGCTGATCTGCGTGCCGCACCGGCCGCAGAAGGTGCGCTCGGCATGATCGGACGAGGCGTAGCGGACCGGCTCGCCGCTCATCGTCAGATCGGCCTCGCGCACCGTGAACCAGGCGACGGCCGGGGCGCCGGTGGTCTTGCGGCACAGTTCGCAGTGGCACAGGGCGCGTTCGAACGGCTCGCCCCCCGCCTCATAGCGCACCGCTCCGCAATGACAGCCGCCGGTCAGCACGTCAGTACACCCGCGCCTTGGGTTCGATGTAGGCGATCTCGTCGGACATCGTGTAATTATGGACCGGGCGGTAGTCGATCCTGACCGTCTCGCCGGGGACCTTCCAGGCCAGGGTGTGCTTCATCCAGTTGACGTCGTCGCGGTCCGGATAGTCCTCGCGGGCGTGGGCGCCGCGGCTTTCGGTGCGGTTCAGGGCGCTCTCGATGGTGACCAGGGCCTGGTCGACCAGATTGTCATATTCGAGGGTCTCGACCAGGTCGGTGTTCCAGATCAGGCCGCGGTCGGTGGTCTTGATGTCGGCCCCGGCGGCGTGGACGGCGCGCAGCCTGGCCACGCCCTCCTGCAGGGTCTTGCCGGTGCGGAACACGGCGGCGTCGGACTGCATGGCGCGCTGCATGTCGAGGCGCAGCTTCGCCGTCGGGGTCGAGCCGTTCGCGTGGCGGAAGCGGTCGAGGCGGGCCAGGTGGGCGTCGGTCGCGGCGGCCGGGGCGTCGGGGACCTTCGCGGCCTTGTCGACCACTTCGCCGCAGCGCAGGCCGGCGGCGCGGCCGAAGACGACCAGATCGGTCAGGCTGTTGGAGCCGAGGCGGTTGGCCCCATGCACCGAGACGCAGGCCGCCTCGCCCACCGCCATCAGGCCGGGCACGACGGTGTCCGCATTGTCGCCGACCCTGGTCAGGACCTCGCCGTGATAGTTGGTCGGGATGCCGCCCATATTGTAGTGCGCGGTCGGTATCACCGGGATCGGCTGTTTGGTCACATCGACGCCGGCGAAGATTTTCGCGCTCTCGGAAATCCCCGGCAGGCGCTCGTGCAGCACCCTGGGGTCGAGGTGATCGAGGTGCAGGTGGATGTGGTCCTTGTTCGGCCCCACGCCGCGGCCCTCGCGGATCTCGATGGTCATGGAGCGTGAGACCACGTCGCGGCTGGCCAGGTCCTTGGCGGTCGGCGCATAGCGCTCCATGAAGCGCTCGCCCTCGGAATTGGTCAGATAGCCGCCCTCGCCGCGCGCACCCTCGGTGATCAGGCAGCCGGCCCCGTAGATGCCGGTCGGGTGGAACTGCACGAACTCCATGTCCTGCAAGGGAAGCCCGGCGCGCAGCACCATGGCGTTGCCGTCGCCGGTGCAGGTGTGGGCGCTGGTGGCCGAGAAATAGGCGCGGCCATAGCCGCCGGTGGCGAGAATCACCAGCTTGGCGCGGAAGCGGTGCAGCTGGCCGGTGTCGAGCTGGAGCGCCGTCAGGCCGGTGCAGGCCCCGTCCTGCATGATCAGGTCGAGGGCGAAATATTCGACGAAGAATTTCACCTCGCGCCGGACCGACTGGCCGTACAGGGTGTGCAGGATGGCGTGGCCGGTGCGGTCGGCGGCGGCGCAGGTGCGCTGCACCGGGCCCTCGCCGAAATTGCGGGTCATGCCGCCGAAGGCGCGCTGGTAGATCCTGCCCTCGTCGGTGCGCGAGAAGGGCACGCCCCAGTGCTCCAGCTCGTAGACGGCCTTGGGGGCCTCGCGGACCAGATATTCGATGGCGTCCTGGTCGCCCAGCCAGTCCGACCCCTTGACGGTGTCGTACATGTGCCAGCGCCAGTCGTCCTCGCCCATGTTGCCGAGGCTGGCCGAAATGCCGCCCTGGGCCGCCACGGTGTGGGAGCGGGTCGGGAAGACCTTGGTGACGCAGGCGACCTTCAGCCCCTGCTGGGCGGCCCCGAGGGCGGCGCGCAGGCCGGAGCCGCCGGCCCCCACCACCACCACGTCATAGGCATGGTCGACGAATTCGTAGGCAGCCACGCGTTCAGGCTCCGAAACCGGCCGGGAGCGGGGCCGAGCCCAGCGCCAGACGCACGATGAAGAAGACGCCGGCGGCGGCGAGCACCACGCACAGCAGGCCGATCAGGGCGAGCAGGGCGGTCCGCGGGGCGGGGCGGTGGATGTAGTCGTCGACGATGACCTTGAGGCCCATGTTCATGTGCCACAGGCCGACCAGCAGGGTGATCGCCAGCAGGGCGGCGTTGACCGGCGAGCGGAACCACGCCAGCGCGCCGTCGTAGCCGGCGCCCGACAGGGTCCAGCCGCTCCACAGGCCCCACAGCGTCAGCGGCGCGAGGATCAGCGACGACAGCCGCTCCTGCATCCATTCGCCGGCGCCGTGGCGCTCGGAGACCTTGACGCCCTTGACGTAGCTCTGGGTCAGGCGGCTCACAGGACGACCCTCCCGGTCATGAACATCGCAACCCAGTAGGCGACCGTGACGACGACGGCGAAGGCGATCGAGGCGACGGACAGCCGATTGGCCGAGCGCGGCGTCAGCCCCTCGCCCATGTCCCAGATCAGGTGCCGGACGCCGCCGGCGAAATGATAGGCCAGGGCGGCGGTGAGCCCGATCCAGACCAGCAGGCCCGGCGGCGATCCCAGCCAACCGGTGAAGGCGGCGTAGGCGTCGGGACCGAAGGCCAGCGCCGCCAGCCAGGCCGCCACCAGCAGGGCGCCGGCGGCCAGGGCGGCGCCGCTGATGCGCACGAGGATCGAGGCCAGCATGGTCACATGCCAGCGCCAGACCTGCAGGTGCGGCGACAGCGGCCGGACGCGGCCGTTGGGCTGCATCACGAATCGCCCGGTCTGGTCCTCGGCCGGATCGTTGGAGGCGTCGCCCGGAAGGGGGGAGATCGACATATGCGAATGGTTCTCAGAAACCTGAGCGAAATCAGCCGCTCGAAATCGGTGGTCAGGCTTTAGTCCAGCGGCGCCGCAGGGGTCAACGAAGCGCGAGCCGGTATGGCCGTCCGACCGCGAATTCGCCGTCCGGGGACGCCCGCTTTGCCAGCCGGCCCCGAAATCGGCACAGTGGAGCCATGTCGTCGGAACTCTGGATCGCCGCGCTGGCCGCACTGCTGACGCCGCAGGCGGCCCCGGGGCCGCCGCCGGAACCCGCGGCCCGCGCGGTGCGGCCGTTCGAACCGGGCCCCGATTTCGGCCGCCAGATCGCCGAGGGCGACGGCGCGGGCCGGACGCACCGGCCGCCGCTGACCGCGCCCGTCACCGTGGACGCCTACGACGGCGCGTATGAGTTCGCCCCGACCGATGCCGAGATCGCCTATGACCAGGGGGTGGCCTCGGCCGAGATCCGCGCCGACCAGGGCGCCGGCCCGCTGGACCGGGACTGGGTGATCCGGGACGCCGAGGGGCGCATCCTCTACGAGATCGTGCTGATGGATTCCGGGACCGGTCCGGCCGAGGGCGGCTGGCGCAGCGGTCGCCGGACCGGCGGCGCGGCGGCGGTCGACGGGGTGCTGAGGCTCGACGACGGGGGCGACGGTCGTGCTCGAGCGGGACGGGGCCGGCTGGCGCGGCCGCCTCGACCGGGACGGGCGCAGCCGCGAGGTGAGCCTCACCCGGCCCGGCTGAGCCGGATGCGCGAGACCGCCGCCTGCAGGGCCGCGGGCCCGTAGCGCACGGCCGCGCCGCGTCCCCAGACCGGATCGGGCCACAGGCCGTCGTCGGGGCGGCGGCCGACGACGTGCAGGTGCAGCTGGGCCGTGACATTGCCGAGGGCGGCGACGTTGAGCTTCCGCACCGGCCGCTGCACGGCCTCGCCCAGCCCGCGGACGACGGCCCCGGCCCTGACGACCTCCTCCATCAGGGCGGCCCGCTCCGGACCGGTCAGGTCCTCCAGCTCATGCAGGCCGGGCCTCGCCGGAATCAGGATCAGCCACGGAAAGCGGGCGTCGTCCTGGAGGCGCACCTGGCACAGGGGCCAGTCGACCGCATGCGCCGACCCGGCCTGGAAGGCGGGGTCGATCTCGAAGGGAGTCGTCATCCGCCCCCGTCGCCCGGCGGCGGCGGCGGGTCAAGCCGGACCGTCCATCGGCCACGGAACCCGCGGGGTCAGGCGACCGGCGCGGCCCAGTCGGCGCCCTTCAGGGCGGCGGCGTAGGTCCGGCTCACCGGGGCGGCCGATCCGTTCGACAGCGCCAGCTCGCCCCGGCCGCCCTTCCACCGCGCCGTCTCGACCGCGGTGCGGGCCACCCACCAGGAGCGATGGGTGCGAAAGCCGTCCAGTCCGGACAGCGCCTCGAGCGCATCGCTCATCCGCATCAGCACCAGGGCGGAGCCGGCCTCGGTGTGGATGCGCAGATAGTGGTCCTCGGCCTCCACCGCGATCAGCCGCGCACGGGCCAGACGGGGTGGCAGCCTGGTCCGGATGACCGGCGGCGCGACCCCGTCCGGAGCCGCCGGCCGGACGGGCGAACGACGCAGGGCGGTCCGGGTCAGCCAGGCCAGGACGACGACGGCGAGGTTGACGACCAGCACGTCGGGCATGACCTCGAGGATGCGTCCGGCCGAGGGCCGGGCGCCCAGGACGACGACCGGCAGCAGCGACACCCAGACGGCGATGGGCGGGGTGATGGCCAGCGCCTGGACGAGGGCGAACAGTCGGGGCCGTCCGGCCAGTCGGGCGGCGACGACCGGTTCGATCAGGGCCGCGACGACGCCGCCGCCGACCATGGCCAGCTGCCAGTAGAGGTAGCGCTGGACCGGCGAGGCGCGGTCGGTTCCGAAGGCCGAGATCGCGGCCAGAAACAGGCCGAACAGCATCAGGGCGACCAGTTCGGCCGCTCCCGACCGGCCCAGCCGCACCGCCGCCAGGCGTCCGATCGCGTCTCCCGTCTTCACGCCGCGCTCCGTTCGCGAAGGGAGCCGGCCCCTTCGCGAAGGCGAGGCTGACACGGCGCGGCCGACCGCTTCAAGCTGGATCGGTCCGCAATGGAGGCGACCGCATGACCAAGACGATTTCGACGGCGATGTTCGGCGTGATGGCCGCGGCGGCCCTGGGCGTGGCCCTGGCCAGCGTCCGCTACCTCCTGCCGGAGCCGGTCCTGCCGGTGGGGCTGATGGCGGAGCAGATCGCCGACTGGCCCGTGGCGGTGGCCGCCCATGTCGGCGGCGGGGTGATCGCCCTGGCGCTGGGACCGTTCCAGCTGATCACCCGCCGGGGCCCGCGGCGGGCCTGGCACCGCTGGGCGGGGCGGACCTATGTGGCGGCCTGTCTGGTCGGCGCCGTCGCCGGCCTCTGGCTGGCGCTGCACGCCTCGGCCGGGCCGGTGGCGGCGGCCGGGTTCGGGTCGCTGGCCGTGGCCTGGTTCGGCGCCACCGTCATGGGCTGGCGCAAGGCCGTCGCCGGCCGGTTCGACCAGCACCGCCGCTGGATGATCCGCAGCCTGGCGCTGACCTTCGCCGCCGTGACCCTCAGGCTCATGCTGCCGCTGATCCCCCTCGCCGGCCTCGACTTCGTCGATGGCTACCGCGCCATCTCCTTCCTGAGCTGGATCGCCAACCTGGCCGTCGCCGAACTCTGGATCCGCGGGATCGCCGGACCGCGGCCCGTATCCTGACGCCGCCGCCGGCGCCGGCGTCCCGCTCAGGCCGCCGCGAAGCTCAGCGGCGCGCCCCAGAACCGGCTGACCAGTTCCGACTGCGGGCCCGGCCGGCCCGTGGTCAGGAAGTCGCGCCGGCCCGAGCCGCCCAGGGCGTATTCGGGGTGACGCTGGAAATAGCGGTCGAGGGCGTCGGCGACCGCGGTCGGCTGGTGGATCACCAGCGTGCCCTCGGGCAGGGCGGCGGCGAACAGGCCGGCGACGATCTCGTAATGGGTGCAGCCGAGGATGGCCTTGTCCGGATGGCGGCCGATGCGGCGGCGCAGGGCGTCGACGTGGTCGTTGACGACGACCTTCAGCTCTTCCGCCGGGGCGCCGAGCTCGATCAGGCCGGCGAGGCCCGGGCAGGGCTCGGAGAAGACGGCCAGGTCCTCGCGGCGCTTGTCGATCTCGATCTCATAGACCCGGCTCATGGCGGTGGCGGCGGTGCAGAACACGCCGGTCACCTCTATGGCCTGCTTCTTCTCGCCCCCGGCGGTGCGCTCGGCCTCGTGGGTCCACGGCAGGCCGGTGGCGGCCTCGATGGTCGGGACGATGATGCCCAGCACGTTTATCGGCCGGCCGTGCCGCGCCCGCGCCTCGGGAACCCAGGTCTGCTGCAGGCGGCGCAGGGCGATGGCGCTGGCGGTGTTGCAGGCCAGGACGACGAGGCTGGCGCCGGCCTCGAACAGCCGCTCGCAGCCGGCCCGGGTCAGCTCGACGATGTCCTCGCCGCCGCGGCCGCCGTAGGGGGCGTTGGCCTGGTCGGCCAGATAGATGAAGTCGCGCCCGGGGAAGCGCCGGGTCAGCTCGCGGTGGACCGTCAGCCCGCCCACGCCGGAGTCGAATACGCCAATCGCCATCGGCGGGTGTTAGCCGCGCCGCCCGGGCGCGTCCACGCCGAAGATTACCGTCCGTTCAGGTGACAGTCAGCCGCGGGCGGGCCTAGGTTGGCGGATCGACCTGAACCGACGGAGTCCCGATCCCATGCATCGACGCCAGCTTCTCATCGCCGGGGGCGGCCTGTTCGCCCTGTCGGCCTGCGCCTCCAGCGGCATGGCCATCGACGGCGCCTCGCCGGCCGGCCTGGCGGAAGAGGCCCGCATCGGCCGCGCCGTCCTGCCGGCGCAGACCCCGCGGGCGGAGCTGCTGCAGCCCTGGACCGGCCCCTACCAGGGCGTGCCGCCGTGGGACCGGGTCACCGCCGCCGGGCTGCGCGAGGCCCTGCTGGAAGGCATCGAGCTGCAGCGCGCCGAGATCGCCGCCATCGCCGACAATCCGGAGCCGCCGACCTTCGCCAACACCCTGGTCCCGTACCAGATGGCCGGCGAGCCGCTCGACCGGGCCAGCGCCGTCTTCGGGGTGATGACCCAGAACATCGGCTCGGACGACTACCAGGCCGTCGACACCGAGCTGTCGCCCCTGCTCTCGGCCGCCGGCGACGAGATCATCTTCAACGAGAGGCTGTTCGCCCGCATCAGGACGGTGGCCGACGGCGCGGCCGCGGCCGGCCTGACGCCCGAGCAGACCCGCCTGGCCGAGCGCACCCGCGACGCCTTCGTCCGCAACGGCGCCGCGCTGGACGCCGCCGGCAAGGCCGAGCTGGGGCGGATCAACACCGCCCTGTCCAGCGCCTTCACCAGCTTCAGCCAGAAGGTGGTCGCCGACGAGAACACCTTCACCCACATCCCCGACGAGGCGGGGGTCGCCGGCCTGCCGGCCTCGAACAAGGCCGCCGCCGCCGCCGCGGCCCGCAGCCGCGACCTGGCCGGCTACGCCATCGTCAACACCCGCTCCAGCGTCGACCCCTTCCTGTCCTTCGCCGACGACCGGGAGCTGCGCGAGCAGGTGTGGCGCAAATTCGTCAACCGGGGCGACAATGGCGACGCCAACGACACCAACGCCCTGATCGCCGAGATCGTCAGGCTGCGGGCCGAGCGCGCCCGGCTGCTGGGCTTCGCCAACCACGCCGAGTGGCGGATGCAGGACACCATGGCGAAGACGCCCGCCGCGGCCATGGACCTGATGAACCGGGTCTGGGCCCCGGCCAAGGCGCGGGTGGCCGAGGAGGTCGCCGACATGCGCGCCATCGCCGGCGCCGAGGTCGGAGAGTCCGGCATCGAGCCGTGGGACTATCTGTACTACGCCGAGAAGGTCCGGAAGCAGAAATACGACCTCGACCAGAACGAGCTGAAGCCGTATTTCGAACTGAACAACGTCAAGCGCGGGGCCTTCCACATGGCCGAGCGCCTGTACGGCTACCGGTTCACCCCCCTGCCGAAGGGGACGGTTCCGGTGTTCCATCCGGACGTCGAGGTGTTCGAGGTCACCGACAAGGCCACCGGCCGCCATGTCGGCCTGTTCTATTCCGACGACTTCGCCCGCGCCGGCAAGCGGTCGGGGGCGTGGATGACCACCTACCGGTCCTATTCGACCTATGACGGCGTCAGGAACGTGCTGGCGTCGAACAACAACAACTTCATCAAGGCCGAGGGCGCCGACCCGATCCTGATCTCGCTGGACGACGCCGAGACCCTGTTCCACGAGTTCGGCCACGCCCTGCACTATCTGTCGTACCGGATCACCTATCCGGCCCTGGGCGGCACGCCGCGCGACTATGTCGAATATCCGTCGCAGGTGCACGAGCACTGGGTGCTGAGCCGGCCGATCCTCGACGGCTTCATGAAGCATGTGGAGACTGGCCAGCCGATGCCGCAGTCGCTGGTCGACAAGGTCGAGGCCGCCCAGACCTTCAACCAGGGCTATGCGACGGTCAGCTATCTGTCCTCGGCCCTGGTCGACATGGACCTGCACACCCGGGCCGCGCCGCCCACCGACATCGACGCCTTCGAGCGCGAGAGCCTGGCCCGGATCGGCATGCCGAAGGAGATCGTGATGCGGCACCGCCTGCCGCAGTTCAATCACCTGTTCACCTCGGACGCCTATTCGGCCGGCTACTACAGCTATCTGTGGTCCGAGGTCATGGACGCCGACACCTGGGCCTATTTCGAGGAGTCGGGCGACGTCTTCAATCCGGACATCGCCGCCCGCTACAAGGCGATCATCCTGGCCGAGGGCAACACCACCGACCGCGCCGAGGCCTATCGCCGCTTCCGCGGCCGCGACCCGGACGTGGCCGCCCTGCTCAAGGTGCGGGGTTTCCCGACCTCCTAGCGGCCCTGCCGCCCTTCGCGCCTGCGAACGAAGATGGAGAGGCCGGCGGAGTGATCCGCCGGCCACATTCTTTACCGATCACGCCGTTCGGGGCGGGCGCCGTCCGGCGGTTATTGATATGGTATCAATTTATGATACCACCCACGAGTGAAGGGCGGGCACGCCAGAACGCTTGAGGCCGTCTTCGCCAGCCCGGTGCGGGCGAACATCCTGTGGGCCGACGTCGAGTCGCTGTTCGCGGCGTCGGGAGCAGAGATCAGCGAAGGGCGCGGGTCTCGCGTGCGGGTCAATCTGGACGGCGTCGACGCCGTCTTTCATCGTCCGCATCCGCAGAAGGAAACGGACAAGGGCGCGCTGAAATCCGTGCGCCGCTTTCTGACAGAGGCGGGCCATGCGCCCGATCCCAAACCATGACCACCATGACCCACGACGGCTATCTGGCCACCGTCGAACTGGACGAAGAGGCCGGGCTGTTCCACGGCGAAGTCGTCAACGCCCGCGACGTCCTGACCTTTCAGGGCCGGACGCCGGATGAACTGAAGGCCGCGTTCGCGGACACTATCGCCGACTATCTCGACTGGTGCCGTCAACGCGGCAAGACGCCTGATAAACCGTTTTCTGGCACATTCTCGGTGCGGGTCGCGCCCGAAGTGCACCGTCGGGCGGCGGCGGCGGCGGCGCGAGAGGGAAAAAGCCTGAACGGGTTCGTGGGTGATGTGTTGGCGAAAGCAAGCTGAGGGAAAGGTTTCCCCATCAGCGCCTCTGCGGTGAGATCGCTGGTTCATCACAACGAACACAAAGGACCACGAAGGACACAACGGGACCGAGCGAGATGGCGCCGTAGGCATTCGTCCTGTTGCGAACGAATGAGGCGCTGCGCGCGACGAAGGTCACCGGCCCCGTCGTGTCCTTTGTGGCTTTCCTTTCGTTGTGTCCCTTGTGAAGAACCAGCCAGCCGCAGAACGACACTGGCCCACGCCCGCCTTGCCTCCGCCGCCCTTTTCCGCCATAAGCCGCCGCTTCCGACGCAAGTGAACCTCGCGTCTCCACCTGCACGACACCCGACCCGTCGGGACGAGGCAGGCGAGAACCCTCCGCCGACGTGATCGTCGCCGGAGGCCATTTCTCTATGGGGACCGGGCCACCCGTCGGTGCTGAGTGGCCCATTTTCTGGATTCAGGTCGTCGTGACCTGAAGCGAAAATGGGCATGAGGTTGTG
>NZ_CALMZS010000175.1 GCF_937870815.1 uncultured Brevundimonas sp.
CGGCGGCGTAACCGGGCCTTAAGCGCCCTGTGCCAGCGTCCCGGCATGGACAGACGCGCCCTGCTCGGACTGAAGGAAACCGCCCGCAAGACCGGCGGCGGCGGGGGCGCGCCGCAGAACAGCTATCTGCGCCTGCCGACCATCACCGCCAATGTCAGGCGGCCGGGCGGGCGGCTGGGCGTGATGACGGTCGAGACCGGGCTGGACACCCCCGACGCCGCCCTCCGCACCCGGGTCGCCCAGTCGGCCCCGCGCCTGCGCGCGGCCTATGCGGCGGTGGTGCAGCAGGCGGCCAATGCGCTGTTGCCGGGAGCCCCGCCGGACGTCGAGCGGCTGGTGGCCCAGCTTCAGGCGGCGACCAATACGGTGATGGGGCGAGCCGGCGCGCGACTGCTGATCGGGACGGTGATGGTGGTCTGAGGCATCAGGCAGCAGGCAGCAGGCAACAGGCAACAGGGGGCGCCGAGCCTGGACCTGGTCGCGAGCTTCTTCCTGTTGCCTGTTGCCTGCTCCCTGCTCCCTAGTCCTTCGTCGGGTCCCCCTGCCCCGCGTCCCCGTAGGTCAGGGCCAGGAAGACGTCTTCCAGATCGGGGTCCTCGGTCACGATGTCGGCGATGGTGACGCCGGCGGCGCGCACGGCGGCCAGCACCTGTTCGACCGACGACTGGCCCTTCCTGTAGGTGACGGCGAAGGCGCCGCCCGGACGGGCGACGGCCTCGAACCCCTTCAGCGCCGGCAGGCCGTCCAGCTCACCCTCGGGGGTGACCACGACGTTGCGGGTGTCGAGGCGGCGCAGCAGCTGGGGGGTGGGCTCGCAGGCCACCACCTGGCCGCGGTTCATGATGGCGATGGTGTCGCAGAGCTCCTGGGCCTCCTCCAGATAGTGGGTGGTCAGCAGGATGGTGACGCCCCCGGCGTTGAGCCGGCGGACATAGTCCCAGAGCTGGCGGCGCAGCTCGACGTCGACCCCGGCGGTGGGCTCGTCGAGGATCAGGATGGGCGGATTGTGGACCAGGGCCTTGGCCACCATCAGCCGCCGCTTCATGCCGCCGGACAGGGCGCGGACATAGGCGTGGGCCTTGTCCGACAGGCCCAGCGCCGCCAGCAGTTCGTCGGAACGGCGCTCGTGGGCCGGCACGCCGTAGAAGCCGGCCTGGACCTCGAGCGCCTCGCGCGGGGTGAAGAAGACGTCGGCGACGATCTCCTGCGGCACCACGCCGAGGGCGGCGCGGGCGTCGCGCGGCTGTCTGTCGATGTCGCGGCCCCAGATCGAGGCCGTGCCGCCGGTCTTGTTGACCACCCCCGCCAGAATGTTGATCAGGGTCGACTTGCCGGCCCCGTTGGGGCCGAGCAGGCCGAACATCGAGCCGCGCGGAATGACCAGGTCGACGCCGCGCAGGGCGGCCTTCGGCGGGGCCTTTTTCGTGCCGGCGTAGGTCTTCTCCAGTCCGCGCACCTCGATGGCGTTGACGGGGAGCGGGGCGTCGGGAGCGGTCATCGGCGGCTTTCGGGGGAGCGGTCCGCCTAGGTAGGCGCGCGACCGCCCGCGGCCAAGCCCCGGCGGGCCCCGGCCCGCCTCCCCGGGGGGCGCGCGAGGTTTGACGCGGCGCGCCGCCCCGCCTAGAGCCTGATCGGTTGAGGAGGACTCGCTTCGCGATTCCGCCGATGCCGTGAATCAGGCTCCAGTCTAAGGCTGGAGCGAAGATCCGGGTTTGGACGCGATCGCGTCCAAACCGATTTCGCTCTAGGGAGTCGGCCGACGCGCCCTCCCCGTTGAAAAGGTCGACCATGCCGCCCCGCCATCCCGATGCGATCATCCCGCCGCCGGAAGAGATCGTCGTCTCGACCAGGCGCGTGGCCTGCGACGGCGGCGGCGGGGTTCTCGGCCATCCGCTGGTCTATATGGACATGGGCGAGGACGATTTCGTCGAGTGCGGCTATTGCGACCGGCGCTTCGTGCTGTCGTCGGCGCCGAAGCCCGGGAGCGAATATTTCAGCCCCGCCGCGCGGCCGCCCGAGGCGCACTGAGGCGAAAGGCCGACCGGACGCCATGGCCTCCGCCGAGACCCCCGCCGAAATCTTCAAGCGCGCGCTGGCCCACGCGGCGCGGGCGCTGGCGGAGCAGTCGGAGCTGGAGGTGTCGTTCGGCTCCGACGGGCCGAAGCTGGTCGGCGGGGTCCTGACCCTGCCGCATCCGCCGCGCGACCCGTCCGGGACGGAGAGCGCCGCCCTGCGCGGACAGGCCGACCGGCTGGCGCTGCGGCTGGCCAATCACGACGAGGCCCTGCACGCCCGGCTGCGGCCCGCCGACAGCCAGGCGGCCGAGGTCTTCGAGGCGGTCGAGCAGGCCCGGGTCGAGGCGGTCGGCTCGCGCTCCCTGGCCGGGGTGCGGGCCAATATGGACGCGGCGCTGCTGACCCGGCTGGAGCGGAGCGGGGCGCTGCGCGCCGCCGCCGCCGGGCGGGTCCCGCTGAACGAGGCGGTGGCCCTGCTGGTGCGCGAGCGGCTGACCGGTCAGAGGGCGCCGGACGGAGCCGGGGCGCTGCTGGACCAGGTGCGCGGCGACCTGGAGGCCAGGGCCGGGGCGCGGATCGACGCCCTGGCCGGGGCGGCCGACGACCAGGCCCTGTTCGCGGCGCGGCTCAGGGAGGTGCTGCGGGCGCTGGACCTCGATCCCGGCGACGGGCGCGGCGACGAGCCTTCGGACGACAGCGGCGAGGACGAGCCGGACGCGCAGGAGCCGGACTCCGCCGACGACCAGGACGAGGAGGACGACGCCGGCGGCGGCGAGGGCCAGTCGATGGACGGCTCGGCCGACGACCGGACCCCGGGCGACGAGCGCGACGGCCGCCCCGACGGCGCGCCCGCCGATGCGGACGGCGACGCCTCGGACGAGGGGGCCGAACTCAACGAGGGGGCCCTGCCCCACCGGCAGGAGGACGGCGGCGACGCCCGGGCGCCCGACGCCTACCGGGTCTTCACCACCGCCTATGACGAGACCATCGACGCCGCCGAACTGTGCGACCCCAACGAGCTGGAGCGGCTGCGGGCGATGCTCGACCAGCAGCTGACGGCGCTGTCGTCGGTGGTGGCGCGGCTGGCCAACAAGCTTCAACGCAGATTGATGGCGCAGCAGAGCCGCAGCTGGACCTTCGACCTCGAGGAGGGGGTGCTGGACACCGCCCGGCTGACCCGGATCATCACCGACCCGACCAGCCCGCTGAGCTTCAAGGCCGAGAGCGAGAGCCCGTTCCGGGACACGGTGGTGACCTTGCTGCTGGACAATTCCGGATCGATGCGCGGGCGGCCGATCATGGTGGCGGCGGTGTGCGCCGACATCCTCGCCCGGACGCTGGAGCGCTGCGGGGTCAAGGTCGAGATCCTCGGCTTCACCACCCGGGCCTGGAAGGGCGGCCAGGCGCGCGAGGCCTGGATCAGCGCCGGCAAGCCGGCCCATCCGGGGCGGCTGAACGATCTGAGGCACATCGTCTACAAGGCGGCCGACTCGCCGTGGCGGCGGTCCAGGAAGAACCTCGGCCTGATGATGCGCGAGGGGCTGCTGAAGGAGAACATCGACGGCGAGGCCCTGAGCTGGGCCCATGACCGGCTGCGGGCCCGCCCCGAGGCGCGGCGCATCCTGATGGTCATCTCCGACGGCTCGCCGGTCGACGACTCGACCCAGTCGGCCAACGCCGCCCTCTATCTGGACAGGCATCTGCGGCAGGTGATCGCCGACATCGAGGCGCGCTCGCCGGTCGAGCTGATCGCCATCGGCATCGGCCATGACGTGACCCGCTGGTACCGCCGGGCGGTGACCATCGTCGACGTCGAACAGCTGGGCGGGGTGATGATCGAGAAGCTGGCCGAGCTATTCGACAGCGAGCCGAAGGCGGCGCCGAGGCGGCGGCGGCGGGCGGCGTGAGCCGCGCCTGGGCGGCCGTGGCCGCGACCCTGTGGCTGTCGGCCTGCGCCACCGCCGTTCCGGCCCCGGTCTGGACCGGGGCCGAGGCCGGATGGACCGCCGCCGAAGCCGCGGTGCGGCCGGTCGGCCTGGGCGTGCCGGGCGGGGCGAGGCTGGCCGCGGGCGTGCGCTTCGCCGGCGGCGTCCAGCTGGTGCTCGAGGACGACTCGCCGCTGCACGGCCTGTCGGACCTGAAGCTGCTCGACGAGGAGGATTTCGTCTCGGTGAGCGACTCCGGCGACCTGGTCCGCGGACGTCTGCGCCTCGACCGGTCGGGCCGGCTGGCGGGGCTGGACGGGCTGCGCCGGCGCCGGCTGACGCGGCCGGACGGATCGCCGATCACGGACAAGGCGGACGGCGACGCCGAGGGCCTGTTCCTCGAGGCCGACGGCGGACTGGCCGTGTCGTTCGAGCGCCGGCACCGGCTGTGGGCCTACGGCCCGCCGGAGCGCCCGGCCCGGCCGACGCCCCTGGCCTCGCCCGAGGCGGATTTCCCGCTGAACGCCGGCATGGAGGCCGTCGCCGCCGCCCCCGGCGGATGGCGGGTCGCCGGCGAATCGGGCGGGATCTGGGACTGCGCGCCGACCGGGTGCCGGGCCGTGCGCGAGCCGCCGGCCGAGCCGGTCCCGGACAGCGACTACCGTATCACCGGCATGGACCGCGATCCGCGCGGCGACGGCTTCTGGGTGGTCGAGCGGCGCTTCCGGCCGCCGGTGGATGTACGGGCGCGGGTGCGGCGCATGGCGGCGGACGGGACGCCGGGGCCGGTCCTGATCGAACTCAGCCTGCCGTCGACGGTGGACAATTTCGAGGGTGTCGCGGCGCTGGCCCGCGCCGACGGGGTGCGGCTCTACATCCTGTCGGACGACAACGGCAGCCCGCGGCAGAGGACCCTGCTGCTGGCGTTCGACGTCAGATACGCTCCGACACCTTGATGGCCGCGCGGCAGCCGGCCCTGATGACCGCCGAAAGCAGGCCGTAGCCCGGAGCCTCGCGGCTGCCGTGCTCGACGGCATGGTCGTGGTGGGCCAGTTCCTCGTCGCGGAACCGGGTCAGCTCGGCGGCGAGGGCGGGGTCGCGGTCGGCCAGTTCGGCGATCTGGCCGGCGTAGTGTTCCTCGATGACGCTCTCGACCGCCTCGGTGCAGGCGTGGGCGGCCTTTTCGCCGAGCAGGGCCGTGCCGGCCCCGAGGCCGAGGGCGGCCAGACGCCAGACCGGGGTCATCACCGTGGGGCGGACCCGCTCGGCGTTCAGCAGGGTCTCGAAGCGGGCCAGGTGCACGGCTTCCTGGGCCTGCATCCCGGCCATGTCGGCGGCGACGGCGGCCTTGTCGGGCCGGCCCTCGAACACCGCCCGCTGGGCCCGGTAGATGTGGACGGCGGCGTATTCGCCGGCGTGGTCGACCCGCAGGATCTCGGCCCGGCGGCGGCGGCTGGCGCCGCGGCCGGGGCGCGGCAGGCGCACGGGGCGATCCGGCCGGCCCCCGGGCGCGGTTTCAGGGTCGGGGCGCACGGGCATCCTTGGGTCTCTTGGCGGCGAGCAGGCTGAGCCCGGCCAACGCCGCCGAGATCAGCACGTTCCAGCCCGCCATCGACAGGCCCCAGCCGGCCGGAAAGCGCCACGTCACCGCGTCGCAGAGCACCGGCCGCGAAGTCGGGCCCGCCCCGAAGGCGAGGGCGGCCAGCTTCTCGAGATCGACGTCGCCGCCGCCGGCGCAGGCCGCGGGCAGGCTCCACCAGTGGTTCTCGCCGCCCATGTGGAACAGGGCCGTGATCGTCCCGGTGGTGAACACCACCGCCAGCAGGAAGGCGGCGATGCGCGGGGTGCCGCGGCTGCCGCGGCTGGCCAGATGCCAGAGGGTGGCGACGAGGGCGATGGCGACCGCGCCCCAGTAGACCTCGCGCTGCTTCAGGCACAGGTTGCAGGGCGCCAGGTCCGCGAACCGCTCGAAGGCGTGCGCGGCGCCGAGCAACGCCAGCGAGGCGGCGAGGGCGAAGGCGGTCCACCACCGCGTCAGGAGTCGATACAGGCGTCTCATCGCTGCTGTTCATAGCCGTGCTTGAGGGCGGCGTCGATGAGGGTCTGGGGGGCCAGGGGCCAGGTTCCGGACTCATAAGCCCCGAGCCCCCGGCCCCTGCTCCCGAGCCCACTCAGAGCAGCTTCGCCGCCACCACGGCGCCGACCAGCACGACGATGCCGATGACGCTCCACAGGGCGAGGCGCTTCTCGACCTGGGCCAGCATGGCCGGACCCCAGCGCCGCAGGATCCAGGCCTCAAGGAAGAAGCGCCCGCCGCGGGTCGCCACCGAGGCGGCGACGAAGACCGGGAAGCTGAACGCGGCCAGACCCGAGGCGATGGTCACCAGCTTGTAGGGCACCGGCGTCAGCCCCTTGATCAGAATGACCGCCAGGCCCCAGCGGTCGAACCAGTGCTGAAATTCCGCCAGGCCCTCGGAATGACCGAGCACGCTCATCAGCCAGAGGCCCAGATCGGTCAGATAGTAGCCGATGGCGTAGCCGAGGATGCCGCCCAGCACCGAGGCGGCGGTGCAGACGAAGGCGTAGAAATAGGCCCTGTCGGGCCGTGCGAGGATCATCGGCGCCAGCATCACGTCCGGCGGGACGGGGAAGAAGGAGCTCTCGGCGAACGAGATCACGGCGAGGGCCGGGGTGGCGTGACGGCTGCGGGCCAGTGCGAAGACCCAGTCGTAAAGCTTGCGGAACATACCATCCCCGGCGGAGGCCCCATGGGCGCCTGACCTCTGGCTCTAGCAGGGGCCGCGGCGATGCGCACCTGCCGAAACAGGGCGTGAGTCGCCGGGACGGCCATCCGCCGCTATACAGGCCCCTGGCCGCCTCTCCCCGGGACCGGAAAGACCATGCGCTATCTGCACACCATGGTCCGCGTGACGGACCTCGACGCCTCGCTGCGCTTCTACGGCGACCTGCTGGGTCTGGAGGAGACGCGCCGCATGGAGGACGAGGCCGGGCGCTACACCCTGGTGTTCCTCGCCGCGCCGGGCGACCGCGCGCGCGCGGAGGCCGAGCGCTCGCCGGAGGTCGAACTGACCTTCAACTGGGACCCGCAGCCCTATCCCGGCGGCCGCAATTTCGGCCATCTGGCCTACAGGGTCGACGACATCTACGCCGCCTGCCAGAGGCTGATGGACGGCGGGGTGACCATCAACCGCCCGCCCCGCGACGGCCGCATGGCCTTCGTCCGCTCGCCGGACGGCATCTCCGTCGAACTGCTGCAGGAGGGCGCGCCGCGGCCGCCCGCCGAGCCCTGGGCCTCGATGCCCAACACCGGGAGCTGGTAAGCTGAAAACCGTGAAGATCGCCGCCCTGGCGCTGGCCGTCCTGCCGGTGCTGGGCGCCTGCGCCTCGACCTCCGAAACCCATCCGTCGCGCACCGCGACCGAACAGCTGCTGGTGGCGCGGGCCGCCGACCGCGCCGTCGAGGGCCTGACCCTGCCGATCCCGGTCGGCACGCGGGTGTTCGTCGACGACACCTATTTCCGCGCCGAGAACGCCCCCTATGCGATCAGCGCCGTCCGCGCGGCCCTGTCGGAGGCGGGCTATTCGCTGGCCCCGTCGAAACAGGAGGCCGCCGCCGTGCTCGAGCTGCGCGCCGGCAGCCTGTCGCTGGAGCAGATGCGCCGGGTGTTCGGGGTGCCCGAGATGCGGGTGCCGATCAACGACAGCTTCAATGTCGTCTCCATGCCGGAGCTGTCGGTCTACAGCCGCCGCGACCGGGTCGGCGTGGCCGAGTTCTCCGGCTTCCTCTACGAGCCCAGCACCGGCGCCCCGCTGGGCGCCATCGCCCCGATGACCGGCGAATTCCGCATCCGCAGCCACAAGCTGCTGATGATCGTCGCCTGGGGCCAGCAGCGCGTCGATCCCGGCGAGCGCAACCCGGGCGACAGCTGGCGTCAGTTCTGATCAGGGGCGGCCGGAGACATGACGCCGCCGTAACTTGCGCGCCGCGGCGCGAGCGGTGATGGTCGGGGACTGAAGTTTCCGGGAGTCCTTCATGCGTCGTCTGGTCGTCTCCACCCTCGCCGCGGTCGCCGGGCTGGCCGGCGCGACGGCCGCGCCGGCCCAGGACGGCCCCGCCGCCCACGGGCAGCACCACGCCCGGCCGGCGGCGCAGAGCGAGGACGCGCGGCTGGCGGCCTTCTTCGAACAGGCCTTCCAGGAGCGGATCGCCCTGTCGCCGCAGATGATGACGACCCTGGGTCTCAAGCGCGACTACGGCAGGCTGGACGACGCCACCGACGCGGCGGCCGAGCGGAATCTGGCGCTGATGGAACGGCAGCTGGCGCAGCTGAACGACCGGTTCGATCCCCGGACCCTGAGCGCCGACAGCCGGATGTCGTGGCGGCTGTTCGAATACGGCGTCGAACAGGCCCGGCTGTCGAACCGCTGGCGCGACTGGGGCTATCAGTTCGCGGCCAACGGCAATCCGACCACCGCCCTGCCGGTGTTCATGATCAACAACCACCGGGTCGACAGCGTCGCCGACGCCGAGGCCTATGTGTCGCGCCTCAGGGACTCCGAGCGGCTCATGGGCGAGATCGCGGCCGAGCTGCGCCAGCGGGCGGCGGCGGGGGTGATCTCGCCCCATTTCGTGTTCGAGCCGTCGATCGCCAACACCCGCAACATCGTCGCCGGGGCGCCGTTCGACGAAGGCGCCGACAATCCGGTCTGGGCCGACCTGCAGAAGAAGGTCGCGGCGCTGGAGGCGGACGAGGCGACCAGGGCGCGGCTGCTGGCCGAGGGCCGGGCGGCGCTGACCGGCGAGTGGCGGCGCGGCTACGAACAGGTGCTGGCGGCGCTGGCCGAGGTGCAGGCCCAGGCGGCGGCGATGCCGGACCGCGACGGCGGGGTGTGGCGGCTGCCCGAGGGCGAGGCCTATTACAACGCCCGGCTGCGACTCTCGACCACCACCGAACTGACCGCGGACCAGATCCACCAGATCGGCCTGGACGAGGTGGCGCGCATCCACGGCGAGATGCAGGCGGTCATGGACCGGGTCGGGTTCGGGGGCTCGCTGCAGGAGATGTTCGCCCTGCTGAAGACCGATCCGCGCTTCCAGTATCCGGACACGCCGGAGGGCAAGGCGCAGTATCTGGCCGACAGCCGCGCCTTCATCGCCCAGGTGATGGCGGCGGCGCCGCAATGGTTCAGCGACCTGCCCGAGGCGGCCCTGGAGGTGCGGGCGGTGGAGCCGTGGCGCGAGGCGACCGCCTCGATCGCCTTCTACAACTCGCCGGCCCCGGACGGCTCGCGGCCCGGCATCTACTACGTCAACCTGTCGGACATGACCCAGGTGCTGAAGCCCCAGATCGAGGGCATCAGCTATCACGAGGGCGCGCCGGGCCACCATTTCCAGATCGCCTGGGCCCAGGAGATGGAGGGCCTGCCGTCGTTCCGCCGCTTCGGCGGCTACGGTGCCTATGCCGAGGGCTGGGGCCTGTACGCCGAGCGGCTGGGCAAGGAGATGGGCTTCTACCAGGACCCCTGGTCCGACTTCGGCCGGCTCTCGACCGAGCTGTGGCGGGCGGTGCGGCTGGTCACGGACACGGGGCTGCATTCGAAGCGCTGGAGCCGCGAGCAGGCCATCGACTATTTCCGCGAGAACTCGCTGCTGAGCGAGCGCGACATCGTCAAGGAGGTCGAGCGCTACATCACCAATCCGGGGCAGGCGACCAGCTACAAGATCGGCGAGCTGAAGATCATGGAGCTGCGGCGGCGGGCCGAGGCGGCGCTGGGCGACCGCTTCGACGTCAGGGACTTCCACGCCGTGGTGCTGGGCTCCGGCTCGACGCCGCTGGACGTGCTGGAGGATCGGGTGGACGGCTGGATCGCGGAAGGGGGCGGGGCGCCGGCGGCATGATCCCGGAGGAGTATCGGCTGGGCGCGGAGACCCCTTCGGATGAAGAGTATCTGCGGCTGCGCGTCGCCGCGGGGCTGAGCCGGAAGAGCCCGGAGGGCGCGGCCAAGGGCCTGGCCAACAGCTGGCATTCGGTGGTCGTCCGCCGTGATGGCGATGCCGTCGGCATGGGCCGGGTGATCGGCGACGGCGGCCTGTTCTTCATGGTCGTCGACATCGCGGTCGAGCCGGCGCACCAAGGCCGCGGCCTCGGCAAGGCCATCATGGCCGCCCTCGTGGAGCGGCTGCGCGAGGCGGCGCCGTCGCGGGCCCATGTCGCCCTGATCGCCGACGGCGAGGCGCACCGGCTCTATGCCCAGTACGGCTTCACCCTGACCGCGCCGGGCGGCGTCGGGATGCAGATGGTCATCCCCTGAGGCGCATTTCGCGCGGGTTTGCTGTATGAGCGCCCCGCCATGCCCTTCGCCGTCACCGTCCTGACCATGTTTCCCGAGGCCTTTCCGGGGCCGCTCGGCGTGTCGCTGATCGGCACGGCCTGGCGCGAGAAGGGGCTGTGGAGCCTCGAAACCCTTGACATCCGGGGCTTCAGCGAGGATAGGCGCGGCTTCCTGGACGACACCCCCGCGGGTGGCGGCCCGGGAGCCGTGCTCAGGGCGGACGTGGTGGCGAGGGCGCTGGACAGCGTATCCGGACCGCGGCGGCCGCTTTTGTACATGAGCGCCCGGGGTCGGCCCTTGACCCAGGCGCGCGTCAGGGAATGGGCCCGGGCGGACGGGATCACCGTCCTGTGCGGCCGGTTCGAGGGGGTGGACCAGCGGGTGCTCGACGCCCGCGGGTTCGAGGAGGTCTCCGTCGGGGACGCGGTGCTCGCCGGCGGCGAGGCGGCGGCCATGGTGGTGATCGAGGCGTGCGTAAGGCTGCTTCCCGGCGTCCTCGGCCAGGCGGACAGTTTGAGTAGCGAGAGTTTCGAGGACGGTCTTCTGGAGCATCCGCAGTACACGCGACCGCGGACGTTCGAGGGGCTGGAGATACCCGAGGTGCTTCTGTCGGGCGACCACAAGAAGGTCGCACAATGGCGCGAAGAGCAGCGGCGAGTGACGACCCGGGAACGGCGGCCAGACCTCTGGACGGCGCATCTGGACAAGACGACCCATGCGGGACTTGAGCCCGCCAAATCACAGGTAAAGAGCGGCAAAGCTCGAGGAGAATAGAATGAACATCCTGCAGACCCTGGCGGCCGAGGAGAAGGCCCGCCTGATCGAGAAGCGCGCCATCCCGGCCTTCCAGCCCGGCGACACCCTGCGCGTCAACGTGCGCATCAAGGAAGGCGAGCGCGAGCGCGTCCAGGCCTTCGAGGGCGTCTGCATCGCCCGCGCCGGCGGCGGCGTGAACGAGAATTTCACCGTCCGGAAGATCTCCTTCGGCGAGGGCGTGGAGCGGGTCTTCCCGATCCTGTCGCCGAACATCGAGTCCATCGAGGTCAAGCGCCGCGGCGTGGTCCGGCGCGCCAAGCTCTATTATCTGCGCGATCGCCGCGGCAAGTCGGCCCGCATCGCCGAGAAGCAGACCGTGCGCGCGCCCAAGGGCGTGGTGGTGCCGGAGACCGGCAAGGCCGAGACCCCGGCCGCCGACACCGAAGCGTAAGGCGCTTCACGGTCGAGAAATGACCAGGCCCCGGCGGAGACGCCGGGGCCTTTTTCGTGCGCCCTTCCTAATGCGGATACAGCCGGTTGCTCGCGTCGCGCTGGCCCTCGAGGCTGTGGCGCAGGTCGTGGAGGTCGTCGCGGCCGCTGCTGACGCGGGCGAAGGCGCGGCGGATGGTCTCGCGGGTAGTGGCCGAGATCTGGCTGTCCTCCAGCGCCTTTTCGAAACGGGCGCGGACGGCCTCGTCGGCGCCTTCCACCACCCCGACCCTGCTGGCCTCGTCGCGCATCAGGGCGTGGCGGATGTCGGCGAAGGCGCGCTGGGCCTTGGCCAGGATCGAGCCCTCGGCGGCCGGGTCGCCGCCGAGGGCGCGGACGGTGGACTGGAGCTCCTCGGCGACCTGGCGACGCTCGAAGCTGCGCCGACCGAACAGGTCGCGGCGACCGGGGTCGTCGGCCTCGGTCGAGGCCTCGCGATAGCCGTCGGCGCTGTCGATGGCGGTCTGGATCAGGTTGTTCAGGACGTGGATGTCGTGGCGGTTGGCGTTGGACATGGCGGGATCCTCGCGGGAGGCTGTCCCGGTTAAACCCCAGCGTAGCCTTGTTGGTTGCCGACCGGCCCGGTCGAACCCGTCGCGGCCGGGGAGCCGGGCGGGCGTCCGGCGGCCTCAGAGTCTGGTGCGCAGCGACCACAGCTCGGGGAAGCAGCGGCGCTGCAGGGTCTCGGTCAGATAGGCCACGCCCTCGGTGCCGCCGGTGCCGCGGCGGCGGCCGATGATGCGCTCGACGGTGACCACATGCTTGTGGCGCCAGGTCAGCAGGGCGTCGTCGAGATCGACCAGCTTCTCGGCCAGTTGATACAGCGGCCACCAGCGGTCGGGGTCGCGATAGACCTCCAGCCAGGCCGACTCGACCCCCTCGGACGGCTCATGGGGCCGGCTGACGTCGCGGTTCAGCACCCCGACGGGCACAGGCAGGCCGGCGGCGGCGAGCTGGGCGAGGGCGTCGTCATAGAGGCTGGGCGCCTCCAGCGCCGCCGTCAGCGCCGCATGGGCCTCGGGCCGCTCCGCGTGGAAGTGCAGGAAGCGCTCGTCCTTGAGCCCCAGCATGTATTCGAAGCGGCGGAACTGGTCGCTCTGGAAGCCGGAGGACGTGCCGAGCGCGCCGCGGAAGCGCAGGTATTCCGCCGGCGTCATGGTGGCGAGAATGTCCCAGCTCATCGTCATCACCGCCTGGATGCGGCTGACCCGGGCCAGGCTCTTGTAGGCCGGCACCAGGTCGCCGGCGCGGACGAGGCCTTGCGCCAGCGCCACCTCGTGCAGGATCTGCTTGAGCCACAGCTCCTTGGTCTGGTGGATGATGACGAACAGCATCTCGTCATGCTCGTCCGACAGCGGATGCTGGGCGGCGAGCAGGTCGTCGAGGGCGAGATAGCCGGCATAGGTGATCGTCGAGGGCCGCGGTTCGCTGGTGTCGCTCATACAGGTCCTATCGCGCGACCGGCGCGTCCGCTCAAGGTTCGTGGTCGTCGCCGGCGCCGGGGTCGAAGCGGTTGTCGACGCGGTCGTCCCAGCCCTCGCGGTCCGACTTGAAGGCCAGGGACATCAGCCCCCAGGCCAGAAAGACGGCGCCGAACACGCCCAGCAGCAGCGCGATCCAGCCGTGCGCCGGCAGGTCGCCGCCGCCGATGGCCGCCCAGGCCACGCCGATGCCGAGGGCGCCGGCGCCGGCGACGCCCCCGGCGATGAGGAGGTTGCCGATCAGGCGGAGCACGGGACGGGGCATGGCTCCAGACTAGAGCGAAATCGGTTTGGACGCGATCGCGTCCAAACCCGGATCTTCGCTCCAGCCGCCCGCCCGGGGGCGCCGGGGCCGATGATCAGACCCCTGGCCCTGGGCGATCAGCTATCGAATCTTCCGTACGCGGAGATGGGCGGGGCGGGGGGTGTCGAGGCCCGGCCGGCCGCAGGCGCCTCAGGCCCCGGCGTGGCGGATGGAGACCGCCATGCCCGCGGCCGATTCCACCTGCATGCGGGCGTCCAGTTGCTTCACCAGAGCCTCGACGATGGCCGTGCCGAGGCCGCCGTGGACGAGGGGCGCGGCGGCCTCCAGGGCGCCGACGCCGTTGTCGGTGACCGCCAGGAGCCATCCCTCCCCCGCGCTCTCGAAGCGGACCAGGATCACGGCGTCGGCGCGCGGCTCGGGGAAGGCGTATTTGATGGCGTTGATGACCAGTTCGGTGACGATCAGGCCCATGCTGACGGCCTTGTCCGAACCGATGAGGCCGTGATCCGCCTCCACCCGCAGGACGATCGGATGGCTGTCGCCTATCATCGAGGCGGCGAGGCTGGCGCACAGCTTGGTCAGGTAGGGGCCGACCTCGATCTGGTCGAGGTCGCCGGAGGCGTGGAGATGGGACTGAACCTCGGCGACCGAGAGGACCCGCTGGTGCGCGTCCCTGAGGTGCAGGCGGGTTTCCTCGGAGGTCACGGCGCGGGCCTTGATCAGCAGGATGCTGGCGATGATCTGCAGGCTGTTGGCGACGCGGTGCTGCATCTCCTGCAGGAGAACCTGTTTCTGGCGCAGCAGTTCTTCGGTGTGTTCGAGCAGGTCGGCCAGGTCGCGCTCCACCGCGCGGCGGGCGGTGACGTCGGTGAAGGCCAGCAGGATGGTGCTGTCGGCGCTGGTTTCGGAGATCACCTTGCGCGCGTTGAGCAGCATGGTGCGGCGGCCGACCCCGGGAAAGTCGTGGTCGACCTCAAACCCGTCCATGGCGGTCTTTTCGGGAATGATGGTCTCGAGCAGCAGGCGCAGGGCCGGGATGTTCCACTGGCCGTCGCCCAGGTCGTAAAGCCGGCGCCCCATGGTGTGCCCGGGATCGACCCTGAAGATCTCGTAGAAGGCCCGGCTCGCGGCGAGGACCCGCAGGCCGCCGTCGAGCACGATCAGCGGCTCATGGATGGTGTCGACGATCGCCGCGGCGAGCGTCCGGGCATCCTGGATCGCGGGGATCGTGGTCGGCATGGCGACGGGAGCCGTCCGGCGCCGGCGCGCGGAAGGGCGGCCAGCGGAACAATTCTAGCACAAATGGACCGGCGATGAGAAATTAAGTCGGAGGCCGACCTAGGAGGAGCGGGCGCGGTATCGGTCCTGCCAGTCCGCCTGATGGGCCAGTCCGCGCCAGTACGAGGCCATGGCGACCCACTCGGCGCGCATGCCGGGCAGAGCCTCGCGCGCGGCATAGCCGTCCATTCGCGCGGCCATGGTCATACATTGTGAGGCGGTTCGCATCCGGGTTCCCGTGGCGGCCGGCGGCGCCAGCCGATGGAGGAACCCCGGAGGAGGGCAAAGGGTCCGTACGCTAGCGCCTGACCCACTGGCCCTGGGCGTTGCGGTACCACTGGCCGGAGCTGATGCGCGGCAGGACGATGGTTTCGAAGGCCCGGGCGGCGGCGACGTCGGCCGTGGTTCCGGCCGCCTGGGCTCTGCGGGCGTAGGCCTCGCGGCGGGCGTTGTTGGTCGTCGTCACGGCCTCGGTCAGGGCCGGATCGGACGAGGCCTGGCGGAAGCCGAGATAGCCGTCGGCCTGCTCGCCGACGGTCCCCTGGGCCTTGGCCGCGTCGATCATCGCCTTCTGCTGCGCGGTCTGCGCGAAGGCGGCGCCGGCGGCCACGCCGAGGGCGGCGACGGCGGCGGCGACGACGAAGAGCTTGCGGAAGGACATCGGAGGCGGCTTTCGCATCAGAACAGGTTCGGGTTCTCGGCGAGGAGGTCCTGAAGCTCCTTGTCGAGACGGACGCGGACGTCGGCGTCCAGCTTGGCGTAGATCTGGATCGGATCGACCTGGAGCCGGACCGTGGGCGTACAGGCGCCCGCGCCGACGGCGACGACGAAGCCGATCAGGGCGAGGCGGGCGCGCGTCCGGGTCATGGCGGGGAGTCTCCGGTGTTGATCCGCGGCGATGTAACGCCCCGCGGGGTGAACGGGTTCTGAACGGTCGCCGCGGCGCGATCAAGGGCCCGGCCCCGGACCGCGGGACGCGGCGGAGGCCCCGGGCGAGGGCCGGCCGTCGCGGGCCCGGTTCAGCTCGAGAAGGTCGCCGACCAGCTGGTTCAGGTTGAGCGTGGTGTCGAGCGTCAGATCGATGCCGGTGCCCGACGGCAGGGGCAGTTCGCGGTTGAGGAATTCCCGGCTCGCGAATTCGGCGATGCTGATCCGCAGCTCCTGCCGCTCGGGCGGATCGTGGCGGCCGCGGATGCGGAACAGCACGCCGATGCGGCCCCCGTCGAGACTGTTGACCGCGGCCGTGAGGATGTCGAACGACAGGTTCTCCATCGCCTGGTAGGCCAGGTCCTGCACCAGGCTCGGCGGCACATCCTCGCCGCCGCCGCCGGCCTGGAGGCCGCTGAGGGCCTCGCGCTGGATCGACAGCCGGCCGGGCTGGACTGCGGCGAGCGTCCCGGCCGAGATGCGGATGCCCGCCACCGGATCGGAGGTGAAGGGCAGCCGCCCCGAAACCACCGCGTCCAGCCTCACCCTGTCGCCAAAGCCGGAGCCGGCGATGATCTGGCCCAGCTGGACGTTCTCCAGCACGATGACGCCGCTGAACGGCCGGCTGCGGTCCAGCGGCAGGGCGAAGGGCTCGATGCGCACCAGACCGCCGGCGACGGTCAGATCGCCCCCCTCGACGGTCACCGCCCCCTTGTCGAGACCGAAGGTCAGTTCGATGTCGGTCAGCGGCGCGACGGACTCGAGGACGTCGGCGGTGAGGCGCTGGCCCGGCGCCGTGACCAGCGGCGCGAGGTTGACGAAGTCGATCGTCCCGCGGAGCCCCTTCACCGGCCCGGCCGGGCTGACGAAGTCGAGGTCCGGAATGGTCAGGCGGCCCGAGCTCGCGCCCTCGGCGCCGGCGCGCCAGTCGACGCGGCCCTCGAAGGCGACGGAGCCGGTCGCCGGCGAGCCGACGAAGTCCGCCGCCAGGGGGCTGAGATCGGCCGGCTGCAGCCCGTCCCCGGCGAAGACCATCGACGGGGCGTCGATGGTCAGGCCGCCGGCGCCGGACGGGCCGTCGTGAACCAGGTCGAGACGGCCCAGCGTCGTTTCGCCATACGCCAGGTCGAAGACGCCGGTCCAGTCGCCGCCGGCCAGCCGGGCCGATCCGGACGCCGCCAGCGGATTGAAGCGTCGCGGCGTCGTGGCGTCCTCGACGACGGCCCGGCCGACCCGGGTGTCGAGGCCCAGGCCGGCCGGGCCGCCGGTGGCCGCGAACCGTCCCCGGGCGTCGCGGACCTTGAGGGCGAGGAAGGGGACGGCGGCGTCGACCCCGGCCAGGGCGCCGTCGGCCCGCCAGCGTCCGCCGGCGACGCTGACCAGCGGACGGTCGGTCGGGCAGGCCCGGCCCGACAGGTCGACGACGTCGTTCTCGCCCAGCTCGAGCCGCTCGACGGTCAGCGGGGTGCAGCCGGCCGCGACGTAGACGAGGCCGCCGCCGGACGAGGTCAGCCGGCCGCGGGTGTCCAGGGCGACGCCGCGGGCCAGCTCGAAATCGAGGGCGGCGCGGCCGTCGAGGTCGGCGATGAAGCCGCCCGGCGTCCGGCGCCAGGCCGATATGTCGAAGGCCGCCTCGGGCAGGCCGCGTCCGCGGGAGGCGGTCAGGGCGAGGGCCCCGCCGCCCGGCCGGCCGCGGGCCGCGGCGAAGATCGGCCCGGCCGCCGGCCGGACGGTCAGGACGCCGCCGTTGGCCGGACGCAGGGTCGCCGGACGGTCGAGGGTCACCCGGGTTCCGCCCTCGCCGGACATCAGGGTGAAGGCGGGAATGTCGACCGCGAAGGCGGCGAGGGCGCGCTTCATCTCGACCAGGTCGGGGCCGTCGCCGGGGGCCGGGCGGCCGAACAGCGGCCAGGCCCCGCGCGGGGCGCGCAGCCCGACGCGGGCGCGCAGGCGCGGGCCGGCGTCGGAGACCAGTTCGAGATCGACCGCGCCCCGGGCCCCGGCCAGCGACAGATCGCCCCAGTCGAGCCGGTCGGCGGCCAGGGCCAGCGGACCGGTGACCTCGAAGGCGCCGCCGCGGCCGCCGGCGGTCAGCCGGCGCGAGGTCAGGGCCACGCCCGCGCCGTCCAGCCCGGCCCCCGAGGCGCGGGCGGCGGCGATCCGCGCCGGACCGTCGATGCGCCAGCCGAGGCCGGCCTCGTTCCGCACGACCGCCGCCCGGGCGCCGGACCAGCGCAGGGCGGCGGCGGCGGCGTCCAGGCCGGGGGCGTCCAGCCGGGCGGCCCTGAGGTCGGCGTCGGCCTCGCCGTCGATGCGGAAGGCCTGGAGCCAGCCCGTGGTCCGGCCGTCGAAGACGACCTCGGCCGCGGCCCGGCGGGCGGCCAGGTCTCCGGCGGCGAGGCGGTCGGCCACCAGGCCGATCTCGAGACGGACCCGGCCGTCGCCGCGCCGCTGCACCAGATCGGGGTAGGGCAGCCGGCCGGTCAGGGTGAAGCGGGCGCCGGACCCCGCGAACCCCGGCAGGGCCGCGTGGTCGGCCGAGGCCGCGGCCTGCACGGCGACGCGGTCGCCGACGGTGGTCAGGGCCAGGGTCGCCGCCAGGGCCCGGGCCTCGATCCCGCCGCTCTTCAGGTCGGCCGCGGGCATCCGGGCGCTGAGCCGGATGAGCTTGCCGTCGTCGATGCGGGCGTCGCCGAGGACCGCGACGGGACCATATTCGGTGTCGAGCCGGAGCCGGCCCTGCTCGACCAGCACCAGCGGCCCGCGCGCGTCGGGCCGCGGCGGCCGGCCGGTGAACCGCTCGACCAGCGGATCGAGACTGCCGAGCGAGAACGCGCCGTCCCGGAACGAGGCGCGCAGCACCGGGCGCACCAGGCGGATACGGCTGGGGGTGACGCCGAGCCCGGCCTTCGACCACGGCGCGCCGATGGCGTAGTCGACCTCGACCCGCTCGACCACGGCGTCGGGGTTGCGCGGGTCGCCGACGCGGATGCGGGCGACGACGCCGTCGAGCTCGACCCGCTCGATCTCCATGTCGGCGGGGACGCCCTGCCGCTCCAGCCAGCCGATGAGGATCTGGCGCGTCGCCGCCCGGCGGTTCAGATAGAGCAGGCCGAACAGCAGCAGCAGCACGCACAGCGCCACGCCGAGGCCGAGCAGGACGCGCCGGCCGGCGCCGCGGCGGCCGGGCGGCGGGGCCGGCGCGGGAACGGATCCGCTCATGCTGGAACCTGGGCGATGAACAAAAGGGACTCCGGCGACAGCACAGTGGTCGTGACTAGGAAAACACAGTATAGTGGCCCATCGGCCACCTTGAATGCAGGGACGGCGACGACACGAGCGACGGACGGGGGTGATCCGGAATATTTCAGCGAAACGCCGTCAATACACTGTTCGCTCCCGGCGATAAGCTGACGCCGACCCCAGGCATTACCGTTGGAAACGGCGCCGGTTAACGGTCTGTAACGAACTCGCTTCCCATGATGGGATCGACGGGTTATACCGCCTGTCTCGCGCAGGGGGCTTCTTCAGGCGCGATTCTTGCTTCCAGTGGCTTGGGCGCCGGTCGGCGTCGTCAGTTTTCGGGGACCGATGGCTCAGTTCGATCCACGTCGCCAACCGATGCGGCTTGCGCCTCACGCCCTCACGGCGGTCGCAGCGCTCTCGGTGGCCCTTCTCGCCGGTCGCGTGTACCAGCCCGCCAAGGCTGAAGAGGTTCCGCCGCTGACCGCGGAACAGATGGCCGCCATCGAGGCGCAGGCCTTCGCCGCCGCCGGCGCCCCGGCCGGCCTGACCGCCCCGGAAGCCATTCCCGTCCAGATTCGCCGGGGCGAAAGCTTCGAAGACGCCGTGCGCCGCACCGGCATCGCCGCCGAAGAGGCCTCGGCCATCGCCGCCACCCTGTCCAACGCCATGGACATGAGCGAGATCCGCGCCGGGCTGCGCTTCGAGACCGCCATCGCCAAGCCCCGCGGCGGCCGGGGCGATCCGCGCCTGATCGGCCTGACCATGCGCACCGGACCGGCCAGCCAGGTGACGGTGTCGCGCACCTTCGACGGGGCCCTGCGCCTGCGCGCGCTCGAGGAGAAGGTCACCCACGAGATCGTCGTGCTGAACGGCAAGGTCGAGGGCTCGCTGTCGCGTTCGGCCCAGCGCGAGGGCGTGCCCGCCGCCGTGCGCCGCAAGGCCGGCCAGCTGTTCTCGCACAAGTTCGACATGGACCGCGACATCCGCGCCTCGGACGACTTCACCTATGTCTATGGACGCACGGTGACCGAGAACGGCCGCACCATCGGCACCGACGGCCTGCTCTACGCCCAGCTGAAGGGCGTGGTCTTCTACCGCTTCCAGCCCGCGGGGGCGAAGGAGGCGCAGTATTTCGACGCCACCGGCAAGAACACCCGCTCGGCCTTCATGCGCACGCCGCTGGAGCGCGGCTTCCGCGTGTCGTCGTCGTTCGGATTCCGTCGCCACCCGATCGCCGGCTATCGCAGGATGCACCAGGGCATCGACTTCGCCGCCGGCACCGGCACGCCGGTCGTGGCCCCCGCCGACGGCGTGGTGGTCGAGGCGCGGCGCTGGGGCGGCTACGGCAACTGGCTGCGCATCCGCCACTCGAACGGTCTCGAGACCGGCTACGGCCACCTGTCGCGCTACGCCTCGGGCATGCGCGCCGGCCAGCGCGTCCGCCAGGGCCAGGTCGTCGCCTATGTCGGCTCGACCGGCGCCTCGACCGGTCCGCACCTGCACTACGAAATCTGGCGCGGCGGCCGGCGGATCAATCCGGCCGGGGTGCGCACCACCGAGGGCGTCGTCCTGTCCGGCGCCGATCTGGCCGCCTTCCGCGCCGAGAAGGCCCGCATCGACCGCATCATCGCCGCCGGCGGGGAACGCCGTCCGCAGGTCCAGCGCGCCAGCGCGGGCGACGGCCTGCGTCCCGCCCAGGGCTGATCTCAGCCTTCCGTCGAAGCCGCGGCCAAGAGGGCGTCGTCGATCTCGCGCGCCCGGACGGCCGCCTCGCGCCCTGACAGGCGCGCGGCATAGGCCTTGAAGGCGTCCCGGGCGGGCAGGGTCCCGAACTGCAGCCCCCACAGGATCTGGCTGCCGACATAGACGTCCGCCGCCGAGAAACGGTCGCCCAGGATCCACGGGCCGGGCGTCACCGCCTGCTCCAGCGCATTCACGGTCTGCTCGAAACTGCCGTAGCCGGCCATGGCCGCCTTGTCCGCCGGGGCCAGCAGGCCGAGCGCCTTGGCCGTGACCGCCGCCTCCACCGGGCCGGCGGCGAAGAACAGCCATCGCAGATAGGGCCCGCGCGCCGGATCCTCCAGCGCGGGGGCCAGCCCCGCCTCGGGAACGGCGTCCGCCAGCCAGGCGCAGATCGCGGCGCACTCGGTGACCGTCACCCCTCGCCAGGTGACGGCGGGCACCTTGCCCATCGGATTTATGGCCAGATAGTCGGGGGCCTTCATCGTCGTGCCGTAATCCAGCGCCACGGTGCGATAGGCCCGGCCGACCTCCTCCAGCATCCAGCGCACGATCCGGCCGCGCGACATGGGGTTGGTGTAGAAGACGATTTCGTCGTCGGACGGCTGAATCATGTGAACCTCCGTGGTGTTCGGAGAGGACAGACTAGACCGACAACGCGATGGAACAAAGACGAAACATTCTGAAAGGCCTGATCGGCGGCGCGGCGCTCTGGGCGGCGCCCGGCGCCCCGGCCCGCGCGCAGTCGGCGTTTCGATCGGCGCGGATCGCGGTCGAGACCCGCAGCGACGGGCCGGACCTGATCCTGATCCCCGGCCTCGCCTCGACCTCGGCGGTGTGGAGCCGGACGGCCGCGCGCCTGGCCGGGCGACGCAGACTGCACCTGGTCTCGGTCCACGGCTTCGGCGACCTGCCGGCCCGGGGCAACGCCCGCGGCGCGATCATAGCGGCCGTCGCCGGCGAGGTGCGCCGCTATGTCGCCGAGGCCGGGCTGGGGCGGCCGGCCCTCATCGGCCACTCGATGGGCGGACAGGTCGCGCTCCGGGTCGCGGCCGACGCGCCCGACCGGATCGGCCGGCTGATGACCGTCGACGCCTCGCCGTTCTTCCCCGCCCTGATCAGCCCGGGGGCGACGGTCGGCGATGTCGAACCGATCGCCCGGGTGGCCTACCAGGCCGTCCAGTTTTTCGGCGACAAGGGGCTGCGCGAGCGGGGCCGGGCCCTCGGGCTCGAACTCGGCGGGGCCGCCGACGCCGTGTTCGGCTCGATGGGCTGGCAGGGGGGCGACCGGCGGGTTCTGGCCCAGGCGCTCTACGAGGTCATGACGGTGGACCTGCGCCACCGGCTGCCGGACATCACCGCGCCGGTGACCGTGGTCTACGGCTGGAGCCCGGACGAGGCCTCGCCGCGCAGCCGCGCCGACCGGCTGTTCCGGGGAGCCTACGCCGCCCTGCCCCGCCCGGCCGCCTTCGAGCGCATCGAGGGGGCCGAGCATATGGTGATGATCGACCAGCCGACGCGCTTCATGGCGGCGGTGCGGCGGTTCCTGGCCTGACGGTCAGTCGGCGTCGGGCTGATTGTCCGGACGGGCCGCGAGGAAGGCCGGATGGGCGGCGGCGGCGGCGTCGACCGCCAGCAGGCGCGGAAAGGCCGCCAGCGGGACGTTGAAGCGGCGGGCCGAGTAGACCTGCGGGATCAGATAGCAGTCGGCCAGGGTGGGCGCCGCTCCGAAACACCAGCCGGCGCCGTGGACGCCGACCAGCCGCTCCAGCGCCTCGAAGCCGGGCAGGATCCAGCGCGCGGCCCAGGCCTCCACCGCCGCCTGGTCCGCGCCGAAGGTGTCGCGCAGGGCCTTGCCGACCCGCAGGTTGTTGAGCGGATGGATGTCGCAGCCGATCAGGGCCGCCATGGCCCGGACGTGGGCCCGGTCGACGGCCCCGGCGGGCAGCAGCGGCGGGACCGGATGGACCTCCTCCAGCCATTCGAGGATGGCCGGGCTCTGGGTCAGCACCGCGCCGTCGATCTCCAGCGCCGGCACCATGCCCTGGGGATTGAGCGCCACAAAGGCCGCGGACCGATGGGCGCCGGTGCGCAGATCGACGCCGCGCTGATCGTAGGTCAGCCCCTTGAGATTCAGGGCGATGCGGGTCCGATACGCCGCGCCGGAGCGCCAGTAGCCGTGCAGGATCATCGCGGCCTCAGGGTGAAGGTCAGGGGCGCGAGGCCGCCGATCGCCGCCTCGACCCGGTCCCCGGGCTGGAGCGGGCCGACGCCCTCGGGCGTGCCGGTGAAGATCAGGTCGCCGGGGCGGACCTCCCACAGCTCGCGAGCCTTGGCGAGAATCTCGTCGGGGGCCCAGATCATGTCGTCCAGCCGCCCCGACTGGCGGATCCCGCCATTCACCGACAGGCGGATCGGGGCGGCCGGATCGGGCAGGGCGCCGAGCGTCAGGGCCCCGCAGGGCGCGGACTGATCGAAGCCCTTGGCGGCGTCCCAGGGACGGCCCTTCGCCTTGGCCGCCGCCTGCAGGTCGCGCCGGGTCAGGTCGCAGCCCACCGCCCAGCCGACGACGCCGCCGCCCTCGCCGACGGCGCAGACCAGCTCCACCTCGTGATGCAGGTCGGTGGTGGCGGTCGGGAACAGCGGATCGGCGCCGCCGGTCACCAGCGCGTCGGCGGGCTTGGTGAAGAAGAAGGGCTCGGCCCGCTCCTGGCCCATTTCACGGGCGTGGGCGGCGTAGTTCTGGCCGACGCAAAGAATGCGGCGCACGGGCAGTCGGGCCGTCCGGCCGACGATCGGCAGCGAGGGCGTGGGGGCGGGCGGGAACAGCCAGTCGGTCATGGCCATTGTCTAGGACGGGACGCGCCGTTGCGCCAGCGGCGCGGCATGTTGCGCCGCGGAACCGGCAGGTCGGAGTGGCGTTCCGGCTCAGGGTTCTCTATCTAACCGTCAAGCTTGCACAGCGGAGCGCGCACATGGCCACGACCAAGGCAGCAAGGACAGCCGTGAAGAACGACATCAACACCCTGAAGGACGACCTGAAAACGCTCGGCGCCGAGGAAAAGGCGCGGCTGCGTGAAAAGGCGGCCGCGGCCGAAACCCGCCTGCGCGCCAGGGCGGCCGAGACGGAGGCCCGGATCCGCGAGCAGTCCGAGGTTATGCGCGAACGCGCCCGCGGCTATTACGACACCGCCCGGGTGCGCGGCCGTGAATATTACGACGAGGCCAGCGAACGCTTCGACGAGGCCCAGCGCTATCTGACCGAACGGGTCCAGGAGCGCCCGATGCAGTCGACCGCCATCGCCCTCGGCGTCGGCGTCGTCCTCGGCCTGCTGCTCGCCGGCCGCCGCCGCTGATGATCGGCGGAGGGCTGGCCCGGAAGCTGGCGAGGAAGGCCGTCGCGGCCGCCGTGGCGGCGGGCGCGGCCCTGGTCGCCGTGATCGCGTTCGGGGCGACGATCTTCTACGCCCTGTGCCTGGTGGTCGTGCCGCTCGCCGCGGCCGCCCTGACCATGCTGCTGTTCGCCCTGGCCGCGCTGGCGGTGGCGATGACATTCCTGCGGCGCGAGGCCGGCGAGGAAGAGGTCGAGGAGGACGAGCCGGCCGGTCTGGCCGAGCGCGCCTACGCCCTGTTCCGAAACCGGCCCATCCTGGGGACGGCGGCGGCCCTGGCGGGGGGATGGATTTTCCTGCGCAACCCGGCGCTGGCGACGATGGTGGCCGCGGCCTTCACCGAGAAACCGCACGGGCGCCGGCGCCGCTGAGCGGAACGGGCCGCAGGCCGGAGAGTTGATCCCGCAGGCGCGGCGGTCTGAGCCGCTCCTTTGGATCAACATTCCGGGAGTCCGCTCATGCTTCGCTGGGCCCTTATCTTCCTCGTCCTCGCCATCATCGCCGGCGCCCTCGGCGCGGGCGGCGTCGCGGGCCTGTCGATGAACATCGCCTATGTGCTGTTCATCGTCTTCCTGATCCTGCTGGTCGTGCACTTCTTCCAGGGGCGGCGCGGCACCAGGATCTAGATCTAGTCTAACGTGAAGACCGAGATCAGCCTCCACGTCCTGGCCTACAACATGAAGCGGGTGCTGGCAGTGCTCGGAACGAAGCCCATGATGGAGGCGATCAGAGCCTGAGAAGGAGGCGCTCTGCGCCTCGTCACAAACTCGTGAACCGATCAAGCTCAGAGCATTTTTACACGGCCTCGGTCGGTAGCGGCCACTGGTACGACGGTAAAGTTTGCGGAAAGGCCGCGCCTACTGCCGCGACAGGGCGCCGGCCAGGATGACGTCGACCTGTTTGCCCATGCGCTCGCCGAGCTGGGCCTCGGTCCAGCCGTCGTAGGCGGCGTGGCGGTAGTTGGCCAGGAAGGCGCCGTAGATCATCTCGCTCAGCAGCCGCACGTCGGCGTCCTGGCGCAGTTCGCCCTCGCCCACCCCGGCCTGCAGGGTGTCGGTGACGATCGAGAGGATCGGCTTGATGGCGGCGCGGGTGCGCATTTCGGCGGCCACGGGCTGGAACCACGAGCGGGCGATCACCGCCTGGACCAGCGGCAGCTGCTCCAGCGAGCCGTGGTAGCCGGCGCCCAGGGCGGACAGCAGACGGGCGCGCACCGAGCCCTCGGCGCCGGCGGCGGCCTTCATGGTCTCCGCCAGACGGCCCAGGTCGCTCGCCAGGACCGCCTCGAACAGTTCGGCCTTGTCCTGGAAATTGGCGAACACCGCGCCGGTCGACATGCCGGCGGCCTTGGCGATGTCGCGGATGGTGGCCGGATCGTAGCCGCGCTCGGCGAACAGCTGGCGGGCGGCGTCGAGGACCTTCTGCCGGGTGCGGACCTTGGCCGCCTGGCGGCGGTTCAGACGGGGGGCGTCGGACTCGGGCTGGGAATCGGTCTGGAGGGAGGACAGGGCGACATCTCGCATGAAACGGATACTCGACTGGACGGCGGATAGGGCCCGCCGATCGAAAACTTACCGCCGAAGCGATGGGGAGGGAGCGGAAACGCGACGCCGCGCAGCCGCAGGGAATCGTCTTCTGACGACGGGGGGCAGTCATCACGCAACGATGACCAAAATGGGGTGAGGAGATTAACGTGACGATGACCGCGGAGGTTAACGCCGCGACATCTTGACCGGTTCAGCTTCGTCCCCTGGACCGCAGGGCCCGCGCCTTGCGGGGCCGGTCGGCCCGGTCGGGCATGGCCTCCTGGAACAGGGCGCGGAACCGGTCGCGCCGTTCGTGGATCGAGGCCAGCACCAGCCCCATCGGCACCCCGAGGTCGACGAGGGTGTTCTCGGCCAGCTGCAGCGCCGCTTCGGTGGTTTCCGGCACGGCGTCGGTGACCCCCAGCCGGTAGAGCCGCTCGGCGTGGCGTTCGTCGCGGGCGCGGGCGATGAGGATCAGCTCGGGCCGCAGCCGGCGCACGGCGCTGACCACCTCGTCGACCTTGGCGGGGGCGTCCATGGTGACGATGACGGCGCGGGCGGTGTCCACGCCGCACAGCTGGAGCATTTCGGGCCGGCCCGCGTCGCCGTAGAAGACATCGGCCCCTTCGGCCCGGGCCCTGGCGACGGTCGAGGCGTCGGAGTCCACGGCCAGATAGGCCTGGCCGTGCTGGGTCAGCAGCTCCCCGACCAGGCGGCCGACCCGGCCGAAGCCGACGATCAGCACCTTGTCCGCGGTGTCGGTCGGCTCCAGCGCCTCGTCCGGCAGGTCCGGGGGGGCGGTCGCCTGGCGGGTCAGCCGACCGGCCAGGGCGGCCATCGCCGGGATGGTGAAGATGCTGATCGTGGCCGCGACCAGAACGGTGCCGGTGAAGGCCGGCGAGGCGATGCCCTCGACCAGGCCGGCGCCGAGGATGACGAAGGCGAATTCGCCGGCCGGACCGAGCACCAGCGCCGTCTCGACCGCCGCCTTGCGCTTGACGCCCCACAGCCGCGCGGCGCCGAAGATCATCGCGACCTTGATCCCGGTCAGGGCGGCGGCGAGGCCGAACACGCCCAGCGGATTGGCCGCCACGGCGTCGAGATCGAGGCCGATGCCGACGCCGACGAAGAAGACGCCGAGCAGCAGGCCCCTGAAAGGCTCTATGGCCAGCTCGACCTCGCGCCGGAACTCCGTCTCGGCCAGCAGCACGCCGGCGATCAGGGCCCCGAGGCTCATCGACAGGCCCGCCGCCTGGGCCGCGACGCCGGCCCCGACGACGACCAGCAGGCTGGCGGCCACGAACATCTCCTGCCCCTGGCCGCGCGCCTTGGCCTTGGCCACCGAGCGGAACATCGGCCGCAGCACCAGCCGGCCCAGCCCGACCAGCAGCGCCAGGCCGATCGCCGCTGGAACCAGCGTCAGCAGCGCCGTCCTCAGCGTGCCGGCGTCGATGTCGCCGCCGCCCTGCGCCAGCGCCGCCAGCACGGTGACGGTGATCAGGATCGGGGCCACGGCCAGGTCCTGGGCGAGCAGGACCGCGAAGGTCGCCCGGCCGGAGGCGGTCCGCACCCGCCCCCGCTCGGCCAGCACCGGCATGACCACCGCCGTCGACGACAGCGCCAGCCCCATGCCCAGCACCGTCGCCGAAACCAGCGGCTGTCCCATCAGTACGAACAGCGCCGCCAGCGCCACGGCGCACGCCGCCACCTGGGTCAGGCCCAGGCCGAACACCAGCCGGCGCATCGACCTGAGCCGTTCCCACGACAGCTCCAGCCCGATCATGAACAGCAGGAAGGCGACGCCGAGCTCGGACAGGGAGCGGATCTGCCCGGCGTCGGAAATGGTCAGCCAGGCCAGCCACGGCGCGCTCTCCGACAGGCGCGCCAGCCCGTCGGGCCCGAGCAGCACGCCCGCGGCGAGGAAGCCGAGGATGGGGCTGATCCTCAAGCGGTTGAACAGCGGGACCATGACGCCCGCGGCGGCCAGAAAGACCACCAGGTCCTTGTATTCGCCGCCCGCGCCGCCGTGACCCGTCATTCGACCTCCGCACGGCTCAGCCTACAGGCTGAGGCGCCGGCCTGTCCGGGTTTCCGTCGCATAATGACAAAAAATTCAGGCGACAGGCCATCTTCCGGGCGTAGGGTCCGGCGACCTTCCGGAAAGCGAAGTCAAGTCGAGGGAATTCCACATGAAGAAGCTGCTGATCGGGGCCGCCGCCGGCGCCCTGCTCCTGCCTGCCGCGCCCGCCGCGGCCCAGCATTTCGCCGACGGCGGCCATGACCACGCCTGCGTCGACGACGCCTGCACGGTGTTCGAGCTGTTCCAGACGCCCGAGGCCGGCGCCGCGGTGACCGGCTACCAGGGCGTCGAGGCGCCGAAATACGGGACCTGGGGCTTCGACCTGGCCGGTCGCGACACCTCGGTGTCGCCGGGCGAGAGCTTCATGCGCCACGCCAACGGCGCCGCGCTCGACGCCATGCAGATCCCGTCGGACCGCACCAGCTACGGCTCCTTCGCCCTGCTGCGCGAACTGTCGGACAACCGGGTCAAGGCGATGATCGAGGGGCTCGTGGCCCGCACCGACCTGGCCCCGGGCTCGGACGAACAGAAGATCGCCGACGCCTACCGCGCCTATATGGACGAGGCCCGCATCGAGGCGCTCGACGCCCAGCCGCTGCAGCCCTATCTGGCCGCCATCCGCGCCGCCGACACCCACCACAAGGCCGCGGTCTACATGGGCGAGACCCAGGGCCGCATCGGCGGGTCGATCTTCGGCTCCGGCATCTCCACCGACCAGAAGGCCCCGACCCGCTATGTCGTCACCACCGGCCAGTCGGGCCTCGGCCTGCCCAACCGCGACTACTATCTCGACGCCCGCTTCGCCGGGAAGAAGGCGCTGTACCGCGCCTATGTCGAGCGCATGCTGGGGATGATCGGCTGGGAGAACCCCGCCGCCAGCGCCGACGCCATCCTCGCCTTCGAGACCCGCATCGCCGAGGCGCACTGGACCCCGGTCCAGAACCGCAACCGCGACGAGACCTACAACGAATACACCATCGCCCAGCTGGCCGCCGAGGCCCCCGGCTTCCCGTGGCAGGACTACTATTCGGCCATCGGCGTCGGCGACGTGCCGCGGCTGATCGTCCGCCAGGACACGGCCATGCCCAAGATCGCCGCCATCTACGCCGAGACCCCGATCGAGGTGATCCAGGCCTGGCAGGCCTTCCACACCACCGACGACGGGGCCGGCCTGCTGTCGCGCCGCTTCGCCGACGCCCAGTGGGAGTTCCGCTCGCGCGACCTGAACGGCCAGCCGGCGCAGCGGCCCCGCGACAAGCGCGGCGTCAGCTTCGCCGAGGGCATGCTCGGCGAGGCCGTCGGCCGCCAGTATGTGGCCGAATACTTCCCCGCCGAGTCCAAGGCCAAGATGGAGGAGCTGGTCGCCAACCTGCGCATCGCCCTGGGCAATCGCATCAACACCTACGGCTGGATGGGCGACGCCACCAAGGCCGCGGCCCAGGACAAGCTGGCCAAATTCACCGTCAAGATCGGCTATCCCGGCAAGTGGCGCGACTATTCGGCCCTCGAGGTCCGGCCCGACGACCTGTTCGGCAATGGCGAGCGGGCCGGCCTGTTCCGCTGGAACTATCAGCTCGCCCGGCTCAACGAGCCGGTCGACAAGGAGGAGTGGGGCATGACCCCGCAGACGGTCAACGCCTACTATAATTCGACCAACAACGAGATCGTCTTCCCGGCCGCCATCCTGCAGCCGCCCTTCTTCGATCCCGACGCGGATCCGGCCGTCAACTACGGCGGCATCGGCGGCGTCATCGGCCACGAGATCGGCCACGGCTTCGACGACCAGGGCTCCAAGTCCGACGGCGACGGCGTGCTGCGCAACTGGTGGACCGACGAGGACAAGGCCAATTTCCAGGCCCTGACCGCCCGTCTCGGGGCCCAGTACGACCAGTTCGAGCCGGTCCCGGGGCATCCGGTCCAGGGCGCCCTGACCATGGGCGAGAACATCGGCGACGCGGCCGGCAACGCGGTCGGGCTCGAGGCCTACCACCTGTCGCTGGACGGCCGGCCCGCCCCGGTCGTCGACGGCCTGACCGGCGACCAGCGCTTCTTCTACGGCTGGGCCCAGGTCTGGCAGTCGAAATACCGCCACGACGCCCTGATCAACCAGATCGCCACCGACCCGCACAGCCCGGCCGAGTTCCGGGTCATCGGGCCGGTGCGCAACATCGACGCCTGGTACGAGGCCTTCGACGTCCAGCCGGGCGACAGATACTACCTCGCCCCGGAAGACCGCGTCCGCATCTGGTAGGCCGGTCTTCACCGAAGGGGAGGGCCGGGGCGGCGTGCTCCGGCCCCTTTCCGACCCGCGGCCGGAACGGTCAGAGCGTCAGGCCGACTTTCGGGGCCGCCCAGACCATGGCCAGGTACAGCGCCACCGTCAGGGCGCAGCCGGCGGCGAGGGCCGGATAGAAGGCCACGCCGCGCTTCAGCAGCAGGGGGATCAGCAGGAACATCGGCAGCGACGGCAGCACATACCAGAAGGTGGCTCCGGCGTGCGCCGCCATGCGGGCCGGGTCGGCGGTGTCCCGCCACAGCCAGATCATGCCCAGCACCGAGACCAGCGGCAGGGACGCCACCAGGGCCGCGAAGCCGGGACTGCGTTTGGCGATCTCGGAGACGAGGGCGATGATCACCCCGGACAGCAGGGCCTTGACGATCAGGTAGAGCATGCGGCTTCTCCCGGCCGGGCGCGAAAAAGCCCGCCGCGGGGGATACATCGCGGCGGGCTTCTTTCGCTCTCTACGGAGCGGACGTTTCCTCCCCGAAACGCCTCCGAAAGGCTGCTACGCCGGGGCGCCGCAGCTTCCGAGTGGCCACAGGATGACGACATTCCAGGGGTCAAGTCAATGAAGTCGCTTCTGAAACGGGCGGTTTTCATCACTTATCAATGATAACTCACGCATCCGTGTGCGGAGCGTCGACGATCCGGCGGACGGTGGCGACGAGGTCGGCGCGCGGCACCACCACCTGGCCGGGCCGCTCGGCCTTCCAGGCCTCGTTGTCGGCGATCCCCGCGGCCAGGGCCCGGCCGGCGTCGAGATCCTTGATGGTGACCCGGCCGGCGGCGATCTCGTCGCCGCCGAGGATCACCGCCGCCGGCGCGCCCCGGCGGTCGGCGTATTTCATCTGGGCCTTCATCCCGGCCCGGCCGAGGTAGAGCTCGGCCGCGATCCCGGCGTTGCGCAGCTCGGCCACGGCGTCGAGATAGTGCTGCATGTCGGCCTCGGAGAAGACGATCGCCACCACCGGCCCGCGCCCCGCGTCGGCGGCGCCGCGTCCGGCCGCGCGCAGGGCCGAGGCCAGGCGCGACACCCCGAACGAAAGGCCGGTGGCCGGCAGGCGCTCGCCGGTGAAGCGGGCCACCAGATCGTCATAGCGGCCGCCGCCGACGATCGAGCCGAAGCGCAGGGCCCTGCCCTTGTCGTCGGTGGTGTCCAGCAGCAGGTCGGCCTCGAACACGGCCCCGGTGTAGTATTCCAGACCGCGCACGATGGTCGGGTCGAAGCGCACCGCCGCCTGGCCGACCTTCATGGCCCCCAGGGCGGCGTCGATCGCCGCCAGTTCGGCCAGGGCCGCCTCGCCGGCCGCGCCGATGTCGCCCGACCGGGCCACCGCCTCCAGGGTCCCGGCCCGGGTCGCCGCGCCGTCCCCGGCCGAGGCCAGGAAGCCCTCGACGGCCCCGATCACCTTCGACGGCAGCCGGGCCCCGCGGGTATAGTCGCCGGACTCGTCCAGCCGGCCCTCGCCGAGCAGGGCCTGGACGCCGTCCCAGCCGAGCCGGTCGTATTTGTCGATGGCCCGCAGGGCGGTCAGCTTCTGGCCCGCGTCCCCGACGCCGCCGGCCTCGAACAGGCCGTCGAACAGCTTGCGGTTCGAGACCCGGACCACCGCCTGGTCGGCGCCCAGCCCCGCCGCCCGCAGGCCCTCGCAGGCCATGGCGATGATTTCGGCGTCGGCCTCGGGCCGGTCCGAGCCGACCGTGTCGGCGTCGCACTGGACGAATTCGCGGAAGCGGCCCGGGCCGGGCTTCTCGTTGCGCCACACCGGCCCGAAGGCGTAGCGGCGGAACGGCTTGGGCAGGGTCTCCCAGTTCTGGGCGACGAAGCGGGCCAGCGGCGCGGTCAGGTCGTAGCGCAGCGCCATCCACTCCCCGGCCCCGGCCTCGTCCGGATCGTCCTGCAGGGCGAAGACGCCCTCGTTCGGGCGGTCGGCGTCGGGCAGGAATTTGCCCAGGGCGTCGGCGTATTCGAAGGCCCCGGTGTCCAGCGGCTCGAATCCCCAGCGCTCGTAGACGGCGGACACCCGCGCCACCAGCCGGCGCTCGGCGATCAGGTCGCGGCCGCGCCGGTCGGCGAAGCCCCGGGGGGCGCGGGCTTCGGGGCGTGAGGAGGCGGCGTCTGCGGTCATGCCGCGCTTCTTAGAGGGGCGAGGGGCGAGGGTCGAGGGGCGAGGGGCTGGGGGCTGGGGGCTGGGGCCAGCATCCAGGGGCTGGGCCAGGTCACAGGATGGAGCGCTGGCACGGCGGCTCGAAATCCGCGGCCCCATCGGCCGGTACCCTGGACCCTAGCCCCTAGCCCCTAGCCCCTAGCCCCTAGCCGTCAGGCCGCCGCCCTCCGGATCGGCACCATCCGGCGGTAGGTCAGGCAGCGCCAGCCCCATTCCAGCGGGCCCATCCGGAACACCGACAGCCACAGCGGCGACCAGATCAGCTGGGCCGCCCAGACCGCGCCGATGACCATCCACATCTCGGGCCAGCCGATCTGCCCGTACCAGCCCAGGCCGCGACCGCCGTAGAAGATGGTCGTCATGATCAGGGTCTGGGTCAGATAGTTGGTGAAGGCCATCCGGCCGGCGCTGGCGAGGGGATACAGGATCAGCTTCAGGCCGAACCGCGCCAGCAGGATCAGGGCGCTGGCGTAGGCGAGCGACACGAGCGGGGCGAGGAAGGTGTTGGCCGTCTTGCGGCCGGTTTCGAGGAAGGGGAAATCGGCGGCGATGACGGCCGCGGACTCCCGCCAGATCAGCCACAGGGCGCCCGCGCCGAGGGCGACGGACAGGGCGTAGATCCAGGCGGGCGAGCGTCCGGCCAGGAAGCCCGCCTTGAACAGGCCCATGCCGATCATCATCAGTGCGGCCGTGGCCGGCAGGAAGATGACCAGTAAGAAGGGGGCGACGCCGAGCCACTGCTGCATCAGGTGCAGGGTGACCGACAGGGCGTCGCCGCGAAACGGCGCGATCATCTCCTGAAGCTTGGCCGGATCATCGATCCAGCCCATGCTCTTCATGGCCCCGGCCAGCGCCTCAGGCGGCGCCACGGCGAGCATGGATATCAGGCCGACATAGAGGGCCGAGCAGATCACGTTGACCGCGACCCCGACGATCAGCAGACGTCGCGCGCTCCACGACCGCACCAGCATTACGAACACCCCGGTCCATGCGTAGAGCAGCAGGATGTCGCCGTACCAGAAGGCGAGGCCGTGGATCAGGCCGAAGATCGCCAGCCAGAACAGGCGCGAGCGCAACAGCCTGCCCCGCGCCTTGTCCGAACGCTCACCCCCGATCAGGAAGATCGACGCCCCGAACAGCATCGAGAACAGGGTGCGCATCTTGTCCTGGAAGAAGACGTGCATGATCTGCCAGCCCTGCGCCGCCCCGGCGTCGAAGCCGGGCTGAAGCGGCGGATTGCTGGACACGACATGCGGCCAGGCGAAGGACATGGCGTTGACAGCGAGGATGCCCAGAACGGCCAGGCCGCGCACGACGTCGAGGCTGAACAGGCGGTCGTTGGCGCGCACCGGCGCCAGCACCGGCTGCGGTTGAGGCGTATCGGCTGCGGCCATGGCGTTTCCCCCACTCAGGCGGGGCGCAGCTTGGCCCCGATGGCGCGCTCGTCATACTGAATTTGCCGTAACGCGGGCCCGGCGAAGGCTCAGTCCGGCTCGCGCTCGCCGATCAGGCCGAGGCGGTCGCGCACCTCCGGCTGGGGCCGGAAGGCGATGAAGGCGGCGCACAGCCCGGCCCACAGGGCGTAGCTGACGCCGACCAGCACCGCGACCGAAAGCCCGCCGACGCCGTAGATCAGCAGCGAGGTCTCGCTGCCGCCGACCGCCTCGCCGACATTGGCCGCGTTGAGCCACTGCAGCACGGACTGGATCACGGCGAACAGCGCCCCCAGGGCGGCCGCCAGCAGGCCGCCGAAGAACATGAAGCGCCAGATGACGCCGAGCCGGGTCGCCGGCCGGCCGCTGCGCCGGCGCTCCTGGTCCAGCAGCCAGAGGCCGCCGGGCACGGCCAGCAGGCCGACGAACAGCACCATCAGCCGCCAGTCGACCTCGAGCCCGGGCGCCCAGTGCCTCGGCGGCCACAGCGGCAGGGTGAGGATCAGCGGCGGCCACAGCACGCCGAGCGCGGCCGCGGCCACGATGGCGTAAGGCTCGCGCCGCCACGTCACCCGGGTCTGGCCGGGAAAGTCCTCGGGTCTCTCCAGCCGCCGGATCATCGGGTCGGGGTCGGCGTATCGCCGGAATAGTCGTAGAAGCCGCGCCCGGACTTGCGCCCCAGCCAGCCGGCCTCGACGTATTTCACCAGCAGCGGGCAGGGCCGGTATTTGCTGTCGGCGAGGCCGTCGTAGAGCACGTTCATGATCGCCAGCACCACGTCCAGTCCCATGAAGTCCGCCAGTTCGAGCGGGCCCATCGGATGGTTGGCGCCCAGCTTCAGCGCCTTGTCGATCGAGGCCACGTTCCCGACCCCCTCATAGAGGGTGTAGATCGCCTCGTTGATCATCGGCACCAGGATGCGGTTGACGATGAAGGCGGGGAAGTCCTCGGCGTTGGTGGTGGTCTTGCCCAGCGATTCCGCGAAGGCCACGGCGGCGTCGTAGGTTTCCGCCGAGGTGGCGATGCCGCGGACGATCTCGACCAGCTTCATCACCGGGGCCGGCTTCATGAAATGCAGGCCGATGAACCGCTCGGGCCGGTCGGTGACCGAGGCCAGCCGGGTGATCGAGATCGACGAGGTGTTCGAGGCCAGCAGGGTGTCGGGCCCGAGGTGGGGGACCAGATCGGCCAGGATCGACTTCTTGACCGCCTCGTCCTCGACCGCCGCCTCGATGACCAGGTCCGCCCTGGCCGCCTCGGCCAGCGACCGCGCCGGCCGGATCCGGGCCAAGGCGGCGTCGGCCTCGGCCTGGCCGACCAGGCCGCGGGCGACCTGGCGCGACAGGCTGGCGGCGATCGCCCCCTGCGCCTGCGGCACCCGCTCGGCCGCGATGTCGTGCAGCAGCACGTCATAGCCGCCCGTGGCGACGGTCTGGGCGATGCCCGCCCCCATCTGGCCCGCGCCGACGATGGCGACTGATCGGATTGTGGTCATGAAGTCCGGTGCACTGGCGGGCGCGGGGCCCGATCGGAGCGGCACCCTAGACGGCCTGCCGGGCGGCGCAAGCGCCGGCCGGCCGCCGCGGCCTCGCGCCGGTCCGTCTGTCGCCCGTCGGTCACGCCTAGAGCCTGATCGGTTGAGGAGGAATCGCTTCGCGATTCCGCCGATGCCGTGAATCAGGCTCCAGTAATGCTGGAGCGAAGATCCGGGTTTGGACGCGATCGCGTCCAAACCGATTTCGCTCTAGCCCAGGGTCTGGATCAGGAACGGGGCGCTGATGCGGTTGAACAGTATGCCGAGGAACTGGAGCGTCAGAATGGCCACGATCGGGGTGATGTCCAGCCCGCCCAGCGGCGGAATGATGCGCCGGAACGGCGCCAGGATGGGGCCGGTCAGGGCGTCGAGGAAGGCGGCGACCTGGTTCACGAAGCGGTTGCGGTGATTGATGACGTCGAACGCGAACAGCCAGCTCAGCACGGCCGACAGTATGATCGCCCAGGTCATGAGCGACAGGATTGTGTTGACCAGCCAGACGATGGCGTAACCCATGGACGATGTGCTCCCGCGATGCCGTTCGCTTCTAGCGCGTCGGCCCCGGCAGTCCAAGGCTGGCGCGGAGGTGATGACGACCGGCGCGCAAAGCCGTTGACACCACCGGCCGCCCCCGCCTATGTCGCGCCCTCGCCTGAACCCGGAAACGGGGCCGTAGCTCAGTTGGTAGAGCGCGTCGTTCGCAATGACGAGGTCAGGGGTTCGACTCCCCTCGGCTCCACCATTCCTTTACAATTCAACAGTTTGGGAGGTTCTGGCGAAACCTGTGACCCAACGCGCTACACACAGTCTCCAGAAAACCGTCGAAAAAGCGTGGCTCCACAAGGATTTCTCGCGCCGCAGCCTGCCACACAGACCCGCATCACCAACCGTCTTCACGCTCTCTTGGGCCGTCGCGACGGTCGCGGTCTAACGGGTCGTCGAAAACACCTGGGCTGATCCTCCGGGGGGACCACCTTCTACCTTCGTCTCCGAGTGCCTCGACACCTGTCGGCTAAATCGTTTGAGCGTTGCCCAGCAGTTCCATGAGGGAGCGATTTATATAGTAGTTGTCTCGCCCCAACTTAACCTTCGTCATCATGCCGATCCGGGTGAGTTCATCGAGGTATCGGGTAGCAGTTATCCTGCTGACACCCACGTCGCGCTCGACAAAGGCGATCTTGCTGTAGGGATGGCTGAAGATGTTGTTCAGAAGTTCTTGGCTGTAAATTCGCGGAAGCTCGTTTCGCATCTTGAACTTGATTTCCTGCATCAGGGTGCGAATCCGTTGGACGAGGCGGGTGGTTTGGCCCGCGGTTTGTTCGACACCCTCCAGCATCCAGAGAATCCACTCTTCCCAGGCGCCACTGTCTCTGACCGCCTGGAGTAGCCGATAATAGTCAGCCTTGTTCTGATTCACGTATCTTGAGAGATATAGAACAGGGTAATCAAGAAGGCCGGACCGGATGATGTAAAGGATATTCAGGATGCGACCGGTTCTGCCATTCCCGTCGTAAAAGGGATGTATGGTTTCAAACTGGTGGTGCATGATCGCCATCTTCACCAAGGGGTCTAAGTCACTCATCCCATCGTCGTTCATGAATGCCTCAAGATTTCTCATGAGATCGACGATTTCGTCATGGCTTTGGGGGGGAGTGAAGACGACCTCGCCCGTGCGATCATTCTTAAGGGCGGTGCCGGGCAGCTTCCGAAAACCAGCCTGATTTTCCTCCAATGTGGCCTGGATCGAGAGGATGTCATTGCTGGGAATGAGGCCGGTCTGTCGGACGGCTTGGTAGCCCTCCCGCAAAGCGCGGGCGTAGCTGTAGACTTCCTTGGCGGCGAGGCTTGCAAAGCGGGCGGCGACCGCATCGCTCCGATATAGGTCGTCGTGGGTCGTGATGATGTTCTCGATAGCAGAGCTATCCTTCGCTTCCTGGAGCGATAGCGTGTTGAGGAGGATGCCCTCGTTGGGAACGGAGCTTGCTGCCCCCTTCAATTCCGCCAGCGCGCTCCGAGCGGCTGCGAGCTTTTTCAGAACGGGCTTGGTTTCGGGGTCGAAACCCAACGGTAGCTTCGGTGGCGTGTAACCTACCAAGGCAGCCATGTCTGAAATCTCACATGCATAGGAACGGCGGGTTTTCTATACGCGTTTTTGAAATATGCATAGAGCCTCCGAGAGAGATGCGCACAT
>NZ_CALMZS010000176.1 GCF_937870815.1 uncultured Brevundimonas sp.
ATGGTCGGAGCGACAGGATTCGAACCTGCGACCCCTTGACCCCCAGTCAAGTGCGCTACCAGGCTGCGCCACGCTCCGAGAGGCGCTCCCTATAGACGGGGCGCCGCCGGCCCGCAAACCCAAAAACGCCCGGTCAGGCGGTTCTGGAAAGAACGGCTTCCAGACGCGCCCGCGCGCCTTCCAGTTCAGCCGCGAGCTGGCGCAGGCGGACCGACGAAGGCCCGGCCGGGGTCGGTCCGGAAAGGGGCTCCCCGACGCCGCCCTCCGGCTCGAAATCCACCGCCCCGTCCGGGTCGCCATAGGCCGCCAGCCGCTTCAGGCCCTGTTCGCGGTGCAGGCGCTGCACGCCCTTGATGGTCAGCCCGTCCTGATGCAGCAGCCGCTTGACGGCCTTCAGCAGCACCACGTCCTGGGGGCGGTAGAAGCGCCGCCCGCCGGCCCGTTTGAGCGGCGTGATGAAGGGGAATTTGGTTTCCCAGAAGCGCAGCACATGCTGCGGCGCCCCGACTTCCTCGGCGGCCTCGGAGATGGTGCGGAAGGCGTTCGGGCTCTTGGCCACGACGGATCAGGCGCTCACGACAGCGTCGTGAACCCGGCCCTTCATGATCTGCGAGGCGCGGAAGCTGATCACCCGGCGCGGATGGATCGCCGCCGGCTCGCCGGTCTTGGGATTGCGCCCCATCCGGGCCCGCTTGTCGCGCACCTGGAAGACGCCGAAGCCCGACAGCTTCACCGTCTCGCCGCGCTCCAGCGACTCGATGATCAGCTCCAGCGTGCGCTCGACCAGGGCCGAACACTCCTGCCGCGACAGGCCGACCTCCTCGTGGACCGCCTCACACAGGTCCGCCCGCGTCAGGGTCTGGTGCTGAGCCAATGGTCCGCTCCCCTCAAAAAGTCCGTCGCCCCCATAAAAGAGCAAGCGCCTTCAAATGGAAAGGCGAAATGCGCCCTACAGGCGAAGGGCGCAGGCGCCCCAGGTCAGGCCGCCGCCCATGGCTTCCATGAGGACGAGGTCCCCGCGCTTGATCCGGCCGTCGCGGATCGCCGCATCCAGCGCCAGCGGAATCGACGCCGCCGAGGTGTTGGCGTGCAGGGCTACGGTCGAGACCACCTTGTCCTCGTCCAGCCCCAGCCGGTCGCCCACCCCCTTGATGATGCGCTGGTTGGCCTGGTGGGGCACGAACCAGTCGACATCGGCGATCTCGATCCCGGAGGCCTCGCAACAGGCGGTGATGGCCTCGGCGATGTTGACCACGGCGTGGCGGAACACCTGGTTGCCGGCCATCCGCAGATGTCCGACCGACCCCGTCGTCGCGGGGCCGCCATCGACATACAGCAGGTCGGTCTTGGAGCCGTCGCACCGCAGGGCGAAGCCGAGCAGTCCCCGGTCAGCCTTGGTTCCCTGCCCCTCGCGGGGCTCCACCACCACGGCCCCGGCCCCGTCGCCGAACAGCACGCAGGTCGAGCGGTCGGTCCAGTCCATCAGCCGGGTCATTTCCTCGGCCCCGATGACCAGGGCGCACCGGGCCGCGCCCCGGGCGACGAATCCGTCGGCCACGCCCAGCGCATAGACGAAGCCGGAGCAGACCGCCTGGACATCGAAGGCGATGCAGGTCGGCACGCCCAGCTTGCGCTGGACGATCGAGGCGACCGACGGAAAGGTCATGTCCGGCGTCGTCGTCGCCACCACGATCAGATCGATGTCCTGCGGGCCGCGGCCCGCATCGGTCAGGGCCCGTTTGGAGGCCTCGACCGCCAGGTCGCTGGTCGGCTGATCGTCCCGCGCCTTGTGGCGCTGGCGAATGCCGGTGCGTTCGACGATCCATTCGTCCGAGGTGTCGACGATCTTCGCCAGGTCGGCGTTGGTCACCACCTGCTCCGGCAGATAGGATCCGACGCCGGTGACGGCGCTGCGAATGACGCTCACTGGAGGGTCTCCGTGGCCGCGCCTTCCGCGGCCGGCTGTTCAAGCACCACGGTCAGCCGGTTCAGGCTCTCGCTGACCTTCTTCAGATAATCGCTGCGGGCCAGCTCCACGGCGATGCGGATGGCGTTGCCGAAGCCCTTGGCGTCGGCGCCGCCGTGGCTCTTCACCACGATGCCGTTCAGGCCCAGCAGGGGGCCGCCGTTGATGGCGCTCGGGTCGATCTTCCGCCGCATCCGTCTCAGCGCCGGCAGGGCCAGCAGCGCGCCCGCCCTGGCCGGCACGCTCGAGGTCAGCGCCTCCTTGAGCAGGGCCGAGATGAAGCGCGCCACGCCTTCCGCGGTCTTGAGCGCGATATTGCCGGTGAAGCCGTCGGTGACGACCACGTCGACCGTCCCCCGGGCGATGTCGTCGCCCTCGACGAAGCCCTTGTAGTCGAGGCCGAAGCCGCCTTCGCGAAGGATGCGGGCGGCTTCGCGAACCTCCTCGTGGCCCTTCATGTCCTCGGAGCCGACGTTGAGCAGTCCGATGGTGGGCCGGGCCGCGCCGTGCACGGCGGCGTGAAAGGCCTCGCCCATGATCGCGAACTCGACCAGCTGTTCGGCGTCGCTCTCGACGTTGGCGCCGACGTCCAGCACTGCGGTGACGCCCCGCAGGGTCGGCCAGCTGGCGACGATCGCGGGCCGCTCGAGCCCATGCGCCGACATCCGCAGGATCAGCTTGGAGATGGCCATCAGCGCGCCGGTGTTGCCGGCCGAGACGACGGCCCCGGCCTCGCCCGTCCTGACCGCCTCGACGGCGTTCCACAGGCTCGAGCCCTTGCCCCGCCGCATGGCCTGGGCCGGCTTCTCGTCCATCGCCACGACCTTGCCGGTGTGGCGCACGTCGCAGACCTCGTCGCCGAGGCCGTTGCGGGCCATTTCGGCGCGGATCAGCGCCTCATCGCCGTGCAGAACGAAGCGGACCCCGGCGCCGCCCTGGCGCTTGCGGTAGTCGCGCACGCCGGCCACCACGACGGCCGGACCGTGGTCTCCGCCCATGGCGTCGAGCGAAATCAGAACTGGGGATGACAAGCCGCTTCGACTCCGTCGCGCCGTCAGCCGGCGCTCGTCTGGGGCGACGTTAGCGCCGCCCGGGGGGGATGCAACCAAGCCGCCCTTGCGTCAACCTTCGTCGGAAGGTCGAAGCTGTTTGAGCACGGCGAAGGGCGAGATTTCCGCCGGCTGCGGCGGCTGCACGAACTCGGCGCCCGGCTTGCGCGGGAAGGGGTCGAGCATCAGCGCCAACTGCTCGACGGCGTACTGGCCCAGATCGATCTGGCCGCCCTCGACGGGGTCAGGCGATTCGTCGTCGAGGGTGATGAGGATCTCGCCGGCGTCGGCGTCCGCCTCCGCCTGCTCGGCCAGAGACACGGCGAAGGCCGCGTCGACCTCGACCGGCAACGGCTCCAGGGTGATTCCGCAAATCTGGGCGAGGCTGGCTTTCACCCGTCCGGACAGGCGCCAGCCGCCGGGCGTCGGCGCGACCGTCAACTCCGCCACGAAGGCGTCCAGGGACGCCAGGTCCAGGGCCTTGGCGATCCGGGCCCGGGCGGCGGCGTCCGGCTCCAGGGTGCGGCCCACGCCGGCGCCGATCTGATGGACCCGGAGAGGTACGCTGTAGGGGAAATCAATGCTCATGGCCGGACCTCCGCCCAGTCCGGCCGCGTGGTCGCGGCCGCGAACGCCTGCGCCGCCAGACGGGCGTGGCTGGCCAGGGCGTAGGCCGCCAGGGCCCGGCCGGCGGCGGGATCTTCACTCTCGAACACATTGCGGGCCAGCCGGGCCGCCAGGGCGGCGGCGTCGCCGTCGCGCAGGAGCGGCTCATAGGCCGACATCCGCCCGTACATCGCCTCGCCCAGCCGGCGCATCTTCTTGCCGACGGAGATGTCGCCGACGCCGAGCTCCCGCAGGGCGTGATCCAGGGCGGACACATAGACGTCGAACAGGGCCTGGGCGGCCTCGGCCCCGCGCTCCCCCTCGCCGCGCAGTCTCATGACCAGCAGCAGCACATGCAGCGTGTAGAGCTCGAACCGGGCGTCGATCCGGTCGGCGACGGCCAGTCGCGTGTAGAAGGCGGGATTCCGCGCCTGACGCACCGCCAGTTCATACAGGGGTTCGCCCAGGCGCTGGCGGGGACGGGTCCGGAGGAGAGTCTGAAGCATGATCATGCGGCCCCTTTTCCGCCGCGCCGTTGAACTAAGGCTCGCGTCCGGTTAGGTCAAAGACCTTGTTCTTTCGCAGGCGCCGTCCATGCTCCGTTCCAAGCTCCTCCTCGCCGCCCTTTCGGTCGCCGCCCTGGGCTCGGCCTGCGCTCCGGTCGTCGGCCAGAACGGTTTCCAGGCCATCGACGCCAAGCCGACCGACATCGTGGCCGGGACCGACACCAAACAGACGGTGCTGGGCAAGCTCGGCACGCCGTCGACCACCTCGACCTTCGAGCGTGACAACGTCTGGTACTACGTCAGCCAGGTGACCGAGAAATACACCTACAACCGCCCCCAGGTGACCCAGCGCAGCGTCACCGAGATCACCTTCAACGACAGCGGCCAGGTCGCCGAGGTGCGGACGCTCGGCCTGGAGGACGGTCAGCAGATCGCCATGAACGGTCGCGAGACCCCGACCCGCGGCCGCCAGCTGACCATCCTCGAGCAACTGCTCGGCAACGTGGGCCGTGGCCAGCTGCCCCGCACCGAAGAGGACATCCCGGGCCAGCGCCGCCCGGACTGACGCTCCGGCCGGGAGACGCAGACAAACACCCCGGAGATCGCTCTCCGGGGTGTCTTTCATCGCGGCGCGCGCGGGTACGCCGCGGCGTCAGAAGATCCTGCCGCTCGCCAGCACCGCCAGCAGAAGCAGGGCGACGATGTTGGTGATCTTGATCATCGGATTCACCGCCGGACCAGAGGTGTCCTTGTAGGGATCCCCGACCGTATCGCCGGTCACCGCGGCCTTGTGGGCCTCGGAGCCCTTGCCGTGGACGACGCCGTTCCGATCGGTGAAGCCTTCCTCGATCACCTTCTTGGCGTTGTCCCAGGCCCCGCCGCCCGAGGTCATCGAGATGGCGACGAACAGGCCGGTGACGATGACGCCCATCAGCATGGCGCCGAGGGCGGCGAAGGCCGTGGCCTTGTCCGAGATCGATAACACCGCGACGAACAGGACGATCGGCGACAGCACCGGCAACAGCGACGGCACGATCATCTCCTTGATTGCGGCCCTGGTCAGGATGTCGACAGCCCGGCCGTACTCGGGCTTGACCTCATAGGTCATGATGCCCGGGTTTTCGCGGAACTGGCGGCGCACCTCGGCCACGACCGACTCGGCCGCGCGGCCGACCGCCATCATCGACATGCCGCCGAACAGGAAGGGCAGCAGCCCCCCGAACAGCAGGCCGACGACGACGTAGGGATTGGTCAGGGCGAAGTCGATCGTCCCCATGTTGGCGAAGAACGGATACGCCTCCGCATTGGCCGCGAAATACTCCAGGTCCGAGGTATAGGCCGCGAACAGCACCAGGGCGCCGAGGCCGGCCGAACCGATCGCATAGCCCTTGGTCACCGCCTTGGTGGTGTTGCCCACGGCGTCGAGCGCGTCGGTCGAGTGGCGGACTTCCGGCGGCAGACCGGCCATCTCGGCGATGCCGCCGGCGTTGTCGGTGACCGGACCGAAGGCGTCCAGCGCCACGATCATCCCGGCGACGCCGAGCATGGTGGTGGTGGCGATGGCGATGCCGAACAGGCCCGCCAGCTGGTAGGAGGCGACGATGCCGACGATGATGGTCAGGGCCGG
>NZ_CALMZS010000177.1 GCF_937870815.1 uncultured Brevundimonas sp.
GTCCAGACCCTGTCGCTCGACGAGGCCTGGATCGACCTGTCCGGCACCGAACGGCTCAACGGCGGCCCGCCCGCCCTCCAGCTGGTCCGGCTGCAGAAGCGCATCGAGGACCAGACCGGCCTGACCGTCTCCATCGGCCTGGCGCCCAACCGCTTCCTCGCCAAGGTCGCCTCCGAGCTGGACAAGCCGCGCGGCTTCTCGGTCATCGGCTCCGAGGCCCGGGCCCTGCTGGCCCCGAAACCCGTCGGCGTCCTGCCCGGCGTCGGCCCGGTGTTCCGCAAGACCCTGCAGAGTGACGGCTACGCCACCATCGGCGACCTCGCCGCCGCCGACGTCCGCGACCTGGTCAAACGCTACGGCGAGACCGGCCTGCGGCTGCACGACCTCGCCCACGGGCGCGACGCCCGCGCCGTCCGGCCCGAACACGATCGCAAGGGCATGAGCGCCGAGACCACCTTCAACGAGGACCTCACCGCGGCCGCCGATCTCGAGGCCGAGCTCTGGCCCCTGTGTGAGAAACTGGCCTCCAGGGCCCGCCGCGACGGCGTCGCCGGCCGCGCCGTCGTGCTCAAGCTGCGCCGCGCCGACTTCCGCATCGTCACCCGCCGCGTCACCCTGGTCGAGCCGGTGCAGACCGCCCGCGCCCTGTTCGCCGCCGGCCGCGCCCTGATGGCCCCCGAACTGGGCCGCCCCTACCGCCTGATCGGCATCGGCATGGGCGATGTCCAGGATGCCGTCGACGCCCCCTCCGCCCTGTTCGACTCCCCCGAAGTCCGCACCCTCAAGACCGAAACCGCCATCGACCGCCTGCGCGCGAAATTCGGCGCCGCCGCCGTCGTCGCCGGCCGGGCGCTGAAATAACCCTCTCCCTGGGAGAGCAACCATGTTCAGGTCGCGGGTTGTTTGAAACGGGGGAGCCTAGGGGCCTGGCCGCCCCTGCCCGCCCGGGCTTGGTTTCGAAAGGGTCTAAAGGGTGAGGGGCCGGGGCCGAAAACGGCAAGACCCGACCCGCCCTGCGACACCCGCCCCGAAGCGCTCGCGAGCCGCGGTCACGGCGGAGCGAAGGCGTTCAGCCGAAAACACATCCAGGCCCCCTACGGCGAAAGCACGGGGGCCGCCTCACGGTTCCGGGCCGAACGCCCGCGCTCCGCCGACCTCCCCGACTTTCCGGCCCCGGGCCGGAGAGCGCGGACCCATGTCCCGAATCCGGTCCCGGCCGACGGCGGTCAGACCCGCTCGACCGCCATGGCCACGGCCTCGCCGCCGCCGATGCACAGGCTGGCCACGCCCTTCCTGCCGCCGCGGGCCTGCAGCGCCGCCAGCAGGGTGGCCAGCACCCGGGCGCCCGAGGCCCCGATCGGATGGCCCAGGGCCGTGGCCCCGCCGTTGACGTTCAGCCTGGCGTGGTCGATGCCCAGTTCCTGCATGGCGATCATCGGCACGATGGCGAAGGCCTCGTTGACCTCCCACAGGTCGACGTCCTCGACCGACCAGCCGGCCTTGTTCAACGCCTTCTGCATGGCCGGCGCCGGGGCGGTGGTGAACAGGCCGGGCTCGTGGGCGTGGGCCGAGTGGCTGACGATGCGGGCCACGACCGGCAGGCCCAGGGCCCTGGCCACGCTCTCGCGGGTCAGCACCACGGCCGCCGCCCCGTCCGAGATCGAGGCCGAGGAGGCGGCCGTGATCGTTCCGTCCTTGGCGAAGGCCGGCTTCAGGCCCGGAATCTTCTCCGGCATGGCCTTGCCGGGCTGTTCGTCCTCGCTGACGATCTCCACGCCCTTGCGGGTGGTCACCTCGACCGGGGTGATCTCGGCCCTGAAGGCGCCCGAGGCGATGGCGTGACGGGCCCGGGTCAGGCTCTCGACCGCATAGGCGTCCTGGGCCTCGCGGCTGAACTGGTAGGCGCCGGCCGTGGCCTCGGCGAACGCCCCCATCGGCTGGCCCGGCGCATAGGCGTCCTCCAGCCCGTCCATCATCATCGAGTCGACGATGACGTCATGGCCGATGCGCGCCCCGCCGCGGTGCTTGCCCATCAGATAGGGGGCGCCGGTCATGCTCTCCATGCCCCCGGCCACGATCACGTCGGCGGTGCCGGCGGTCAGGGCGTCGGCGGCCATCATCACCGCCTGCAGGCCCGAGCCGCACATCTTGTTGACCGTGGTCGCCTCGACGTGGCGGCCCAGCCCGGCCCCCAGCGCCGCCTGCCGGGCCGGGGCCTGGCCCAGCCCCGCCGGCAGCACGCAGCCCATGTAGATCTGCTCGATCCGGGCCGGATCGACGCCGGCCCGCTCCACCGCCGCCTTGACCGCCGCCGCCCCCAGCTCGGTCGCCTTGACGCCGGACAGGGCGCCCTGGAAACCGCCCATCGGGGTGCGGGCGAAGGAGCAGATGACGATCGGATCGGACATGACGGAACCCTGGAGGAGAGCGCTTGGAAAACCGGACCGCTAGATCGGCTGTTTGAAGGCCGCGCGCAAGCTCAGGCGAGGTCCCCGCCGGCCGGTTCGCGCGGCATCATCTCGCCCACGGTCGGCCGGTTTTCGGCGAGGGCCAGCTGGATGTCGCGCGGCTTGACCAGCTCCCCGCAGCAGCCGCAGGCGATGCGCGGCGTCAGTTCGTGGCCGCAGGTCCTGTGGGTCATCGAAACGCCGGCGCCGGCGGCGCCGTAGACATGCTTGGCCCCCCAGCCATGCAGGGTGACCAGCACGCCGTACAGGTCCTTGCCCTTGGCGGTGAGGACGTATTCGTTGCGCGGCGGCCGCTCCGAATAGAGCCGCGGCTCCAGCACCCCGTGCTGCACCAGGCTCTTCAGCCGGGCCGCCAGCACGTTGCGGGCCACGCCCAGCCGCTCCTGCCACTGCTCGAACCGGCCCACCCCGGTGAAGGCGTCGCGGATGACCAGCAGCGTCCAAGGGTCGCCGATCACCTCCAGCGTCGCGGCGATCGAGCAGCTCTGGCGAGAATAGTCTGCGGTGCGTCCCATGGCCGCGAAGGTGACCTCGGGTCAGGCTTTTGGCAAGAGGGTTGCCAATCCGAACGGACTGGGCCGGCGGCGCGGCGGTTGCGGGGCTGACGTCGCCCTTCCCCCGCGCTACACCGCCCCCACATTCGTCCAGGAGCCCTTCATGACCGTCGCCGCCCGCCTCGCCGAACTCGGCATCGACCTGCCCGAACCCGCCCGGGCGGTCGCCAACTATGTGCCGTTCGTCCGGACCGGCGATCTGCTCCACATCTCGGGCCAGCTCTCGACCGACGCCGGCGGCGGCGTCAGGGGCACGGTCGGCGCCGACGTCTCGCCGGAGCAGGCCAGGGCCGCCGCGCGCCTGTGCGGCGTCAACCTGCTGGCCCAGATGTCGGCCGCCCTCGACGGCGACCTCGAGCGCGTGGTCCGCATCGTCAAGCTGGGCGGCTTCGTCCAGGTCGCCGGCGACTTCGAGGCCATCCCCGCGGTCATCAACGGCTGTTCCGACCTGATGGTCGAGGTGTTCGGCGACAGGGGCCGTCACGCCCGCTCCGCCGTCGGCGTCTACAGGCTGCCGCTCGGCTTCGCGGTCGAGGTGGACGCCGTCGTCGAGGTGCGGTGACCCTCACCCTGCGCGTTCACGACCGGGTCGCCGACGTCGGCCGCGAGGCCTGGGACGCCTGCGCCTCCCCCTCCGGCGACCCGTTCGTCTCGTTCGACTTCCTCGACGCCTGCGAGGCGTCGGGCAGCGCCGTTCCGCGCCAGGGCTGGGCCGGCCGCCACCTTTCCCTCCACGCCGACGGGGCCGTGATCGGCGTCATGCCGCTCTGGCTCAAGGGCCACAGCCAGGGCGAATACGTCTTCGACCACAGCTGGGCCGAGGCCTGGGAGCGCGCCGGCGGCCGCTACTATCCCAAGCTGCTGGCCGCCGTGCCCTTCACCCCGGTCACCGGGCCGCGCTTCCTCGCCCGTCCGGACGCCGACGCGGCCATGGTCCGCGAGGCCCTGCTGCAGGGCGCCCTGGCCCTGACCGACCGGCTCGGCCTGTCCTCCCTGCACGTCAATTTTCCCACCCGCGACGACTGGACCGCCCTGGGCGAGGCGGGGCTGCTGCGGCGCCAGGACATCCAGTACGTCTGGAGCAACGCCGGCTACCGCAGCTTCGACGACTTCCTCTCGGCCCTGTCCTCCGGCCGGCGCAAGACCATCCGCCGCGAACGCCGCGAGGCCCGGGCCGGCCTCGACATCCGGGTGCTGACCGGCGCCGACATCGAGGAGGCCCACTGGGACGCCTTCTTCGCCTGCTACACGGACACCGGCTCGCGAAAGTGGGGCCGCCCCTACCTGACCCGCGACTTCTTCAGCCGCATCGGCGCGACGATGGCCGACCGCATCGCCCTGGTCATGGCCTTCCGCGACGGCGCGCCGATCGCCGGGGCGCTGAACCTGATCGGCCGCGACGCCCTCTACGGCCGCCAGTGGGGCGCGCTCGACGACGTGCCCTTCCTGCATTTCGAGCTCTGCTACTATCGGGCCATCGAATTCGCCATCGAGCGCGGCCTGGCCCGCGTCGAGGCCGGCGCCCAGGGCGAGCACAAGATCGCCCGCGGCTATCTGCCGACCCCGGTCTATTCGGCCCATTTCATCGCCGACCCGGCCCTGCGGAGGCCGGTCGCCGGCCTCCTCGCCCGCGAACGCCCGGCCGTCGAGGCGGAGATCGAGGCCATGACCGCCGCCCTGTCGCCGTTCAGGAAGGACCGCTGATGGGTCAGTCGCCGACGAACCAGCCGGCCAGCCAGCTGACCACGCCAGTGACGACGGCCGCGCCGATGCCGGCCCACAGTCCGTCGACCACGAAGCCGCCGAGCAGGGCCGCCACCAGACCGATCATCGCCGCGTTCACCACCAGCAGGAAGAGGCCGAAGGTGATCAGGGTCAGCGGAAAGGTCAGCACCGTCAGCACCGGCCGCACGACGGCGTTGGCGACGCCCAGCAGGATCGCGGCCAGCAGCAGCGACGGCGTATCCGTGAACCCGACGCCGGGCACGACCTGCGCCGCCAGCCACAGGGCCAGGCAGGTGACGAGAAACTGGACGATGAAACGCAGCATGACCGACTCCCTGTGGACCTTGACCATAACGCCCGAAGGCCGGCGGGGCTCCCCTCCCCGCGTCGCAGCCGCTAGCCTCGTCCCAACCCGCCGGAGCTCCCCATGACCCTGCATGCCCCCTATGATCCCGACAACATCTTCGCCCGGATACTGCGCGGCGAAATTCCTTCGGTGAAGGTCTGGGAGGACGACCATGTGCTCGCCTTCATGGACGTCTTCCCGCAGTCCGAGGGGCATGTGCTGATCGTCTCCAGGACCTCGAGCGCCCGCACCCTGCTCGATGTCGAGCCGGACGTCCTCGCCCGGCTGACGGCGGCGACCCAGCGCACCGCCCGCGCCGTGGTCAAGGCGCTGCGCCCCGACGGCTTCCAGATCATGCAGTTCAACGGCGAGGCCGGCGGCCAGACGGTCTTCCACCTGCATTTCCACATCGTGCCGCGCTGGGCGGATCGTCCGCTGAAGGGGCACGGCCACGCCCCGATGGCCGAGCCCGCGACGCTGCGCGGCCTCGCCGACCGCATCGCCGCCGCGATTGAGTGAACGCCGTTCATTGACGGCGGACGCCGCTGGCGTAGCCTCCGTCCGGGAGCGGACTCACCGCGCGCCTTGGGAGGGGCGACCCATGACTACGAAACTGAATTGGCTGGGCATCATCGTGGCGACCGTGGTCGCCTTCTTCACCGGCTTCCTCTGGTACGGCCTGATCTTCGCCGAACGCTGGATGGCCCTGACCGGCGTCACCGACGAGGGCTCCGGCAATTCGATGTGGATGCTGCTGGGCGTGGTCCAGACCTTCATCACCATGGTCGGCCTCGCCTGGTTCATCGCCCGGGACGGCGGCGGGGGCTGGATGGCGGGTTTGAAGATCGGCCTCGTCGCCGGCGCCTGTTTCGCCCTGATGACCTCGGCCTACGGCTTCATCTACCAGACCTCGCCCATGGGGCTTCTGCCTATCGACTGGAGCCATCTGCTGGTCGTCTACGCCGTCGGCGGCGCCATCATCGGCGGTCTTAAGATGAAGCCCAGGGCCTGACCGACGCGCCTTGCGTCAACCGCCGCCCGCCAGCATAAGGGCGCCGTCGCCACGGACGCCGGTTTAGCTCAGCTGGTAGAGCAGCGGTTTTGTAAACCGAAGGTCGCGGGTTCGATTCCTGCAACCGGCACCGTCGTCGGCCCCGGCCGGACGCCAGGCCTGGACGCGTCGGCCGAAAGCGAACTCAGCCGCCGCCGAGCGCGACCGCGACGCGATAGGTGACCAGGGCCGCCAGATAGGCCAGGCCGAACATGTAGGCGACCATCACCCACATCCACCTCCACGAGTTGGTCTCGCGCTTGACCACGCCCAGGGTCGCCACGCACTGGGGCGCGAAGACGTACCAGGCGAGGAAGGCCAGGCCGGTGGCCAGCGACCATTGCCCGGCCAGGGTCGTGGCCAGCACCGCCGTCGCGCTCTCGGGATCGGCCACGGCGTAGACGGTGCCCAGTGCAGCCACCGCCACCTCGCGCGCCGCCATGCCCGGGATCAGGGCGATGACCATCTGCCAGTTGAAGCCGATCGGGGCGAAGACCGGCTCCAGCGTCCGGCCCATCATGCCGGCGAAACTGTAGTCGATGGCCGGCCCGGTCGCGCCCTCGGGCGGATAGGGGAAGGTCGACAGGGCCCAGATCAGCACCATCAGCGGCAGGATGATGCGCCCGGCCCGCTCGAGGAAGATCCGGGCCCGGAGCCACAGGTTGAACAGCACGCTGCGCGGATCGGGCGTCTTGTAGGCCGGCAGCTCCATCATGAAGGGCTCGACCGCCCCCCGCCAGAAGATGCGCCGGATCACGAACGACACCGCCAGCGCGCTCAGGATGCCGGTCGCGTACAGGCCGAACATCACCAGCCCCTGCATATTGGCGAATCCCCAAACGGTCCGGTTCGGAATGAAGGCGGCGATGATCAGGGTGTAGACCGGAATCCGCGCCGAGCAGGTCATCAGCGGCGCGACCATGATGGTGGTCAGCCGATCGCGCTTCGAATCGATCACCCGGGCCGCCATGATGCCGGGAATGGCGCAGGCGAAGCTGGACAGCAGCGGAATGAAGGCCCGGCCGTGCAGCCCCGCCCCGCCCATGATCCGGTCCATCAGGAAGGCGGCCCGGGCCATGTAGCCGAAGTCTTCGAGCAGGATGATGAACAGGAACAGGATCAGGATCTGCGGCAGGAAGACCAGCACGCTGCCGACGCCCGAGATCAGCCCGTCGACGATCAGGCTCTGCCAGACGCCGTCCGGAATGCCCGCCGCGAGCGCCGCCCCCAGCCCCGCGAGACCGGCTTCGATGCCGTCCATCAGCGGCGTCGCCCAGGTGAACACCGCCTGGAACATGACGAACAGCAGGGCCAGCAGGATCACCAGTCCGCCGACCGGGTGCAGCAGCACGGCGTCGACCCGCCCGGTCAGCGTGTCCGGCCGTTCGGGAGGGCGGACGCACGCCTTCATGATCCGCTCGGCCTCACGCGCCGCGCCCCGCAGGGCCGCCGCGTCCGGCGGCGACCAGGCCGGCGCCGCGCCCGTCGGGCCGCTGACGGCCGCGGCGTCGATCGCCCTGACGAGATCGTCGACGCCCCGCCGCCGGGTCGCCGTGGTGGTCACGATCGGCAGCCCCAGTTCGGCCTCGAGCTTCTCCAGGTCGATCCTCAACCCCTGCCGCTGGGCGATGTCGTACATGTTCAGCGCCAGCACCATCGGCCGTCCGACCGCCCTCAATTCGAGGATCAGGCGCAGCATGAGGCGCAGGTTGGTGGCGTCGGCGACGACGACGATGACGTCGGGCGGGGCCTCGCCGGCCAGACGTCCGAGCACCGCGTCGCGGGTCACCTCCTCGTCCGGACTGCGGGCCCGCAGCGAATAGGTGCCCGGCAGGTCGAGCACGGACATGGGCCGTCCCGCCGCGCTCCGGATGAAGCCCTCCTTGCGCTCGACCGTGACCCCGGCGTAGTTCGCCACCTTCTGGTGGGCGCCGGTCAGGGCGTTGAAAAGGGCCGTCTTGCCGCTGTTGGGATTGCCGACGAGCGCAATCCGCGCGCTCCGAACCATGGCGTCCATCAGGCCGGCACCCGTTCGGCGGCTTCCATCCTGACCGTCAGGCTGTCGGCCTCGCGCCGGCGCAGGGCCACACACATGTCGTCGATCCTCATGGCGATGGGATCGCGGCCCAGCAGCCCCTCGTGCAGCAGTTCGATCCGGGCGCCCTCGACGAACCCCAGCTCCAGCAGCCGGCGTTCCAGCTCCAGCGCATGCTCGTCGTGATGACAGTGACCGCCGACCTGCACGATGACGCCGCGGTCGCCGCGACGGGCCTGGCTGAGTTTGATGGTGTCCGACATGACGCTCACGCAGGGCGGCGCGGTCCGCGCGCCTTTCTGACAGTGATTATCAGGTGCACCAACGTCCGTCCACCGCCGAAGCGTCGCAGCCGTTGTCCTGACCCCAGGTTCGGCTAACACTGCCGCAGCACCGGAGCCACAGCATGAACCGATCCGCCCTCATCGTCTTCGCCACGCTCGGCCTGGCGGCCTGCGGCCCAAAGAGCGGCGAAGGCGAGCCGTCCGCGCCGCCCCGCCCCGCCCCGACGCCCGAACAGCAGGCGGCCCAGCTCGCCGCCCTGCCCGCGCCGTGGAACCAGGCCGATCTGGACAACGGCCGACGCGTCTTCGCCCGCTGCCGCTCGTGCCACACCATCACCGAGGGCGGGCCGAACATGACCGGCCCGAATCTGTACGGCGTCTTCGGCCGCCGGGCCGGGGCCCGGCCCGACTACGACTATTCGACCGCCCTGGAGCAGGCGGGCTTCGTCTGGGACGGCGAACGGCTGGACCATTGGCTCGAAAATCCCCGCACCTTCCTCAGGGGCACGAAGATGAGCTTCGCGGGTATCCCGGACGCGGAAGACCGCCGCGACGTGGTCGCCTTCCTCAAGGTCGAGACGGGCTACGCGCCGCCGCCCTGACCTGTTCGGCCGCGGCGGTCACCGACGTCAGGCCCGGCACGCCGGCGAAGGGCGCCCGGATCAGGCGGTCGCCTCGCCGGCCTGGGCGGCGCAAAACAGCCCGGGACAGCGGGTCCGTCGCCGGCAGGGGCGGATCGCGCGTCAGAAGCGCCGCCACAGCCCGATCACGGGCCCGCTCGCCTGGGGCGTCTCGCGGCCGGCGACGGCCTGCCGCCAACCGGCCTGCACGCTCCAGTCGCCGAAGCGACGCACCACCGTGGTCTCGACCGACAGCCATGCGGCCGCGCCGTCGTCGGTCCGGCCGCCGAAGGCCTGGGCCAGGACCATCCAGTCGTCGCCGGGGCGCACCCCCAAGGTGGCGTCGAGGCGGGTCTCATCGGGCAGGCCGCCCCGCATCCGCCGCGCCGCCTGGAGTTCCACGAAGGTCCGCGGCGGCGCCGGCCCCCATCCCGCGGCGAACGATCGCCCGAAGGCGGCGCGGACCTCCCAGTCCCGATCCCCCTCGCCGGGGGGCGCATAGCCGGCATTGCGCCCCTCCCCGCCGGTGGCGTAGCCCGCATAGAGGCTGAGGGCGGCGTCGTCGTCGCGCCACGCCTGCCAGCTGAGCCCGAGCTCGAGCGGTCCGCGGCCGTCGAATTCGACGAAGGCGTCCTCGCCGGACTGCCAGTCGCCCGTGAAGCGGACCGCGAGCCGGTCCGTCACCCCGTATTCGACGAACGCTCCCAGCGACGTGTCCCGCCGCCGGTCAGGCAGGGCGACCAGCGCGCCCTCGGGATCGAAGCCGCGTTCCGCGGTCATGTGCTCGAACTTGAAGATGACCTGGCCCTGGCCCTTGGAGGGGTTCCACGCGCCGGCGCCCGCCGGGGTGGCCAGAGCCGCCGCCGTCAGCCCGATCAGCAGCCCCCGGGCGCGGGTCACACGTCGTAGCCCGGCGACCTTCGATCCAGCATTCGCAGCGCCCCCGGCCAGGCCAGGGCCGACACCGGGCCGATGCCCCTGCCCTGCTCCCGGGTCTCGGCCTGGGCCGCCTCGGGGGCCGTCAGCACATGCTCCCGGCCGACCGACAGGGCCGCCACCTGCTGGGCGCAGGCGCGCTCCAGGAAGAACATGCCGGTCCACGCCTGCGCCGCGGTCGGACCTACCGCCAGGGTGCCGTGGTTGCGCAGCAGCATCAGCGGCTTGTCGCCGAGATCGGCGACCAGCCGATCGCGCTCGTCGTGGTTCAGGGCCAGGCCCTCATAGCCGTGGTAGGCGACCTGCGCCTGCAGCAGGCAGGCGTTCTGGCCCAGCGGCAGCAGGCCTTCCCGCTGGGCCGCCACCCCCACCCCGGCGACGGTATGCAGGTGGATTACGAAATGGGCGTCGTCCCGGGCCGCGTGGATCGCCGAATGGATGGTGAAGCCGGCCGGGTTGATGAAGCTGGCGGTGTCCTGGACGATGTCGCCGTCGAGGTCGACCTTGACCAGGCAGGAGGCCGTCATCTCCTCGAAATACCAGCCGTAGGGGTTGATGAGGAAATGCTTCTCGGGCCCGGGCGCCCGGGCCGAGATGTGGGTGAAGATCATGTCGTCCCAGCCGTGCAGGGCGACCAGACGGTAGAGGGCGGCGAGTTCGACGCGGGTTTTCCACTCCGCCTCGGACACCCGGGATTTGAGGGAAGCGCTCGCTCCATCCGCCATGATCCGGCTCCCTGAGGCTCGTACGGCCGCGCACGCTCGCGCCGGGCGGGCCCGCCGTCAAGATTCAGCTTCCGTTAACCCTGTCTTAGCGGCCTGCCGTTACGCTTCCGTCAGGCCGAAATCGTCGGCGCGCCGGAGACGCCCTTGACCGTCGCTCAATTTCGCTCCCCGTCCGTCGCCGCGCCGCCGGCCTATCCCGATCTGCTGGCGCTGGCCCGCAGCCCCGACGCCGACTCGCGGGAGCGGCTTCTGCTCGGAGTCATCGCCCTGTGCGATGCGCGGCCGCCGTCCGGCGAACTGTCGCCGATTCTGGGCGAAATCTTCCTGACCCTGGCGCGTCAGGCCGAGCGGGAGGTGCGCAAGCTGCTGTCGGAGCGCCTGGCCCAGGCCGACTGGGCCCCGCCCGCCCTGATCAACGTCCTCGCCCTGGACGAGATCGAGATCGCCCGTCCGGTCCTCGCCGCCAGCCCCCTGCTGCAGGACGACGACCTGCTGCGGGTTCTGGTCGAGGCGACGCTGGAGCATCAGATCGAGATCGCCCGCCGGCCCAACCTCGGCGGCCGCGTCGCCGACGCCATCATCGACCGGGGCGAGCCCGCCGCCCTGGCCGCCCTCGCCTTCAACCGGACGGCCGAGATCAGCCTCGACGGCCTCCGCCGGCTGGTCGAGCATTCGCGCCGGATCGCGGCCCTCCGCGGTCCGCTGACCCGGCATCCGCGGCTGACCGACCAGCTGGCCGAGCAGCTGTACCAATGGGTCGGCGCGGCCCTGCGCCAGTCCATCTGCGCCCGCTTCCAGGTCGACGAGATGAAGCTGGCGCCGCTGATCCAGCAATCGGTCTACGACGCCCGGTCCGGGACCATGACCCCGGTCCCGGCCAATGATGCGGACCGCGACGAGATGGAGCGGCGGCTCGTCGCCAAGCTGCAGAGCGCCGGCCAGCTGCGCCCCGGCTATCTGATACGTGCGGTGCGCGAGCGCCGCCTCGGCCTGTTCGTTCACGCCCTGGCCACCCTCGGCGGCTTCTCGGTCGCCCAGGTGCGGGAGGCGCTGGCCGCCTCCAGCCCGGAGCCGCTGTTCTACGCCTGCGCCTCGACCGGCGTGGACCGGGCCGTCTATCCCGCCCTGCTGGCGGAAATCCGCCTGCTCAACGACGGATGGCCCGGCGACGCCGGTGCGGCGGTGTGGACTCGCGGGGTCATTTCCCCCACCTCGGCGGCGCGATCCTTCCGGGCCCTGGTCAAGGGCTGAGTACGACCCGTTTGACTTCGCTCCCCGGCTCGGCTTGCGTAGCCGCGTGACCCAGCCCGACCTTCGCATCGCCTTCGTCGCCTCGGACCGCCCGGAGGCCGTCGCCGCGCGCGACCGGCTGGTCGACCTGTACGGGTCCGCCGATACCGCCTCGGCCGACGTCATCGTGGCCCTGGGCGGCGACGGCTTCATGCTCGAAACGCTGCACGCCAACATGCGGCGTCGCGCCCCGGTGTTCGGCATGAACCGCGGGTCGGTCGGCTTCCTGATGAACGACTACAATGAAGAGGGTCTGCCGGAGCGCCTCGCCACCGCCGGTCGCGCCGTGATCCACCCGCTGCAGATGGACGCCTCGACCGAAGGCGGCGGGGTGCAGACCGGCCTGGCGATCAATGAGGTCTCCTTGCTGCGCCAGACCCGCCAGAGCGCCAAGCTGCGCATCATCGTCGACGACCGGGTACGGCTGGAGGAGCTGTCCTGCGACGGCTGCCTCGTCGCCACGGCCGCCGGTTCGACGGCCTACAACCTGTCGGCGCACGGTCCGATCATTCCGCTGGACGCCCGGGTGCTGGCCCTGACCCCGATCAGCGCCTTCCGGCCGCGGCGCTGGCGCGGGGCCCTGTTGCCGCATACCGCCAGGGTCTGCTTCGAGGTGCTGGAGCCCGACAAGCGCCCGGTCAGCGCCACGGCCGACAGCTTCGAAGTGCGCCGGGTGAACCGGGTCGATGTGCGAGAGCGGCGCGACATCGCCCTGACCATGCTGTTCGACGCCGGCCGGTCCTTCGAGGAACGCGTCCTCGCCGAGCAGTTCGCCTCCTGACGGCGTGCACCGGTTCTTAAGCCTGTCCCGTCAGCATGGAGCATATCCGTCTCCAGGAGCTCGCCGTGAGCAATTCCGCCCAGGTCATCCGTCCGCCCAACACGCTTCGCCTCAAGGTTGGCGGTAATTTCGGCGGCATCGACGCCAGCGCCATCGCCAGGGCCGAAGAGGCCCTGAAGGCGATGTCCTCCCAGTTCGGCCAGTGGCTCCAGGACGAGATCGTCAAGCTCGACAAGGCCCAGGCGGACATCCGCACCCAGGGCTACGACGCCCAGACCGCGGAGGCCCTGTATTTCCGCGCCCACGACCTCAAGGGCCTCGGCGCCACCTACCAGTATCCGCTGGTCACCCGGCTGGCCGCATCGCTGTGCAGGATGATGGACGACCCCGCCAAGCGCATGGCCGCGCCGCGGCGGCTGATCGACGCCCATGTCGATGCGATCAAGGCCGTGGTCCGCGACCAGATCCAGACCGACGACCATCCGACCGGCCGGGCCCTGGCGGAATCCCTCGAAGCGGGCGTGGCCGACCACCTCGGCTGAGGCCGCGCCCGGCCGCGGGCGTCCTCCGTCGGTCAGGCCGCCGCGCCGATCGCCGGACGGGCGGGCGCCGGCTCCTGGTCCAGCCGCTCCATCAGATAGGCGAGGTCCTCGCGCGGCGCGTTCGGGCGCTGGGTGAGGAAACGCTGAAGCATCTGCTGGCGGAAGACGTCGCCGGCCGTGTCGGCGCCCTCGGCCTGAAGCGTCCGCCAGGTGTCCACCCCGGCCCTGAAGGCCTGGAACAGCCGGGGCGGCAGGCCGGCCCGGTCGTAGATGGCCTTCAGCCCCAGCGGACCGGCGTCATGGATCATCAGCCAGGCGCGCGGATGCGGCGTGCCGGCCAGCTCGGCCAGGCCGTATTCGAACAGGCCCATCTGGCCGCGCGCCAGGGCGCGCAGCAGCAGCGAGCCGGTGAGGGCGCGGCGGGCGTTCAGGCCGGCGGCGAAGGCGGCGAGGTCGGCGTGGTTCGAGGCCTGGTCGACGAGATCGACGGTGGCCCGCTCGCGGGCGTAGGCGGCCAGCCGGATCGCCGTCTCCGGGGCCACCGCGTGGCGCGTCACCAGGTGCTCGCGAACCGCGTCGGAGGCGAGCTCGACCAGCCGCTCGGTCACCGACAGCGGCAGAACCTGGCGATAGGCGATGGCCGCGACGATCCCGGGCGAGCCGCCGAAGCGGTCGACGCAGCGCCCCAGCGCCGCCTCGGCGATGTCGGCGTTGTCGTTGGCGGCCAGGGTGCGGACGGCCTGTTCGCAACCCAGTTCCGCCACCGTCGTCGCCACATCCCGCCCGACGGCCGGCCGGCCGGCGACGGCGATCTGGCGCAGGGCCGATCCGCCCCGCACGATCTCGATCAGGTCCTCGTCCGTGAAGGCCGGCGAAAACTGGATCAGCGGCAGGGCGACGCTGTCGACGTCGGCCGCCAGGCTCCGCGCGACGTCGCGGGGCATCAGGTCCGACGACTTCAGCGTCACCGACATGGCGCGGCGCACCAGTTCGGCGGCGTCGTGGGCCAGCATGCGCAGGATTTTCTGGGCCGCCTCGCGCTCATCGCCCGTCAGCGCGGCCTTTTCCATGTTGCGGCACAGCTTGTGGGCGGCGGCGGCGCGCTCGTCGTCGTCGCTCGCCTTGATCAGGCGGCGGATGTCGGTGTCGGTGAGGCGGGCGCGGTAGGCGGTCATGATCGGCGCTCTGGGTCAGGCGTTGCCGGCCAGCATGGGCCGGTCATCCCTAACGGGCGGTTTACCATCGCCGGATTCGCGTTCAGACGCCCGAGCCGCCTTCCGGGGCGAAGGCCCCGCCGAAACCGCCCCTGCCCTCGCCGTTCTGACCCAGCAGCAGGGCGAGCAGGCTCTGGTCCTGTTTCAGCCGGTCGAGCCGGGCGGCCAGCATCTGATCCCGCTCGGACAGCGGCGGGGCGGACGGCGCGCCCGCGGCGCCGGCGGCGGGGGCCCCGTCGCCGGCGCTGCGCTGGAGGTTGGCGTGCACCTCGGCGACCGTCGCCGGCCGGCCGTCGCGGTAGAAGATCGAGCGGTTGGCCGCGGCCGCCTGCGGGAAGATGGACGCGGCGCTCATCCCGGGCCGCCGCTCCACCGCCTCCATCAGCTGGGCCGCGCCGGCCGGCCCGAGGAAATGGGCCGCATAGAGGTCGCCCGCCGCGGGCTCGCGACCGGTGCGGCCGCGCAGGTAGGCGGCGTTGGAGGCGGTCAGCTCCGCCGCCATGGTCGAGGCCGCCTGCGGATCGAAGCGGAGATCGAGGACCACGTTGCGCGCCGAGCCGTCCACCCGCCAGCGGCCGTCGGAGCCTCTGTGGATCAGGTCGGCGTACGGGCCGTAGCCGTGCTTGGCGCCGTGCGCCTTCACCGTCCCCAGCCAGGTCTGCTCGATGAACTGGAACAGTCCGGCCGCCGAGGAGGTGCGGGCCCGCGCCGACGGGTTCAGGGCGCTCTCGCGCCGCGCCGTCTTGATCAGAAAATCGGCGTCGACGCCCGTGGCGCCGGAGGCGCGCCGGATCGCCGCCTCGACCCCGCCAGAGGATGGAATCGCCCCGATGTTCATGCTCATGACGCTGCGGGCGTCGTGGTTAATCAATTCCTAACACCGTCCGCGCCGTCCACAGACCCTTAAGCCTTGCCGCGCGCGGACGTGTCGCTTCCCAAGGTGAGACGGTCGCTGAGTGACCGAACATCACCATGGTCGCCCGAGCCGGTGCGGGACGGGCCGGTCGGGCGCCAGGCCCTGCGCGCCGGGATCGGCGGCCTCGCACGGCTGATCAGCCGTATCTGAGCGGGTCGAGGGCGGCCGCGTCCGCGCCGGGCGGCCTGCCCTCGACCGCGTCGGCGACCACCGCCCCGACCAGCGGACCGAGCAGCCAGCCGTTGCGCAGCGGCGCCAGGGCGAGGTGCAGCCCCGCCTCCCCGGAAGGACCGGCCAGGGGCAGGCCGTCGGCGGTTCCGCCGCGAATCCCGACCCGGGGAGGGCCCGGCGTTCCGGCGAGGCCGGACAGCGCCCGCCCGGCCTCGACCTGGCGGCGGGAGACCTCGGGCTCGGGCTCCAGGTCGCGGCGGCCGCGCTCCATGGTGGCGCCGACGACCATGCCCCCGGGCGCCGGCACGACATAGAGACCGGGCGCGCGCAGCGTGTGCGGCGGGCTCGGCCCGGCGACCGGGGTCAGTTGGCCGCGGAACGGCTCGATCGCGGCGACCGCGGCGGCGGTCCTGTCGGGCAGGCCGGAAAGCGGGGTCGCGGTCCCGGTCGCAAGCACGACCGTGGCGGGGAACCAGTTGCGGCCGTCGGCGGTCTCGACCCGCCAGCGACCGGCCGTGGCCGCCAGCCGGGCGGCCGCGCCGCGCACGACCGTCAGGCCGGACGCGCGGGCCAGCGCCAGCAGGGCCGGCCCCACCTCGACACGCCAGTCGTCCGGACTGAACAGGCCGCCCGGAACCGGCCGGGCCGAAAAACCGAAGCTCCGCAGGCGGGCGATGGCCGCGTCGGGATCCGGGCCGCGCCATTCGACGCCGTCCCGGTGCAGGGGCAGGCCGTGGCGGACGGCGAACCCCGGCCACAGATCGCGGGCGCGGGTCAGCAGGGCGGCGCGGTCCGGGCGCGCCTCGTCCGAGAGACATTCGAGGGCCGGCGCGATCATGCCGGCCGCGGCGGAGCTGGCGTTCGGCCCGCCGCGGTCGATCACCGTCACCGCATGGCCGCGTCCCGCCAGTTCGGCGGCGGCGCACAGGCCGAGCACGCCGGCGCCGATGACGATCACATCAGGGGAAGAGCTCACGGACGACCAGATCGACCGGCCGGCGGTCGAATGCAAGCCTTTGCCGCGGGTGCGACTATTCGGCGGCGATGGCGGCGGCGCGGCTCGCCTCGATCCGGGCGACCAGGGCGGACTGCTGGGCCCAGAGGGCCTCGGGCAGCCGGTCGCCGAACTTCTCGTAGAACTCCGGAATCAGGGCGGCCTCCTCGGCCCAGACGGCGGCGTCGACGTCGAGCAGGATCGACAGGTCGGAATCGGACAGGTCGAGGCCCGACAGGTCCAGAGCCCCCCGGGTCGGGACGCGGCCGACGGGGGTGTCGACCGCCTCGGCCTCGCCGTCCAGCCGTTCGGCGATCCACTTCAGCACCCTGGCGTTGTCGCCGAAGCCGGGCCAGACGAATCGGCCGTCCTCGTTCTTGCGGAACCAGTTGACGAAGTAGAGGCGCGGCAGCTTCGCGGCGTCCGTGCGCTCCTTCATCGACAGCCAGTGGGCGAAATAGTCGCCCATGTTGTAGCCGCAGAACGGCAGCATGGCGAAGGGATCGCGGCGCAGCTCGCCGATGGCGTTCTCGGCGGCGGCGGTGCCTTCCGAGGCCACCGACGAACCCATGAACACGCCGTGGTCCCAGTCGAAGGCCTCGGTGACCAGGGGCACGGCCGAGGCGCGGCGGCCGCCGAACAGGATGGCGTCGATCGGCACGCCCTTCGGATCTTCCCATTCCGGCGCGATGGCCGGGCACTGGCCGGCCGGCGCCGCGAACCGGGCGTTCGGATGGGCGGCGGGCTCGCCCGAGGCCGGGTCGTGCGGCTGGCCCTTCCAGTTGATCAGACCCTCGGGGGCCTCCCTGGTCAGACCTTCCCACCAGACGTCGCCGTCGGCGGTCAGGGCGGTGTTGGTGAAGATGGTGTTGCAGGCCAGGGTGGCCAGCGCATTGCCGTTGGTGTTGCGGCTGGTCCCCGGGGCGACGCCGAAGAAGCCGGCTTCCGGGTTGACCGCATGGAGGCGGCCGTCCTCGCCGATGCGCATCCAGGCGATGTCGTCGCCGATGGTCTCGGCCTTCCAGCCCGGAATGGTCGGCTGGAGCATGGCCAGATTGGTCTTGCCGCAGGCCGAGGGGAAGGCGGCGGCGACGTATTTGGCGCGGCCCTTCGGGTCGGTCAGCTTGAGGATCAGCATGTGCTCGGCCAGCCAGCCCTCGTCGCGGGCCATGACCGAGGCGATGCGCAGGGCGTAGCATTTCTTGCCCAGCAGGGCGTTGCCGCCATAGCCCGAGCCATAGGACCAGATCTCGCGGGTCTCGGGAAAGTGGACGATCCATTTCTCGTCGTTGCAGGGCCAGGGCACGTCCGCCCGGCCCTCGGCCAGCGGCGCGCCGAGGCTGTGAACGGCCGGGACGAAGACGCCGTCCTTGCCCAGCACGTCGAGGGCCGGCTGGCCCATCCGGGTCATGACGCCCATCGACACGGCGACGTAGCCGCTGTCGGTGATCTCGACCCCGAGCGCCGAAATCTTCGAGCCCAGCGGGCCCATCGAAAAGGGCACGACATACATGGTGCGCCCGGCCATGCAGCCGTCGAACAGGCTGTTCAGGCGGGCGCGCATCTCGACCGGATCGGCCCAGTTGTTGGTCGGGCCGGCGTCGATCTCCTGCTCGGGGCAGATGAAGGTGCGGCTTTCGACCCGGGCGACGTCCTTCGGATCGGAGGCGGCATGGTAGCAGCCGGGGCGCCGGGTCTGGTCGAGTTCCCTGAGCGTGCCCCGGGCGACCAGGTCGGCGACGATGGCCGACTTCTCGGCCTCGGAGCCGTCGCACCAGTGGACCCGGGCCGGCCGGGTCAGGGCGGCGATCTGCTCGACCCAGGCGACGAGGCCGGCGTGGGCGGTGGGGGCCGGATGCAGACCGGGGATCGCGGATGCGGTCACTTCAACTCTCCTGAACGACGCCCGGCGATCTGTCGCCGCCGTGGCTCTCCCTGCATATCTGATCACGCAATGTTTCAGCGGGAATGACACCGAAGCGGAGGTCGCGTCAACCGGCGCAAGTTTCAACCCCGCGCGGCGATTGCGCCCGGCCGCCACGGCATTTTTCCGGTCGCGGATGCGCTCCGCAGGGGCTATCGGAGCCGGCATGCGGACCATGGACGCGATCATCACGACGCCCGAGGGCGCCCTCGCCTCGCCCGCCGCGGCGCGCAACCGGGCGCCGATCCTCGCCGTGCTCCGGACCCATCTGCCGGCCCGCGGCCGGGTGCTGGAGATCGCCGCGGGATCAGGCGAGCACGCCGTCGCCTTCGCCGGAGCCCTGCCGGGCCTGACCTGGACGCCGAGCGATCCATCGGCCGCGGCGCGGGCCAGCATCGCGGCCTGGGCCGAGGCGGCCGGCCTGCCCAACCTGCGCCCGCCGCTGGCCGTGGACGTGCTGGACGAGGCGGCGTGGCCGCAGGGGCCGTTCGAGGCGGTGATCTGCATCAACATGATCCACATCAGCCCGTGGGCGGCGACCGAGGGGCTGATGCGGCTGGCCGGGCGGGTGCTGCCGGTCGGCGGCCTGCTGGCGACCTATGGGCCGTATCTCGAGGCCGACGTCCCGCTGGCCCCGTCGAACGCGGCCTTCGACGGGAGCCTGAAGGCGCGCGATCCGGCCTGGGGGCTGCGCGACCGGGACGCGGTGGCGGCGGCGGCGAAGGCCGAGGGACTGGCGCTGACGCGGCGGGCGGGGATGCCGGCCGAGAATCTGATGCTGCTGTTCCGGCGGGTGGCCGGATGAGCCTGTCGCGGACCTGGGACGGGGCGGAGCCGGTGCGGCTGAACAAATTCATGGGCCAGGCCGGGATCTGCTCGCGGCGCGAGGCCGACGCCCTGATCGCCGGGGGACTGGTCTCGGTGGACGGCGAGGTGGTCACCGACGCGGGCCGCAAGCTGCAGCCGGGGCAGACCCTGACTCTGGGCGAGCGGGCCGCGGCGGCGCTGGCCGAGGGCGTCACCATCGTGCTGCACAAGCCGGTCGGCTACGTCTCGGGCCAGCCGGAGCCGGGCAAGGTCCCGGCCGTCCGCCTGCTGACGGCGGCCAACCGGATCGGCGAGGGCGCGGTTCCGGCCGCGGACGCCTCCCTGCCGCCGATCGGACGGCTGGACGAGGATTCGCGCGGCCTGCTGCTGCTGTCGTCCGACGGAGTGGTGGCCCGGGCGGTGATCGGGCCGGAATCGGACCTCGACAAGGAGTATCTGGTCCGGGTCGCCGGCGACGTCACCGAGAACAAGCTGAAACTCTTGCGCCACGGCCTGATGCTGGACGGCCGGGTGCTGAAGCGGGCCCGGGTCGAGCGGATGGAGCCGCGCCGGCTGCGCTTCGTGCTGCGCGAGGGCCGCAACCGGCAGATCCGGCGCATGTGCGCGATGGTCGGGCTGGAGGTCGCCGACCTGCTCAGGGTGCGCATCGGGCCGCTGAAACTCGGCGACCTGCCGGAGGGGCGATGGCGGCTGCTGACGGCGGAGGAGCGGGCGGCCCTGACCGGGCGCTGACGTCGGCGGCGCGGTGACCGGTTCAACGCCCGCCGCCGCGGCTCCTTGCATGGGCGGTCGGGGAGGCCGGAGCCGGCCTCCCCTTGCTGCTCAGGCCGGCCGTCCGGCCCTCAGACGGCTCAGCCGGTCGCCCACGCCCTGCCAGGCGCGATCCCAGGCGTTGGGGTCGGCCTCCCGTTCGCGATGGACCATGCGGTAGAGGGCCGGGAGCACCAGCAGGGTCAGGATCGTCGACGAGATGATCCCTCCGATGACCACCGTCGCCAGCGGCCGTTGCACCTCCGACCCGGCCCCGACGTTGAAGGCCATGGGCACGAAGCCGAGGCTGGCCACCAGGGCGGTCATCAGCACCGGCCTGAGGCGGGTGAGAGCCCCCTCCCGGATCGACTCCTCGAGCGGCCGTCCTTCGGCCCTGAGCGAGCGGATGAAGGTCAGCATGACCACTCCGTTCAGCACGGCCACGCCGGACAGCGCGATGAAGCCGACCCCGGCAGAGATCGACAGCGGTATCCCGCGCATCGCCAGGGCGGCGACGCCGCCGGTCAGCGCCAGCGGCACCCCGGAAAAGACGATGGCCGCGTCCCTCCATGAGCCGAACAGGGTGAACAGCAGGCCGAAGATCAGCGCCAGCACCATGGGCACCACGAACTGGAGCCGCCTCGACGCCGAGATCAGCTGTTCGAAGGTGCCGCCGTAGCTGACCCAGTAGCCGGCGGGAAGCTCCACCTCCGCCCCGACGCGATCCTGGAGCTCGGCCACGAACGAGCCGAGATCGCGGTCGCGCACATTGGCGGTGACGACCACCCGCCGCTTGCCCTGTTCGCGGCTGATCTGGTTCGGGCCGATGGTCACGGAAATCGCCGCCACGTCGGACAGGGGCACGAAGCCGCTGGCGCCGTCGGCGTCCCGTCCGGCCGGCAACGGCACCCGCAGGCGACCGATGGCGTCCACATTGCCCCGGATCTCCTCGGGCAGGCGGACCACCACGTCGAAACGGCGGTCGCCCTCGAAGATCTGGCCGGCGACGGCGCCGCCGAGGGAGGCCGAGACAACATCCTGCACGTCCCCCACATTCAGCCCCAGACGCGCGAGGGCGTCCCGGTCCGGCGTGATCTGGAGCACGGGCAGGCCGGTGATCTGTTCGACCTTCACATCCTGCGCCCCGGGCACGCCGGCCATGACCGCCTCGATGGCCTCGCCGCTCGCGAGAAGCTGATCCAGGTCGTCGCCGAACACCTTGACCGCCACGTCCGAGCGGACCCCCGAGATCAGCTCGTTGAAGCGCATCTGGATGGGTTGGGTGAATTCGTAGTTGTTGCCGGGGATGGCCTCGACCGCCTCCTGCATCTCGGCCAGCAGTTCCGCCCGCGGCCGGCGCGGGTCGGGCCAGTCGCGCCGGTCCTTCAGGATGATGAAGGTGTCCGCCACCGACGGCGGCATCGGATCCGTGGCGACCTCCGCCGTGCCCAGTTTGGAGAACACCCGGTCGACTTCCTCGAACTGCGTCAGGCGCGCTTCCAACCGCCCCTGCATGCCGATGGCCTGCTCCAGGCCGGTGCCGGGGATACGCAGGGCGTGCAGGGCGATGTCGCCCTCGTCGAGGTTCGGGATGAACTCCGCCCCCAGCCGCGTGGCGAGCAGGCCGGACAGCAGGACCAGCACCACCGCGCCGCCGACCATCAGGGCCCGCGTCCTGAGGGCGAAGTCGAGCGCCGGCTGATACCAGCGCCGCGCCGCCCGCATCAGGAAACTCTCCTTCTCCTCGACCTTGCCGCTGACGAACAGGGCCACCGCCGCCGGGACGAAGGTGAGCGACAGGATCAGCGCCGCCGTGAGGGCGAACACCACGGTGAAGGCCATGGGGTGGAACATCTTCCCCTCCACCCCGGTCAAGGCGAAGATCGGCACATAGACCAGGGTGATGATCAGCACGCCGAACAGACTGGGCTTGATCACCTCATTGGTCGCCGAGGCCGCGATGCGGAACCGCTCGTCGCGGGTCAGCAGACGGCCCAGGCCGTGCTGCGCCTCGCCGAAGCGCCGCAGGCAGTTTTCGACGATGATCACCGCGCCGTCGACGATCAGGCCGAAATCGAGGGCCCCGAGGCTCATCAGGTTGCCGGAGACCCCGCCCCGGACCATGCCGGTGATGGTCAGCAGCATGGTGATCGGGATGACGGCGGCGGTGATGACGGCGGCCCGAATGTTCCCGAGCAGCAGGAACAGCACCACGATGACCAGCAGCGCGCCCTCGACCAGGTTCTTCTCGACCGTGGCGATGGTGCGTTCCACCAGGTCGGTCCGGTCGTAGGTGGCCGTCGCCTTGACGCCCGCGGGCAGGGCCTTGTTGGCCTCCTCCAGCCGCGCGGCCACGGCGGTGGAGACCGTCCGGCTGTTCTCGCCGATCAGCATGAAGACGGTGCCCAGAACCACCTCGCGGCCGTTCTGGGTGGCCGCGCCGGTTCTCAGCTCCTCGCCGATGATGACGTCGGCCACGTCCGCAACGCGGATGGGCACGCCCTGGCGCTCGTCGACGATGACCCTTTCAAGGTCGGCGATGCCGCTGGCCTGGCCCGGAACCCGGACCAGATACTGCTCGCCATAGCGTTCGACATAGCCCGCCCCGACGTTGGCGTTGTTGCGGCCGAGGGCCTCGATCACGTCGTTCATGGTCAGGCCGAAGGCGGCCAGGCGGTCCGGCAACGGCGTGACGTGATACTCGCGGGCGAAGCCGCCGATGGTGTTGACCTCGGTGACGCCCGGCACGTTGCGCAGCTGGGGCCGGATCACCCAGTCCTGCAGCGTCCGCAGGTCCTCCGGCGTATAGGCCGCGCCGTCGGGCTTGCGGGCCCCCGGCTCGGCGTCGATGGTGTACATGAAGATCTCGCCCAGTCCGGTCGAGATCGGCCCCAGTTCAGGCTCGAGTCCCCCGGGCAACTGGCCGCGCGCCGACTGGACCCGTTCGTTGACGAGCTGCCGCGCGAAATAGATGTCCGTGCCGTCCTTGAAGACGACGGTGACCTGGCTGAGGCCGTAGCGCGAGATCGAGCGCGTGTATTCCAGCCCCGGCAGGCCGGCGATGGCCGTCTCGATCGGAAAGGTGATGCGTTGCTCGGACTCCAGCGGCGAATAGCCCGGAGCCTCGGTGTTGATCTGGACCTGGACGTTGGTGATGTCCGGGACCGCGTCGATGGGCAGACGCTGGAAGTTCCAGACGCCCAGCACCGACAGGGCCAGGACCATCGCCATCACGAACCAGCGCTGGCGGATGGACAGGTGGATGATGCGTTCGAGCATGGCGCGTCGCCCCTAGTGGTCGTGCGAGGCGCCGGACTTCTCGATGTCCGCGCGGATGAGAAAGGCTCCTTCGGTGACATAGGTCTCGCCGGGCCGGAGCCCGCCCAGCACCTCGGTCCATTCCGGCGTCTGGCGGCCCAGTTCGAGCATCCGCACCTCATAGGTGTCGCCGACGCGGGCGAAGACCACGGTGAAGTCGCGGAAGCGCTGAAGCGCCGAGGTTCGCACCGCCAGGGGGATGGCCGTGGTGCGGGTGGCCACCGTGCCCTCGACCGCCATGCCCGGCCGCCAGAAGCCATCCGGGTTGGGGATACGCGCGCGCGCCGTGACCGTCTGGGTCGCGACCTCGGTCAGGGGCAGGAAGGCGTCGAGGGTGGATTGCACCGTCATGTCGCCGCCCAGGCTCCGGATCGTCACCCGCTGGCCCGAGCGCACCTTTTCGGCGTCGCGCGGAAAGACGTGGAACTCGGCCTGGATCGCGGCCGGATTGGCGATGACGTAGATCGGATTGTCCGCGGCCACGTCGCCGACATTGGCCGGCCGCTCCAGCACCACGCCCGAGATCGGCGCCGGAATGGCGTAGGTCTGCAGGCTCTCGGACGACTCCACGCGGGCGATGATCTGGCCGCGCGCCACGCGGTCCCCGACATTCGCTCCCAGGGCCATGATCCGGCCGGGGAACCACGCCCGCACCTCGCCGCGGCCCGACGGCTGCAGCTCGATGCGGCCGGACAGATCCAGCGTTTCCGAAATCTCGGTCGGACCGGCCCGCTCGACCTTCACCCCGCCCGCTGTGGCGGCCTCGCGACTGATGGTGGTCCGGCCTTCATACGACTGGTAGCGCCAATCGTGACGCTGCCCCTTGTGGGTCGCCGACACCGCCACGTCGAACGAATGCGGCTCGGTGACGACGCCGCTGCCCATCAGATAGTCGCCTTGGGGCTGGAAGCTGAAACGGTCCACCTGGCCGCCCAGCCGGGTCAGGGCCATGGCCAGCTGAACCGACTGCGGCGCGACCGGCTTGTTTTTCTCATAGGCATAGACGCGGAACTGCGGCTCGACGCCGGTTTCGAAAATGGTGATCTCGACGGCGAAATCGCCGTCGCGCAACAGCCGGCCATTGTGCGGGCCGCGCTCGAACTCGGCTTCGGCCTCGCCGTGTCCGTCGCCGTGGTCCGCGGACGTCTCGCCGCCTCCGCAGGCGGCCAGGCCCAGGGACAGGGCGGCCAGCGGCGCGAGCAGCAGGTTCGCCCAGCGCGGGCGGTTCCGGTTCAGGCGGTTCATCGGGTGGTCTCCGCGACCGTCATGCGGTCGTGCGCGCCGGTCAGCCGGTCGAGGCGGGCGCGGTCGATGTGGAAGGATTTCAGCACCTCGACCCGACGCTGCCGCGCGTCGAGCAGGGCGGTCTGGGTGGTGATGACGTCATTGTAGGTGAAGCCGCCCCGGTTGAAGCCTTCGCGGACCAGCCGGACGGCGCGCTCCGCCTGGGGGATGACCTCGCCGGCGATGCGCGCGGCCTCGCTGGCCTTGGCGGCGAGCGAGACCTGAAGCCGGGCGACCTCGCGCTCCCGGACGGCGCGTTCGGCGATCAGGTCGCTTTCCGCCGCCGCGCGCTGGGCCTCGGCCATGTCGATGGCGCCCTGGTTGCGATCGTAGCGGCCCAGGGGGATCGAGCCGCCGACCACCAGGGCGACGGCTTCCTCGTCCCAGACATGGCGCAGCCCCACGCTGACGGTCGCGTCGGGCACGGCGCGCGCGCGCTCCACCCCGACGCGGGCGATGGCGATGTCGCGCTCGGCGCCCGGAACGGCCAGATCGGCCTCGGCGAGGTCGCCGGCCGCCGCCCGCGCCGCCGCGGTGTCGTCGAAGGCGGCCGGATCGAGGCGGAAGTTCGAGGCCCCCATCCAGAAGGTCGCCAGGTTGGCGCGCGCCAGCCGGGCGGCGATCCCGGCCTGGTCGAAGGCCAGCCGCGCCGTGGCCAGCTCGGCCTCGGCCCGGGCCCCGGCGAACAGGGGATCCCGCGCCGAGGCGACCCGGCGGCCGACCTCGCCGCTGAAGCCCTCGGCCAGGTCCAGCCGTTCGGCCGCGATGGCCAGCGCCGCATCGGCGGCCAGGGCCTCGGCCCAGGCCGCCTGGACCTGTTCGAGGCGATCGAGGCGGCGCACCCGTTCGCGGGCCAGCACCAGGTCCCCCTCGCGGCGGGCCAGGCCGACGCGGGCGGCGCGGTCGCCGCCCCGCTCGAACGGCTGTTCGTAGCTCAGCGTCGTCTCGGACCGTTCGAGGATCGAGAACGGGCCGGAACCGGCGAAATTCTCGACCTCGAGGCCGAGGGTCGGGTTGGCGCGGACGTCGGCCTGGCGGACCCCGGCTTCGGCGGCGCGCCGGCGGGCCTCCATCCCCGGCAGGGCCGGGTCGGCGCGGGCCGCCAGGGCCAGGGCCTCCTCGAGGCCGAGCAGGCGGGCGGCGGCGGGCGGGGCGTCCTGGGCCCGGGCCGCGGGCGTGGACGATAGCACGAGGGTCAGGCCGAGCGCGGTTGCGGCTGCGGCGCCTGACCACGATCCGGCCGAACCGGAACGTTTGATGTTCAAGGCGGTGGTCTCCGAAGGGAATGGCTGACACGCGGACGCACCGGTCCGCTCAGGCTCAGGCGAGCGTCAGCGTCCGTTTCGGAGGTTGGTCGGGACCGGCGGCTCCCAGCCCGGCCGGCAGACGGTCCTGCGGCCAGTCGACGGCCCGGGCGCTGCGGGCGACGCCGAGATCCGCGCCGGTCCGGTCGGCGACGGCGAACGAATGGGAATCGGCGCTGTGGTGATGGTGGCCCGGCGCGGTCTCCTCGCCCTCCTCGCCGCAGTCGGAATGGCCGTGACCGGAGACCTCCAGCCCGTGCGCGGCGGCGGCCCTGTCGGCCACGTGCTCCAGCTGGTCGAGGGCGTCGGCCGGGCCATGCAGGCTCAGCGACGCCATGAAGGCGACGGCCAGCGTCAGGCAGAGAAGGCGCAGCAGGCGAGACATGGAGTTCCCCGAGAGGCCCTGCATACGGTGCCGCCGGACCCGTGGCAACGCGTCCCGTGCGCATGCTTCGCATTGCCGCGGCGGGCGGCCCGGCGGCCGGGGCCGCAGGTGCTCGGCCGAGGGACCGGCAGGGCCGCCGCCATGGCGATCATCATCAGGTTTTCGATCAGGGAGACGAAGCCGGGCGGGACATTGGACGAACCGCCGACGCAGGCGCTATCCGGGGCGGGATCCGCCGGCCCCCGCGACGAGATCGCCATACAAGTCCGCCCAGCGGGGGTTCGACTCCTCGATCAGGGCGAATTTCCACGGCCGCAGCCAGCGCTTGATGCGCTTCTCCCTGAGGATCGCCTGATCGACGTAGCGGTGGGGCTCGTACCAGACCAGGCGGTCGGTTCCGCGTTCGCGGCTGTAGCCGTCGATCTGGCCGTGCTTGTGCTCGCCGATGCGCCGGACCAGATCGTTGGTCATGCCGACATAAAGCCAGCCGCAGGGCCCGCTCGCCACGATGTAGACCCAGTAGATGTGGTCAGTCATTGCCAGGACTCCCCGACCACAGCTGTGAGGTTTCCCGCCAAAGCGTCAAGCGGGTGCGCCTTCCGGTAGAAGTCCCTTGTCATCCCGGAAGCGCCGCAGGCGCTATCCGGGACGCGATGCCCCTTCCACTTCAGCCTCCCGGACAGGCCGCAGGGCTGAGCCGGGAGACGGGCGGAGGCCGCACGGGGGGTCGAAGCCTCTCGCTGTCATACCGGAGGCTGCATGGGGCTGTTCTGAAAGCGTCGATGGAAAACCCCCACCATCGGTATTGCCGCCACCCGGCTCCCGGCTCAGCCCAAGCGGGCTGTCCGGGAGGAGCCAGAGCGAGGGCAGGTCCCGTCCCGGCTCTCCGCTTCGCTGCGGCCGGGATGACAAGGGGGGCCATTGTCCACCGTTGGGGTGCGGAGACGTCGCGCCCTTGTCATCCCGGAAGCGCCACAGGCGCTGTCCGGGACGTGATGGCCGCTCGCTCCGCTCCCGGACAGCCCGTCAGGGCTGAGCCGGGAGACGTCCGGATGCGGTAACCCGTCCCGATCCCCTTGCACGGCTTCATGTCAGCGCTAGGCCGGCGGAGGCGGTCTCGACGCCGGGGCGGGACGCGAACACCTGCTCGGCCGTGGGGGAGCGGAGGCGGTCGCGGGCGCGGAGGAAGAGGAGGTTGGTCAGGTTGGTCGCACCTCACTCGGGCCAGTAGTAGTGCACGTCCTCGACCAAAGAGACATTGGGCGACCGCTGGTTCCGAGCTTGGATCGTCGCCAAGTCGAGCTTCCACATGCCGCGACAAGCACGATCAGCCGCCCAGCCAGAAAGCAAAGCATCGAACTCATGCTCGTTCGCGGGATGGATCTCCGCCTCGAGAGCTTCCGTAAGCCAGACGACACCAGGGTGGGATAGGGTTGGTTGTCGAGGGTACGGGATGCCGCCCGCGAGGTGCTCCCAAAGAACTTTCGGGTGCGTCTCGGTCAAAAATAGATTGGGCCAGAGTTCACGCAATCGAACCGCGAGCGTGGCACCTTGAACCGCCATGGACCCATAGAGGCCGTTGGAACAGAGGACGCTATTCCGCCGCGCTGGAAAGCGTGCCCGGAGATATTCGTCCGCTCCCCGCCACCCTGACCGCGTCGTCTGCCAGAACAGCAGCGTGTCAATCCCCGCTCCATCCGGTCTGCGGCCATTGAGCTCCGTCACAACCCAATCGACGGCCTCATCCACAGATCCTGTAGTGGCCGACGTGGAGCTCTCATCAGTCATCACCGCGCAGCCGAAACCGTCGCCACCTCCGGGGTCAAAGCCGAGCGTAATCACAGCGGAATATTATCGTGCTTCTTCCACGGGTTCTCCATCACCTTCCCCTTCAGCGTCCGTAGCGCCCGGATCAGCCGCCGCCGCGTCCCGTGCGGCATGATCACGTCGTCGATATAGCCCAGCCCCGCCGCCACGAACGGATTGGCGAACCTCTCCTTGTATTCGGCCTCGCGCGCCGCCAGGGCCTCGGGGTCGCCGGCCTCTTTCCTGAAGATGATCTCGACCGCGCCCTTGGCGCCCATGACGGCGATCTCGGCCGAGGGCCAGGCGTAGTTGACGTCGCCGCGCAGGTGTTTGGAGCTCATCACGTCATA
>NZ_CALMZS010000178.1 GCF_937870815.1 uncultured Brevundimonas sp.
CGGTCGGTCATGTAGCGGGCCGACAGCTCGACCGCGGTGCGGATGGCGGCGTCGGTGTAGCGCAGCCTGTGATGGCCTTCGTAGGAGGTCTTCAGCCCCTTGAGGATCCGGATCGTGTCGTCGACCGTGGGCTCGTTGACGTCGATCTTCTGGAAGCGGCGGGCCAGGGCCCGGTCCTTCTCGAAATGCTGGCGGTACTCCTTGTAGGTCGTCGAGCCCATGCAGCGCAGCGTGCCCGAGGCCAGCGCCGGCTTGAGCAGGTTGGAGGCGTCCATGGCCCCGCCCGAGGTCGCGCCGGCGCCGATCACCGTGTGGATCTCATCGATGAACAGGATGGCGTTGTCGTGCGTCTCCAGCTCCTTGACGACCTGTTTGAGGCGCTCCTCGAAATCGCCGCGATAGCGGGTGCCGGCCAGCAAGGCCCCCATGTCGAGGCTGTAGATGGTCGCCCCCTCCAGCACCTCCGGCACCTCGTGATGGACGATCTTGCGGGCCAGCCCCTCGGCGATGGCGGTCTTGCCGACGCCCGGGTCGCCGACCAGCAGCGGATTGTTCTTGGTCCGCCGGCACAGGATCTGGATCGAGCGGTCGACCTCGGCCTGGCGGCCGATCAGCGGGTCGATGCGGCCCTGGCGCGACTTCTCGTTCAGATCGACGCAATAGGCCTCGAGCGCCTCGCCCCCGGTCTTGGCCGCGGCCGCGTCCTCGGCGTCCTCGGGGCTGGCGGCGCGGGCCGGGCGCGTCTCGCCGGCGCCGGCCTTCTTGGCGATGCCGTGGGCGATGTAGTTGACCGCGTCGTAGCGGGTCATGTCCTGCTCCTGCAGGAAATAGGCGGCGTGGCTCTCGCGCTCCGAGAAGATGGCGACCAGGACGTTGGCCCCGGTGACCTCCTCGCGGCCCGAGCTCTGCACATGGATCACCGCCCGCTGGATGACGCGCTGGAAGCCGGCGGTCGGCTTGGCGTCCTCGCCGTCCGAGGTGGCCAGGGCGGCCAGGTCGGTGTCGACATAGAGGGTCAGGGCCGTCTTCAGGCTGGCCAGGTCGACGTTGCAGGCGGTCATCACATTGGCGGCGTCCGGGTCGTCGACCAGGGCCAGCAGCAGGTGTTCGAGGGTGGCGTACTCGTGCCGGCGCTCGTTCGCATAGTGGACGGCGCGGTGCAGGGTCTCTTCGAGAGGACGCGAAAATGAGGGCATGGAGGTTCCTCTCAGTCCTTTTCCATCGTGCATTGCAGTGGGTGCTGGTGGCGGCGCGCCGTCTCGACCACCTGGGCGACCTTGGTTTCGGCCACCTCATAGGTGAAGACGCCGCACACCCCGACGCCATGCTGGTGCACATGCAGCATGATGCGGGTGGCGTCCTCGCGGCTCTTCTGGAAGAACCGCTCCAGCACATAGACGACGAATTCCATCGGCGTGTAATCGTCGTTCAGGATCAGCACCCGGTACAGCGAGGGCTTCTGAAGCTTCGGCTTTGTTTCGGTGACGGTGGCGGCTCCGAGGCCTCCTTCCCGATCACCGGCCTTGCGTGACGGCGGCATTCGTTGTCCGTGTTTGGGGAGTCGATGGACAGATAGGAGATGATGGCCTGATTTGTAGCGGCGTCCAGTCACAGGTTGCGTGACGCCCGGGCCGGAATCGAAAAGGGCCCCCGGATCGCTCCGGAGGCCCCCGTACGCTTACGCTCGCGTCAGGCTCAGCGGGCGGCCTGGAACTTCTCGACCGAGGCGGTGACGCGCTCGTTGATCGGCTTGAAGCTGTCCTTGACCGAGGCGGTGAACACATCGGTCATCCGGGTGACCTCGGCCAGATAGGTCTCGGCGGCCGACTTGGCCCAGCTGGTCTGCAGTTCGACCAGTTCCTGCACCGAGCGGGCGGCGGCCAGCGACTGGGCGGCGGCGACGCCGTCTTCCCAGCTCTTCTTGCCGTAGGCCACGGTCTGGGCCGACAGGGCCTCGACGCCCTTCTGGGCGGCGGTGGCCGAGGCGACGACGGCCTCGAGGTTCTTCTTGCCCTCGACGTTCAGCTCGGTCAGGCCGGCGACCGACTTGTCGGCGGCTTCGCGGAACGCCTGGGCGCCGGCGGCCTGGAATTTCTCGGCCTGGGCCTGGGCCTTCTCGGCCGAGGCCTTGACCTGGGCGGTGGCGGTTTCGACGGTCTTCTTCACGGTTTCGGCGCTGTCGGCCATGGTATTTCTCCTGAACCTGTCGCGGCTTGGCCGCTTGAGATGAACCCGCGGCAGGAACATCCCACCGCGACAGACCGCTATATGGTGCAGGTGCGAAGGGAGGTCAAGGAATTTTGTGCATTGCACAAAAATGTCACCTGCGCGCGGCTTCACCCGACAGGAGAGAACGCTTCACAAATCCGTTGACGGCTTGTTTACCCTCACGAAACCCCGATGACGCATGATAGGCTCTGGTCAGCGTCGCGGGGTGGGGTCGCCGTCGCGCCTAGAAATGCATGAGGCCTGCGCTTGTCGATTTTCGCCCTGATCCGCCGTGGAACCGTGTCTCTGGTCGTGGTCGCCGCCCTGGCGGTGACGCCCACGACGCCGCCGCTGGTGGCCCAGTCGGCCGAGAACAGCCGCTACGCGGCCATCGTCGTCGACGCCGAGTCCGGCGAGGTCCTGTTCGCGCGCCATGCCGACAGCCGCCGCTATCCGGCCTCGATCACCAAGATCATGACCCTCTACCTGACCTTCGAGGCGCTGACCGAGGGCAAGGTCAAGCTGGACGACGTCATCACCGTCTCGCCGCGCGCCGCCAGCCAGCCGCCGTCCAAGCTGGGCCTCGCCGCCGGCCAGACCATCACCCTCGACGACGCCATCAAGGCCACGGCCGTGCGCAGCGCCAACGACATGGCCATGGCCATCGCCGAACACGTCGGCGGCTCGCAGGACCGGTTCGCCGCACGGATGACGCTCAAGGCCCGCGAGCTGGGCATGACCCAGACCCGCTACGTCAATCCCAACGGCCTGCCGGACGCCCGCCAGGTCACCTCGGCCCGCGACCTGGCCGTGCTGGCCCGGGCGGTGATGCGCGACTATCCGCAGTATTACAGGTATTTCGGCCTGCACGACTGGTCCTATGGCGGACGGGAGTACCGCAACACCAATGGGCTGTTGCGCAGCCAGCCGGGCTACGACGGCATGAAGACCGGCTACACCAACGCCTCGGGCTACAACCTCGCCGCCTCGGCGGTCCGCGACGAACGCCGGCTGGTCACCATCGTCCTCGGCGGCCGCTCGACCGCCAGCCGCAACAGCCACGTCGCCGCCCTGATGGACACCGGCTTCGAGGTCGAGCGCCTGCGCCGCGCCGGCCAGCCGATCCAGGTCGCCCAGACCTTCTTCGAGCAGAAGGGCTTCGGCCTCGGCCCGGAGACCTCGGGGCCGATCCAGTACGCCGCCGTCGCCGGCCAGGACGCCGTGGCCGAGCCCGGCCCGACGGCCGTCAGCTACGCCTCCCTGCCGCCGGCCCCGCCGCCCGTCCCGCCCGCTCCCGCTCCGGTCGCCCCGGTTCTGGCCGCCCCGGCTCAGGCCGAGGTCCGCACCATCGCCTCGCTGATGCGCGCCGGCGGTCCGGTCGACGTCACCGCCGCGCTGAACGGCGCCGCCGCGGGCCCGCCGGCGGTGCCCCGCCCGCCGGCCCGCGAGACGGCGCGCCAGCCGGCCGGCCGCTGGTCCGTGCAGGTCGGCGCCTTCCGCGAGGAGGGCGTCGCCCGCAACTGGCTGACCGAGGTCAACCGCCGCTTCCGCGGTCATTTCGCGGCCGCCGAACGCACCGTCCAGGACGCCGAGGGCTGGTACCGCTCGCGCTTCACGGGCATGAGCGAACAGGCCGCCCAGGCCGCCTGCGCCGCCTTGGCCGAGCGCCGGGTCACCTGCATGGTCATCCGGCCGCAGTAGACGCCGCCCGCCCACGGAACGTTCGGCGCCGCAGCCTTGCCGGGCGGCCGCTTTTCCCCTATACGCGCCGCCTTTCCAGGGCTTCGGTCCTGAGGCGGAGTTCCAAAGGGTCCGGGAAGTCATTCCGGCCGCCGCTTCAGGAGCCATCGTGGGACAGGACTTACCCGGTCCCCCCGCGCCGACGCCCCCCAAGGGAGACCACCGCATGGCTCTTTACGAGCACACGGTCATGTCGCGCCAGGACATCAGCGCGCAACAGGCCGAAGCGCTGAACGACACCATCAAGGGCTTGATCGAAGCTGGCGGCGGTTCCGTCGCCAAGATCGAGTACTGGGGTCTGCGCAACCTGACCTATCGGGTCAAGAAGAACCGCAAGGCGCATTATTCGCTGCTCGCCGTCGACGCCCCGCCGGCCGCCATGGCCGAGGTCGAGCGTCAGCTGTCGATCAACGAGGACGTGCTGCGCTGGCTGACCGTCCGCGTCGAGGAACTCGACCTCGAACTGTCGCCGCTGCTGGCCCGCCGCGAACGCGAGCGCGAACGCGAACGTGAGCGCACCCCGCGCGAAGACGCCGCCGAAGTCGCTGAATAGGAATCCGGAACATGACCGATACGACTGCCCCGTCGCCGGGCGCGCCGGCCGGCTCCGGCCCCGCCCGCCGCCCCTTCTACCGTCGCCGCAAGGTGTGCCCGTTCTCCGGCGCCAACGCCCCGAAGATCGACTACAAGGACGTCAAGCTGCTGCAGCGCTACATCAGCGAGCGCGGCAAGATCGTCCCGTCGCGCATCACGGCCGTCTCCCAGAAGAAGCAGCGCGAACTGGCCAAGGCCATCAAGCGCGCCCGCTACCTGGCCCTCCTGCCCTATGTGGTGAAGTGATATGAAGGTCGTTCTGCTTGAACGCGTCGAGAACCTCGGCGCCATCGGCGACGTCGTGTCCGTCAAGGACGGCTTCGCCCGCAACTTCCTTCTGCCGCGCGACAAGGCCCGTCGGGCCACGTCGGCGAACCTGAAGGCCTTCGAAGTCGAGCGCGCCGCCATCGAGGCCCGCAACGAGAAGAACAAGGCCGAGGCGCAGAAGGTGGCCGACAAGATCGACGGCCAGACCTACGTCATGATCCGCCAGGCGGGCGAGACCGGTCAGCTGTACGGTTCGGTCGCCGGCCGCGACGTCGCCGAGGCCGTCCAGGCCGAAGGCGGCAAGGTCGAGCGCTCGCAGGTCGTGCTCAACACCGCCATCAAGACCCTGGGCGTCCACGAAGTGCTGGTCCGCCTGCACGCCGAGGTCACCGCCACGGTCAAGATCAACGTGGCCCGTTCGGCCGACGAGGCCGAGCGTCAGGCCAGGGGCGAGGACGTGATCAAGTCCGCCTATGACCAGGACCGCGCGGAAGCGATGGAAGCGGCGCAGGACATGATCGCCGGCGGCGCCGGCCAGCAGGAAGGCCTCGGCTCGGAAGCCTGAGTCCTTCTGCGAATCTGATGCCATTCGGCGGCGTGGAGGAAACTCCGCGCCGCCGAACTTTTTTCCGCCATGCCCTTGACGCGTTTATGTCGCAACGCAATATCGCAGGTGCTCATCGAGACCGGTCGAGGGATCAGGCCCAGCGACACCGGGGCAACCTGCGGATTTCCGTAAGGTGCCAACTCCTTCGGGACCCTTCAGGGTCGCGGCAGATGAGGGACAGGGGTCCGTCCCCGATTCCCCCGTTCGTCACCGATGCAGTTTTCGATCTGGCGGGAGATGACGATGCGTGACCTTACGACTGTTGACCCGTTCGCCCTGGCCGCCGGCCTCCGCCCGCGATGCACCGGCCCGATGCGATGTCGACGTTCGCGTAAACGGCTGACCGACCGGCGCCCGCGCCATATCTGACGTCCAACAACAGCAGAGGCCGACCCGGCGATCGCCATGCGCGACGCCGCGCGGACCCCTGCGTCTCATCGAGATCGAAACATGACCCACGCCAACACGTCCTACCGCCTGCTCCTGCTGGCCGCCGCCTCGGGAGCCGCATTCGCCGGCGCCGCGCCCGCTCTGGCCCAAACCGCTCCGCAAGAACCCGAAACCGGCGTCGAGGACGTCATCGTCACCGGCACCCGCGCGCCGAACCGCTCCCGCCTCGACACCCTTTCCCCGGTCGACGTCGTCACCGCCGAGGACCTCCAGAACCGCGGCACGACCGAACTCGCCTCGGCGCTCGCCCAGTCGGTGCCGTCGCTGACCTTCCAGCGGCCGGCGGTCACCGACGGCACCGACTCTATCCGCCCCGCGACGCTGCGCGGCCTGTCGCCCGACCAGACGCTGGTGCTGGTGAACAGCGCCCGCCGGCATGCCTCGGCTCTCGTCAACGTCAACGGTTCGGTCGGGCGCGGCTCGGCCGCCGTCGACCTGAACACCATCCCGACCGGCGCCCTGGACCGGATCGAGGTGCTGCGCGACGGCGCCTCGGCCCAGTACGGCTCGGACGCCATCGCCGGCGTCATCAACCTGCGCCTGCGCGAGGCCGACAGCGGCGGCGGCGCCACCTTCACCGCCGGTCAGTACTACACGACCGTGGACACCGCCCGGACGGAGCGGGACGAGCAGGACGGGGCCTCCCTGACCGCTTCCGTCTGGCAGGGCTTCGCGCTCGGGGGCGACGGCTTCGTGACCCTCAGCGCCGAACTGGTCAGTCGTGATCCGACCAACCGCTCGGACCTCGATCCGCGCGTCACGCCCAACGCCGTGACCGCCCGCTTCGGCGACCCGGAGGTCGATCAGTGGACGGTCTTCGCCAACGCGGGCAAGCCGCTCGGGAGCGGCTGGGAAGCCTACGGCTGGGCCGGATACCAGGACCGGGAGAGCGAAAGCGCCGCCTTCCCGCGTCTGCCGAACAACACCAACAACGTCCCGGCGATCTACCCGGACGGCTTCCTGCCGCTGATCGCCGTCAACTCGCGGGATCTGTCGCTGGCGGGCGGGGTGCGCGGCGGTATCGGCGGCTGGGACGCCGACTTCAACCTGGTCTATGGCCGCAACGCCCTCGATTTCCGGACCGAGAACTCGCTGAACTCCACGTATGGCGGGGCGTCGCCGACCAGCTTCGACTCCGGCGCCCTGATCTACGACCAGCTGGTGTTCGGCGCCGACCTGGCGCGCCGGTACGAGGTGGGACTGTACGGACCGCTCAACGTGGCCGTCGGTCTCGAGGCGCGCCGCGAAGGCTATCAGATCGAGGCCGGCCAGCCGGAGTCCTGGGACCGCGGCCCCCTGGGCGGCAACACCGCCCTCGCCGGCGGGGCCCAGGGCTTCGTCGGCTTCCAGCCCTCCAACGAGGTCGACGAGGATCGCACCGCGGTCGGCGTCTATCTCGACGTCGAGGCGCCGGTGACCGACCAGTTCACCGTCGCGGGCGCCGTGCGGTTCGAGGACTATTCCGATTTCGGGACCGCCACGACCGGCAAGCTGTCCGCCCGCTACGACTTCACGCCGGCCTTCGCCCTGCGGGGCTCCGTCTCGACCGGCTTCCGCGCTCCGTCCCTGCAGCAGTCGCATTTCACCTCGACGGCGTCGGTGATCCAGAACGGCGCGGTGGTCGAGACCGGCGCCTTCCCCGCCACCCACCCGGTCGCCGCGGCGCTCGGCGCGCAGCCGCTCGATGCCGAGACCTCGGTCAACTACACCTTCGGCACGGTGATCCGTCTCGGCGACTTCGACCTGACCGTGGACGCCTATCGCATCGAGATCGAGGACCAGATCGTCCTGTCCGAGAACATCAGCCGCGGCTTCAGCCCGCAGGTCGCCTCCCTGCTCGACCCCCTCGGCGTGCAGGCGGCCCGGTTCTTCCTCAACGGCGTCGACACCACCACCCAGGGTGTCGACATCGTCGGCCGTTACCGGCTGGACACCGCAGCGTACGGCGACTGGGACTTCACCGTGGCGGCCAATTTCAACGACGTCGAGGTGACCCGCATCCCGACCTCGTCCTCGGTGCTGAACCCGGTCCCGCCCCTGTTCGCCCGCAGCCGGATCGAGACCATCCAGCAGGGCACGCCGGATACCAAGGTCTCGGCCAACGCCGACTGGTCGTACGGGCGCTGGGGCCTGACGGCGCGGGCCACCTACTACGGCGATGTCGTCCAGCCCGGCAGCACGCCGGCCAACGACTATTCGACCGGGGCGAAGACCGTGGCCGACTTCGAGGGCCGCTTCCAGCCCAATGAGCGGATCACCCTGGCGCTCGGCGTCGACAACGCCTTCGACGAGTATCCGGACGCGGTCCCGGCCACCCTCAACGCCAACGGCGTGCTGGGCTTCCCCTTCTACTCGCCGTTCGGCTTCAACGGTCGCTTCGTCTACGCCCGGATCGGCCTGAACTGGTGATCGGGTGGCGCGGGCGGCGACCTCCGCCCGCGCCGCCTGCCGTTGATCGGCCGCACATTCCACGGCGAGCTCCATGACCGTCACCGACGGCATCCGCGCCTGGATGGCGTCCCGCTGCCCGTGCGCGGACTGAGCCGTCAACTGATCCGGCTACGGAATTCGGGACTGCCCACAATCGCTCGAACTTATCCCTAGGCGCCCATGCGTCCGCGACTGACGCAGGGCGCGCGCATGGGTAAGACATGACCCCGATGAACGCCCTCGCTCCCGTCTCCTTCCCCTCGATGGACCCGTCGTCCATCCCCTCCCTGCCCCACAACCTCGAGGCGGAGCAGGCCCTGCTGGGCAGTCTGATGTTCGACAACGCCGCGTTCGAACGGCTCTCGGACCGCCTGCGCGGCAGCCATTTCCACGAACCCTTCCACCAGCGGCTCTACGACGCTATCGAGGACCATGTCCGCCAGGGTCTGCTGGCCGAGCCGACCATACTGATGGAGCGGTTCAAGCAGGACCCGGCCTTCCAGGAATTCGGCGGGCTCCGCTACCTCGCCGACCTCGTCGACCGGGCCCCGCCGGCGGCCAACGCTCCGGACTACGCCCGCGTGGTCTACGACCTGGCCCTGCGCCGCGACCTGATCCGCATCGGCGGCGAGATCATCAGGGAGGCGCCCCAGCCCGAGACCGCGGCCATCGACCAGATCGAGAGCGCCGAACAGCGGCTCTACACCCTGGCCGAGACCGGCAAGCCGTCGTCGGGCTTCGTCAGCTTCTCCAGCGCCCTGTCCGGCGCGGTGCAGATGGCCGCCGAGGCCTATCAGCGCGACGGCAAGCTGGCCGGCCTGGCCACCCACCTCGACGACCTCGACCAGAAGCTGGGCGGCCTGCACCCCTCCGACCTGCTGATCCTCGCCGGCAGGCCCTCGATGGGGAAGGCCCAGCCGCTGGACGCGAAGGTTCTGACGCTGGGCGGCTGGAAGGCCATGGGGGATATCCGGCCCGGCGACAGATTGGCCTCTCAGGACGGCGAACCGTCCATGGTCAGCGGCGTCTTTCCCCAGGGCGAACGCCAAATCTACCGGGTGACGTTTTCGGATGGACGCTCGACCGAGTGCTGCGCCGAGCATTTGTGGCGGGTGAACTACAGGGATTGGGCAGCCCCCCGCGTCCTGAGCACCGCCCAAATCGCCGACAAGCTGGCGCGCGTCCGTTACCGTGGGCGGCTCTGGATCGACCCGTTCCTGGGCGACTTTGGCGCTGAAGCGGCACTTCCGGTCGATCCGTGGGTGTTGGGTGCGCTGCTCGGAGACGGAAAGCTTTCCGGCGGCTCGGCCATGTTCTCCACGGCGGACGACGCCATGCTGGCCGAATTGGAAGCTCGGCTCGGATCAGGCTTCGAACTCCGCGCCGCCGGCGGCTACGACCATCGAATCATCCAATCGACGCCGCATCATCAGAAAGGCGTCCAGGGTGTCGTGCCCAATCCGCTCAAGGAAGCGCTCGTCACCCTGGGTCTGTGGGGACTGCGCAGCGAGGCCAAATTTCTTCCCGCTCCCTACCTGACGGCGCCGAAGGCCGACCGCACGGCCCTGCTGCGTGGACTGATGGACACGGACGGTTGGGTGGAGGCGTGGGGCAGCATCCGCCTTTGCACCTCCAGCCGACGGCTGGCCCACGACATCCAGACACTGGTGCGATCGCTCGGAGGCGTCTGCACCATCGCCGCCAAGTCGCCGCGCTACCGCTACAAGGGCGAGCAACGCGCCGGCCTTCCCGCCTTCGTGTGCAACATCCAGCATCCAGACTCGTCATTGTTCGCCGGCCTCGAGCGCAAGCGTTCGCGGTTGGTCGAACGACGCCGCCAAAAACGCCTCACCTTCGCCTCGATCGAAACGAGCCGGGTAGCCCAGGCCCAATGCATCGCCGTGACCCACCCGTCACGCACCTATGTAACCGACGACTTCATCGTCACCCACAACACCGCGTTGGCCACCAACATCGCCTTCAACGTCGCCCGCAACTATCGCTGGGAGCCGACGCCCGAGGGCCGCAAGACCGTCAGCGGCGGCGTGGTCGCCTTCTACTCGCTGGAAATGTCGGCCGAACAGCTGGCCATGCGTATCCTCGCCGACGCCTCGGGCGTGTCGTCGGACAAGCTGCGCAAGGGCGAGATCGACGCCGCCGACTTCGGCCGCATCCGCGACGCCGCCGTGGAGATCGGCGAGAGCCCGCTGTTCATCGACGCCACCGGCGGCCTGTCGATGTCCAAGCTGGCCGCCCGGGCCCGTCGCCTGAAGCGGATGGAGCACGGCCTCGACCTGATCATCGTCGACTATCTGCAGCTGGTCACGGTCGGAGACATCAACAGCCAGCGGAACCGGGTGCAGGAGGTGTCCGAGATCACCGGCGCCCTCAAGGCCCTGGCCAAGGAGCTGAGCGTGCCGATCCTGGCCCTGTCGCAGCTGTCGCGCAAGGTCGAGGAGCGCGAGGACAAGCGGCCCCAGCTGTCCGACCTGCGCGAATCCGGCTCGATCGAGCAGGACGCCGACTGCGTCATGTTCGTCTACCGCGAGAGCTATTACAAGGAACGCGCGATGCCGACGGAAGGCTCTCCCGAGCATCTCCAGTGGATGGAGGAAATGGACAGGCTGCGTCACGTCGCCGAGGTGGTCATCGGCAAGCAGCGCCACGGCCCCATAGGCATCGTCAAACTGTCCTTCGACGCCGACACCACCAAATTCGGCAACCTCGCCCGGAGCCAGCGCTACGACGGCTACGGCGACTGACGGCGCCCTATCCCTTCACGCTGCCGGCCAGCATGCCGCGGATGTAGTAGCGCTGCAGGGCGAGGAACAGGATCAGCACCGGGGCGACGGTGATCACCGCCCCGGCCATCATCATCTCGATATCCTGCACATGCTCGCGCGACAGGGCCGCCAGCGCCACCGGCAGGGTGTAGTTCGACTGGTCGGTCAGGATGATCAGCGGCCACAGGAAGTCGTTCCAGCTGCCGAGAAAGACGAACAGGGCCAGAGTGACGATGATCGGCTGCAACGTCGGCAGAACCACCCGGCGGAAGATCTGACCCTCGGACGCGCCGTCCATGCGCGCCGCCTCCAGCATCTCGTCGGGGATGGACAGGGCGTATTGCCGCACCAGGAACAGGCCGAAGATCGAGGCCAGCCACGGCACCAGCGCCCCGGCCCAGGTGTTGACCAGGCCGACCCCCTTGAGCATCAGGAACAGCGGCAGGGTGCCGATCTGGGCCGGCACCACCAGCGCCGCGACCAGCAGCTGGAACAGCCGCTCGCGCCCGCGGAAGCGCAGCTTGGCGAAGGCGTAGCCGGCCGGCACGGTGAACAGCAGCGCCAGCCCGGTCGCCAGCGTCGCCAGGGCGAGGCTGTTGCCCAGGTAGCGGCCCATGCCCTGGGTCACGAACAGGTCGCGATAGTGCTCCAGCGTCCAGGTCTTCGGCCACAGCGGCGGCGGGAATGTCGCCGCCTCGCCCGTCGACATGAAGCTGACCGACACCATCCAGGCCAAGGGGAACAGCACCAGCAGGGCGACGAAGGCCACGGCCAGGTTGAGCAGCAGGGTGCGGAGTCGGCGGCCGCTCATTCGTAGGCCCCCATCCGCTTGGCCACCGCCAGCTGCGCCAGAGTCACCGCCAGGATGCACAGGAACAGCACGAAGGCCACGGCGCTGGCGGAACCCAGATTCCACCATTTGAAACCTTCTTCGTACATGAAGTAGAGCACCGTTACGGTCGACTGGGCCGGGCCGCCCTGGGTCATCACATAGGGTTCGGCGAACAGCTGGAGGAAGCCGGCCACCGAGATGATCGAGACCAGCAGCACGGTCGGGGCGATGGCCGGCAGGGTCACGGTCGTGAACCGCGTCCACGGCCCCGCCCCGTCGATCCGCGCCGCCTCGTACAGATCGTCCGGGACGGTCTGAAGAACCGCCAGGAAGATCAGCATATTGTAGCCGAATATCTTCCACACGACGAACATCAGTATGGCCGGGATCGAGGTCTCCGGCTGGCCCAGCCAGTCGACCGGCGGCAGGCCCACGGCCGATATCGCCCAGTTGATCACGCCGTAGCGGGTGTGCAGCAGATAGTTCCACAGCACCGCCGTGGCCACCAGCGTCGTCACGAAGGGGGCGAAGAACATCACCCGCCACAGCGGCCGCCACTTCACCACCCGCGCGTTGAGGATGACCGCCGCCGCCAGCGACGCCGCGATCGACAGCGGCACGCCGAGCGCGGCGAACAGGCCGGTGTTCCTCATCGCCGTCCAGAACAGCGGATTGCCCAGCAGCCGCTCATAGTTCCGCAGGCCGATGAAACGGACATTGCCGAGGTCCGCCAGGGCGTAGATGTCGAAATCGGTCAGGCTGAGCAGCAGGGCCGCGCACACCGGCAGGGCGAAGAAGACGGCGATGGCGATCAGCGCCGGCGCCACGAAGCCCCAGGCGGCGCGTTCCCGCGTGGGCGCGCCGTCCGCCCGCCGCACGGGCTTGGCGATGACGGCGGCTTCCATTGTCATGACCCTTCTCCCTCGAGGGGAGAAGGATACACGCAAGCGATCCTCATTCCGCCCGCCCCCGCTCCAGCATCCAGCGCCGCTTCTCCAGCAGGCGGTCGGCGCGGCGGTCGATCTCCGCGGTGGCGGTCTCGGGCGTGTATTCGCCCCGCACCATGCGCTCGGCGACGACCTGCATCTCGGTGACGATCCGCTCCCACTCCGGCACCTTGGGCACCGCCTCGGCCCGCGCCAGCTGGCCCTTGAAGGCGGCGATATAGGGGTCGTTCGCCACGGCGGGCGCGGCCCAGGCGCTCGGCCGGGCGGGGAGGTCCCCGCTGATGACGTTGAACCGCGCCTGCACCGCCGGATCGGACAGGTAGCGGACCAGTTTCCACGCCGCCTCCTGATGCGGCGAATGGCGATAGACCACCAGCGACGATCCGCCCGGGGCCGACGCTCCCGGTCCGGTCGGCCCCGGCACGCCCGAGGTCATCCAGCGCGTCCCCGGCTTCAGCCGGTCGCGGAAATCGCCGATGGTCCACGGCCCCGAGAAATAGAAGCTGAACCAGCCGCGCTCGAACTCGGTCCAGACATTGGCGATCTGCGCCGCCGAGGCCACCGGCGCCAGCCCCTCGTCGAACAGGCTCTTGTAGAAGGCCAGCGCCGCCACGAACGACGGACTGGAGAAATTGCCCCGGGTGTCCTCATCCCTCAGCAGCGGTGCGTCGCCCTGGAGGCCGAAGGTCAGCAGCTGTTCGAACTCGTTGACCGGCAGCAGGACGGCGAATTTGTCGGGGCCCGCCACCCGCTTGACGGCGTGCATGGCCTGTTTCCAGCCGGCCCAGGTCGGCGGCACGGCTTCGTAGCCCGCCTGCGCCAGAATATCCGAGCGGTAGAAGATCAGCCGCGTGTCGACATACCACGGCACGCCCAACAACCGGCCGCCGATCCGGTTGGTCTCCAGCACCGCCGGAAACTGATCGGTCAGCAGGTCGGCGGCGAAGGCGGGCGTCGGGCTCAGGGCGCCGATGGCGGTCATCTCGGACACCCAGGTGTTGCCCACCTGGCTCAGGTCCGGCAGGGAATTCCCGGCATAGGCGGTCAACAGCTTCTGGTGCGCCGCGGTCCACGGCAGGGCCTGGACGTCGACCGCAATACCGGGATTCAGCCGCTCGAATTCGGGCAGGATCCGCGGGACGTGGGTCGCCTCGTTGCCCATGGCCCAGAAGGTCAGGCGGGTGGTCCCGTCGTCGCGCCGGCCGCACCCGGCCAGACTCCCCGTCGCGCCCAGGGCCGCCGCCCCGGCCAGAAGGCCGAGCGTCGTCCGCCGGTCCGGCCGCGCCTCTGTCATGCGCGATCCAGCCAGCCGCCGCCGAACCCGGCCCGTTTCAGGCCGCGGATCAGGTTCGGCTCGCCCCGCATCCGCTTCCAGACGGCGTCGGAGCGGTGGTTCTCGATCTGGATGACGATCGGTCCCTGGTCGATGCCCAGATAGTCGCCGTCGACCCAGCCGACCCCCGGCACGATCCGCCCGTGCTGCAGGGTCTGGTCGGTCTCGGCCAGGGTCGGATTGAAGGCGTCGAGGAAGCCGTATTCGGCGTAGATTCCGGCCCCGTAGCGGGCCTTCATCGCCTTCAGGCAGGCGGTGACCTCGGCCGGGGCGAAGGGCATGGCGCCCAGCGCGGCCGTCGGGGCGAGGGTGCCGTCGTCCCGCTCGCCCGGGCCGCGCGCCGAATAGCTGAAGAACTGCCGCTCGTGCCCGTCGATCACCTGCCGGAAATCGCCCGGCCCGTCGCAGGCGGTCAGGCCCCAGACGTCGGCCGAATAGCCGGCCCAGCCCATCGGGTTGCGGATGGCGTAGTTGCGCTGCGCCTGCACCGCCCGGACGCTGTTCTGGAAATAGTCGAAGCCCGGGATCCCGGCCTGCTTGCCGCGCATGAAGGCGTCGTGGATGCCGCGGAAGTCCACGAACATATGGCTGTACTGGTGACCGAACAGCGGCGCGAAATGCAGATGGGCCGGGCCCCACTCGTCGGTCCAGCTCTGGTCGTAGACCGACATCCACTCCTCCCAGACCGCGCCCGGCAGCGGGTGGGTCGGGCTGCCCATGGCCAGCAGCAGGACCAGCATGCCCTCGTTGTACCTGTTCCAGTCGGCGCGCTCGAAGCCGCGCTCGGGGCGCCAGCCCATCGAGATGCGGTTCGGACGCACGACCGCGAAGCTCCAGTCGACCCGCTCGTAGACGGCCTGGGCCAGCCGGCGGATCTCGGCCTCGTCCGGGTGGTCGCCGTCGAACCATTGCGCCGCGTAGAGCAGGCCGCCCAGCAGCAGGGTGGTGTCCACGGTCGACAGCTCGGTGTCACGGTAGCGAAGCCCGGTCTCCATGTCGAGGAAGTGGTAGAAGAAGCCCTTGTGGCCGGTCACCCCGGTCGGCTCGGGCCCCTGCGGCGCGTCATGGAAGAAGCGGGCGGTGATCAGGGTGCGCGCGCGCGCCTCCTCGCGCGTCATCCAGCCGCGCTCCACGCCGATCGGCCAGCAGGTCAGGGCGAAGCCGACGGCGGCGATCGAGGCGAAGGTCTTCTTCGGCCAGCGGTCCGGGGTCAGACCGTTGGCGCGGTTGGTGGTGTCGACGAACCAGCGGAAGGTCCGTTCCTGCAGGTCCTCGACCTCGGGGTCCAGCACCCGGCCGCCGCTCGAGGGCGCGCCCGGCCAGCCGGCGCAGGCCGACAGGCCGAGGGCGCCGAGCGAGGCTCCCGTCAGGAAATGGCGGCGATCCATGGCGGCCCCTTTCATACTGTTGCTCCGGAGCGATCGGAAGGCCGCCGCCCCCCGGCCGGAACCGGGGAGCGGCGGCAAATGCGTCCGGCGTCAGAAGCTGTAACGCATCCCCACCTGGAAGGTCCGGGTCGGGAACAGGATCGCTGACGGCCGTCCGAAATTGGGGTTCGGATTGGTCGCCGAACCCGTGCCGCCGTCGAAGCCCGTGTAGTTGTCGAAGTTGAAGACGTTGATGGCGTCCACGAACAGCGACAGCTCCTGACCGTTGAAGACCTCGAAATTCTTGGTCAGGCGCAGGTCCAGGTTCCGGTAGGCGAAGGCGTCCGGCAGCAGGAAGCCGTACTTCTCCGGCCGTCTGGCGTAGGGCCGGAAGTAGAACTGAGAACCCGAGCCGTCGAACACGTTGAACGGCGAACCGGAGCCCAGGGTCAGGATACCCGACAGCTGGAAGTCCCACGGCAGGTCAACGATGCCGTTGGCGACGATGCGGTGCGTCTCGTCATTGGCCGACGAGCGCATCGGCGACGTCTCGATCGAGAAGCAGTCGAAGCAGAAATTGTCGTTGCCGCCGTTCTGCAGCGACTCCGACCAAGTGTAGGCCAGGTTGAAGCCCCAGCCCGACTCCCGCGTGTAGGGCTTGTCCGCCTTCAGATAGAGGGCGGTGAACTCCCGCTCCTTGTTGTGGTCCGAGACCAGGTAGGCGCGGTACGGGTTGGAGCCGCTCGGTCCGCAGAAGCCGCCGTGATCGCCATAGCCGTCGCCGTCGTTGCCGTACAGCGGCTCGCGGCAGCGGTTCAGATACTGCCAGGTGAACTCGTTCTCGGTCTTGCCGTAGGCCAGGGTCAGTTCGGTCTGCCAGTCGCCGAGACGCTGCCGCACGCCAATGTTGAACTGGTCGGTCCGCGGAGGCTCGAAGTCGTTGGCCAGCAGGAAGGCCTCGCCCTTGGCCGGGATGGTGTCGAGCAGGGCGTCCAGCCCCTCGACGGTGCGGTAGGACTCGTCCCACAGGATCGGGTCGCCCGCATTGCCGCTGGCCACGCCCGGCGGCCGTCCCGTGGTCGAGAAGAAGACGTTCTGGCGGAAGTCGAACGGCTTGACGATCTCGTCGAACGAGAAGTTGAACTGGACGCGATCATAATAGCGCCCAGCCCCGCCGAAGATCACCGTCGAGCGGTCGCCGAAGACGTCATACGAGAAGCCGAGCCGCGGCTGGAAGGCGTTGGCGAAGGGGTCGCGGTTGTTGCCGGTGGCGATGTAGTCGTTGACGTCGAACCAGCTGGGGGCGTAGCCGGCCGGCTTGCCGCCGTCGGTCGAGGCGATCCACTGGTTCAGCCCGTCGATCACCGACTGCGGGGTGACGTAGTCGTTGTTGTTGGCGTTGTCCTCATAGTCCCAGCGGATGCCGAGGTTCAGCTCCAGCTTGTCGGTGACCTGCCAGTCGTCCTGGATGTACAGGCCGTAGACGTTGTTGGTCAGGTCGACCGACGGGAAGGCGTTGCCCAGTTCGACCCGGTACGGGACCGTGGTGCTGCCCGAAAGTTCAGATCGCCCGTCCACGTCGTAGTAGAACAGCGGGTTGCGCCCGAACTCCTTGGTCACCTGATAGTTCTGGCGCGAGAATTTGGCGCCCATCTTGATCGTGTGGAAGCCGTTCCACTCGATTTCGTTGAAGGTCAGGTCGTCCCGGAAGGTCAGGACCTCGTCGACGATGTCCTGACGGCTATCGGCGCCCCCGAGATTGATGATGTTGACTCCGCCGAAATAGTTGACCTGGAAGCCCGGCGCGCCCGGATCGGTGTCGGTCTCGTGGAGGCGGTAGGTCTCGCCGAAGCTGGAGAAATTCACCGGCTGCGGATTGTAGTTGTACTCTCGCTGGGTGACGATCAGCTCGTTCGTGAAGACGTCGGTTTGCCACTGGTGACGGCCGTTGATGGTCAGGGTGGTCTGGTTCAGTTCCGTCGCCCGTTCGGCCGAGTCGGCCCCGCCGATGTTGCGGGTGTCGAACTCGTCGCGCCAGGTGACGCTCAGGTCGAGCAGGTGCTCGTCCGCCGGCTGCCAGCTCAGCTTGCCGAAATACAGGTCCTCCTCGAACGGCACGCCGAAGGTGCCGATGTACTGGCCGAACTGGTCGACGAAGCGCTGGTCCTGACGGCCGAGGTTGATGACCGCGGCGCGGCCCTCCTCCTTGCGCTCGTAGGTGCCGAAGAAGTGCAGGCGGTCGCGGAGGATCGGCCCGCCCAAGGCCGCCCCGTACTGTTTGACCTCGAGATTGGCCTGCTCGTCGCCGCGCCGTTCCGCGAACTCGTCCTGGGCGATGAAATTCTGGTCGCGGTAGGTGCCGAACACCTCGCCGTGGAACTCGTTGGTGCCCGAACGGGTGACCGCCGTGATGATGGCCGACGAGGCCTGCTCGTACTCGGCCTTGAAATTCTGGCTGACGACCCGGAACTCCTGGATGCCGGCCTGCGGGAACGGGTTGCCGCGGCTGTCGTCCTGGCCGGCGATGCCGCCGTCGATGATGTTCGACTTCAGGCTGGCCCCGTCGATGAAGGCGTTGACCGATTCCGCGCGCTGGCCGCCGGCGGTGATGGTCTGCTCCTGCTCGTTGGCCGAGACCCGGACGCCGGGGGCCAGGGCGGCGAAATTCAGGAAGTTGCGGTTGATCTGCGGCAGGGTGTTGATCTGCTGCGTGGTGACGTTGGTGGCGATCTCGGGCGTACGCACCTCGACCAGACGGCGACCGGTGACGACCACATCGCCGACGTTGGTGGTCACGGTTTCCGAAACGACGGCGGCCCCGACGCTCAGATCGACCTCGCCGACCTGGCCCACCCCGATGGTCACCACCTCGGAGGCGGTCTCGCCGTCGCTGGTGGTGACGGTGATCTCATAGGTGCCGGGCCTCAGGCCGGACAGCACATAGCCGCCCTCGGCGTTGGCCGTGGTCCGGTTGGTGAAGCCCGAGGCCACGTCGCGCGCCACGATGGTCGCGCCGGCCTCGGCCTGGCCCTCGTCAGTCACGGACCCGCGGATGGTCGAGGTGGCGACCTGTGCGGCCGCGCCACCGGCGGCGGCGAGCGAAATCGCGACGGCGAGGGCGGAGGCCGCCCCCAGATACTGCTTGGACTTACGGGTCATTGCGGGTTCTCCCCCTCCAGAATGGTCAGATCGGCGGTGGCGCGAGGGCGGCCGCCGGGCGTGGGTCAGGCTTGTGTCGCCGGGTTGCTTGACGGGCGCACGACCAGTTCGGGCCGGACGACCTCGCAGGCGGTGTCGGCGACGGCTTCGCCCGCTGCGTTGATGAGACGGACGAGGCGCTCGAGCGCGCGCCGCCCGGTTTCGGCGATCTGAATCCTCAGGGTGGTCAGCCCCGGACGGACCAGGCCGGCGATCGGCACGTCGTCGAAGCCGACGATGGCCACGTCCTCGGGGACCCCGAGGCCGGCGTCCTGCAGGGCCAGCATGGCCCCGACGGCCATCATGTCGTTGCCGGCGAAGATGGCGTCGGGCCGTTCGGGCCGGCCCGCCAGTTCGACCCCGGCCTGGTGCCCCGAGGCCTGGTCGAAGGCGCCCTGGACCACCGTCGTCGGCAGGCCGGCGCGGGCCATGGCCTCGAGATAGCCGGCCAGGCGCGCCTCGGCCTCGAGGTTGCCGGCGGGGCCGGAGACATGGGCGATGCGCCGCCGCCCGGTGGCGATCAGATGCTCCACCGCCCGGACCGCGCCGCCGTGGTTGTCGACCACGATCGACGGCCGGCCCGCGCCCGCCCCGCCGTTCATCAGCAGGATCGGCAGCCGCCCGGCCAGGCTGGTCGCCAGGTTGGCGGCGTCGAGATGCGGCGACAGCACGATCAGGCCGTCGACCCGGCCGCGCATCGACCGGATCGCCGTCGAGGCCTCCTCGGCGTCGTCGTGCGAGCTGGAGACGATCAGGTGATAGCCGAGCGCGCGGGCGCCGACGTCCATGCCCCGGATCAGCTCGGAGAAGAACTCGCCGTACAGGTCCGGCAGGATCACGCCGATCGTCAGGGTCCTGTTGGTCGACAGGCTGCGGGCGCCGGAATGGGGCACGTACTGCAGCGCCTCGACCGCCTCCATCACCTTTCTGCGGGTCGACTCGGTGACCGGTCCGGCGCCGGTCAGCACGCGTGACACCGAGGCCACGGACACGTCCGCCCGTTCGGCCACGTCACGGATGGTCGCGGCCCTCACGCCACGCCGTCCATGCAGGTTTTCGGGGTCGCACCAGGCGCCAAACTCTCTCTCCCTGACCGGTCGGCGATCCCGGCCCGCTTTGCGCGGGTCCGTTCGACAAATCCGTGTAACCGATTACATGACACACTAGCAATGTCGCCCGCAAGTGCCCTAGTTTGGTCACAGGCCGGTTGTGCCCGCGATGCTACACGCGGACTCCGGCGGCCCGCCCGCCCCGCCCAAGTCCAGTCCCAGTGTCCGGAAAGAGCCTCGAACATGACCACGGAAAACAGCGGTAAATATCTGTTTCCAGACGATTTTCTGTGGGGCGCGGCGACCGCCGCCTATCAGATCGAAGGCGCGTCCATGGCCGACGGGGCCGGCGCCTCGATCTGGGACCGGTTCAGCCACACCCCCGGCAATATGCGCGACGGCGACACCGGCGACATCGCCTGCGACCATTACAACCGCTGGCGGGAGGACATCCAGCTGATGAAGCGGCTCAACCTCCAGGCCTACCGATTCTCGGTCAGCTGGAGCCGGGTGATTCCCGAGGGCCGCGGAGCCGTCAATCCGAAGGGCCTCGACTTCTACGACAAGCTGGTGGACGGCCTGCTCGAGGCCGGAATCGAGCCGCTCTGCACCCTCTATCACTGGGATCTGCCGGCCGCGCTCGACGACCGCGGCGGCTGGCTCAACCCGGACATCGCCGACTGGTTCGCCGACTACGGCCAGGTCCTGTTCGAGAAATTCAGGGGCCGCATCAAGACCTGGGGCACCATCAACGAACCCTGGGTGATCGTCGACGGCGGCTATCTGCACGGGCCCCTGGCGCCGGGCCACCGCTCGGCCTTCGAGGCCGTGATCGCCGGCCACAACGTGCTGCGCGCCCACGGCGCGGCGGTGAAGCGCTTCCGTGAGGTCGGCGAGGGCCGGATCGGCATCGTTCTCAACATCGAGCCCAAATACCCGGCCAGCGACCGGCCCGAGGACGAGGCGGCCCGCCGCCGCGCCGAGGCCCAGATGAACCGCTGGTTCCTCGACCCCCTGATGGGCCGCGGCTATCCGGAGGAGCTGAAGGACGTTTATGGAGAGGCCTGGCGCGAATTCCCCCGGGAAGACTTCGACCTGATCGCCCAGCCGACCGACTGGATGGGGCTCAACTGGTACACCCGTTCCGTGCCCGAGAACGCCCCCGACGCCTGGCCCGTGCGCGCCCGGCCGGTGAAACAGGTCCAGCACGCCCACACCGAGACCGGCTGGGAGGTCTATCCCCCGGCCCTGACCGACACCCTGGTCTGGCTGCACGAACAGACCGGCGGCCTGCCGCTGATGATCACCGAGAACGGCTCGGCCTGGTACGACCCGCCCCACGCCATCGACGGCCGCGTCCACGATCCGATGCGGGTCGACTACCTCAAGAACCACCTCAGGGCCCTGCACGACGCCATCGGCAAGGGCGTCGATGTGCGCGGCTACATGGCCTGGTCGCTGCTCGACAACCTCGAATGGTCGCTGGGCTATTCGAAGCGGTTCGGCATCACCCACGTCAATTTCCAGACCCAGGAGCGGACCATCAAGGACAGCGGCCTGCTCTACGCCGAGGTGATCAAGTCCAACGGCGGCGTGCTCTGACGACTACCGCGCCCGCGCGTAATACGCCTCGATCAGGTCCAGCCGGTCGGCGAACGGCACATCCTTCGCCACCGGCCCGTCGTTGGTGAACTCCAGCAGCCGGTCGGGTTCCGCCCCGAACTCCGGCCACGACGGCCGCATCCCGCCGTTGGGATCGCCCTTGGCCGCAAAGGTCGTCCAGTAGCCGGCCATGGCCTCCGCCTGCCGCTGGTCCATCTCCGCCGTCGGCCACGGCGAGGCGGTCAGGGTGTCGAAGACGTATTGCCGCTCCGACGCATGGGTCGCGCCCGCGTGCGGCTCCGGCATCGCCGCCGAGACCACGTCGAACCGGTACAGATACGTCGGATGGCCGTTGCGGGCGTGCAGCCGGGCCAGACGCCGGGCCGGCTCGTTGAACACCAGGTCGCTGAGCACGAACCGGTCGTAGCCGTCCTGCCCGCCGTAGGCCGCCAGGAAGGCCGCCCGCTCCGCCCCCGTCATCGCGTCGTCCAGCGCGCCATAGGGGCTGAGGTCCGACGGCTTCATCCACCAGAACTCGGCGCTGTTGGTCCCGATGATCAGCGGCACCGGCGCCTCGCGCCCGGCCGCGAAGGCGGGTTCGACATCCTCCGTCACCAGCACGCCGTCCCTGACCAGCAGGTCGCCGCCGTAGAAGCTCGGCGCGGGCCGCAGGAAGGCGTCGGCTGGAATCGCCCGCAACTGCGCGGCCGTCGAGGCGCCGTGGGTTTCTGCGAACGCCTCGCCCCTCGCCTGCATCGAAGGCCCGCCGTCTCGTCGCGGCTGGTCCAGCGGAGTCCCCTCATCACGCCCCAGTCCCGACTGCACCACCGCGCGATGAAACAGTCGCCGCGCCCCGGGCGAGATCATCAGCCGCGTCACCAGCGCCCCGCCGGCCGACTCGCCGAAGATGGTGACATTGTCCGCGTCGCCTCCGAACGCCCCGGCGTTGTCCCGCACCCACTCCAGGGCCGCGACCACGTCCATCAGGCCGTAGTTCGCCGCCGGCTCGCCGTGCTCCCGCTCCGCCGCCAGCGCCGGATGGTCGAAGAACCCCAGCCGCCCCAGCCGATAGTTGATCGTCACCACCACCACGCCGCGCTTCGCCAGATTCGTCCCGTCGTAGAGCGCCGCCGTGCCCGAGCCGTTGTTCAGCCCGCCGCCGTGGATCCAGACCATCACCGGCAGCGGGCCCTCCCGGTCCGCCGGCGCCCAGACGTTCAGCGTCAGGCAGTCCTCGCTCATCGGCGGGGGGCCGACGCCGTTGTCGCCGTTGGCCGGCGGCTGGATGCAGATCGCGCCGACCTTTCCGGCGTCGCGTTCGCCACGCCACGGCTCCGCCGCCCCCGGCGCCCTCCAGCGCGACTGCCCCACCGGCGGCCGCGCATAGGGCACGCCCTTGAAGCTGGACACCCCGTCGGCCTCGCGCCCGACCAGCACGCCCTGCTCGACCGCCGCCCGGGGCCGGGAGTCCGCGCCGCCCGCCGGTGAGATCATCAGAGCCGCCGCCGCCAGAAGTGAAACCATGGACATCGGCGCAGACTAGCGGGGCAGGCGCCCTTGGCTCAAACCGCAAAATGCACCGGACACGCCGCGGCGCGTGAACCGATGGGAGTCCGGAGCGTTACAGCGGACCGGCAGGGCGGGGACGGGATTGAAGGAACTGGTGAAATCAGGCGACCCCGGGGTCGATCTGGCGAGTGCATTCGACGCCTCGCCCAATCCCTATGTGCTGCTCACGCCCGACCTGCGCATCGCCGGCGTCAACCAGGCCTATCTCGACGTCACCAACAGCACCCGCGCCGCCATCATCGGCCGGCCGCTCTTCTCCGTCTTCGACTCCGGACCCGGCGAGGAGGCGCCCGAGAACGTGCGCCAGGTCCGCGCCTCGCTTGAACGGGCCCGGGACAGTCGCCGGCGCGATCACCTCGCCCTGGTCCGGTTCTCCATCCCGCGTCGGGGCGACGACGGCCGCGAGGCGTTCGAGGACCGCTGTTGGAGCGCCACCCACACCCCCATCCTCGACGACGACGGCGAGGTGGTCTTCCTGCTGCAGCACACCACCGACATCACCGAATTGCAGCGGTTGCGCGAAAGAAGCGCCGCCAGCGCCGCCCCGGAGGCGCTCGACACCATTCTCGGCGGCGCCGTTCTGGGCCGCGCCGAACAGGTCCAGCAGACCAATCTGCGCCTCGAGAGCGAGCGCAACCGCCTGCTCGAGATGTTCATGCAGGCGCCGGGCTTCGTCGCCGTGCTCTCCGGTCCCGAACATGTGTTCCAGATGCACAACACCGCCTTCGCCCAGCTGATCGGCCATCGCCGGCTGACCGGCAGGCCGATCCGGGAGGCGCTGCCGGAAGTGGCCGGCCAGGGCTTTTTCGAATTTCTCGACAGCGTCTACGCCACCGGCGAGCCCTACGAGGGCCGGGCCGGGGCGGTGCATCTGCAGCGCACGCCCGGGGCGCCGCTCGAGACCGTCTATCTCGACTTCATCCACCAGCCGATCCGCGACGCCTCCGGCGCGGTCGCCGGCATCTTCGTCCAGGGCCACGACGTCACCGGCACGGTCCGCTCGGCCGAGCGCCAGAAGCTGATGATCGACGAGCTGAACCACCGTGTGAAGAACACCCTGGCCACGGTCCAGTCGATCGCCATGCAGACGGCCCGTTCGCACGCCGACCCGCGCACCTTCGCCGAAGGCTTCCAGGCCCGGCTGCTGGCCCTGTCGCACACCCACGACCTCCTGACCCGCAGCCACTGGGCCGGGGCCGGGCTCGGCGACATCCTGCAGCACGAGACCGACGCCCACGGCAGCCATCGCGTCTCCGTCAACGGGCCGCCGGTCGCCCTCCCCCCGCCCGCGGCGCTGTCGCTGGGCATGATCTTCCACGAACTGGCCACCAACGCCGCCAAATACGGGGCGCTGTCGGCGCCGGGCGGCCGGGTGCTGGTCGACTGGGCCGTCGCCGACCAGACCCGCCCCCGGCTCGAACTGGTCTGGCGCGAGATCGGCGGTCCCGCCGTCGCCCCGCCGGCCCGCAAGGGCTTCGGCAGCCGGCTGATCGAACGAAATGTGCGACACGATCTGGCCGGTGAAGTCGAACTCGACTACGCGGGCGACGGCTTGGTCGCGACCATCTCGATTCCACTGGACAGGGAAGAAACCACATGAGCCAGACGTTTGCGGGCCGCCGCGTTCTGGTCGTCGAGGACGAATCCCTCGTGGCCATGCTGCTGGAGACCATTCTCGAGGACATGGGCTGCGTCCCGGTCGGTCCGGCGGCCACGGTCGAGGACGGTCTCCGGCTGGCCGCCGGCGACGAGCCCGTCGACGCCGCCCTGCTGGATGTGAACATCGCCGGCCGCCAGGTCTTCCCGATCGCCGAGGCCCTGAAGGCGCGCGGCGTGCCCTTCGTATTCTCGACCGGCTACGGCGAGGGCGGCCTGCCCGACCAGTGGCGCGGCCTGCCCACGCTGCAGAAGCCCTTCACCGAGGCCGCCGTCCGCGACGCCCTGATGAAGGCGATGGGTCTGGCGGACGTCTGAAAGCAGGGGCGAGAGACGAGGGGCGAGGGTCGAAAGAGCCCCGCCCGCGCCGAGGATCGCTTACTCGCCCCTCGCCCCTCGACCCTCGCCCCTTCCCAGATCCCTCAGCACCGCCCGCGCCGCATTGTGCCCCGGCGCGCCGGTGACGCCGCCGCCCGGATGCGCGCCCGAGCCGCACAGATACAGGCCCGGAACGGGCATGCGGCAGTCGGCGTGGCCCAGCACCGGGCGGGCGCTGAACAGCTGGTCCAGGGTCAGCCGACCGTGGAAGATGTCGCCGCCGACCAGGCCGAAACGCCGCTCCAGATCCCTCGGCCCCAGCGCCAGCCGCCCCAGCACCGAGGCCTTGAACCCCGGCGCATGGGCCTCGACCGTCTCGATCATCAGATCGGCCACGGTGTCGCGGTGCTCGTCGGCCAGGTCGGGCGACACATGCTGGCAGAACAGGCTGGCCACGTGCCGGCCCGGCGGCGCCAGGCTGTCGTCCAGGGTCGAGGGGATCAGCATCTCGACGATCGGCCTGGACGACCAGCCGCTCAGCCGGGCCTCGGCGTGGGCCCGGTCCATATAGGCCAGGCTCGGGGCGATGATGATGCCGGCCGTCAGGTGGTCGCCGGCTCCCGGCAGGGCGGTGAAGCTGGGCCGTTCCGACAGCGCCACGTTCATGCGGAAGGTGCCCGAGCCCGACTGATAATTGCCGATCCGCTCGCGGAAGTCCGCCGGGACCACGGCGTCGTCCACGAACCGTTCGAACAGCAGGCGCGGATGCAGGTTGGAGACCACCGCCCGGGCCCGCACCACCTCGCCCGCCTCGGTCACCGCCCCGACGGCCCGGCCCTTGTCGGTCAGCACCTCGGCCACCGGCGCCTCCAGCCGCACCTCGGCGCCCTGTTCGGCGCAGGCTTTCGCCATGGCCTGGGTGATCGCCCCCATGCCGCCGAGGGCGTGGCCCCAGACGCCCTTCCTGCCGTTCACCTCGCCGAACACGTGGTGCAGCAGCACATAGGCCGAGCCCGGCGTATAGGGGCTGGCGTAGTTGCCGACCACGCTGTCGAAGCCGAACAGGGCCTTGACCGGATCGCTCTCGAACCAGCCGTCCAGCCAGTCGCCCGCCGACTTGGCGAACAGGTCCAGCAGGTCGCGCCGCCCCGTGACGTCCAGCCCCGCCGCCCGCCGGCCCAGAGACGCGCCTTTCAGCAGTTCCGGCAGCATGGCCGTCCAGCCGCCTTCGACCACATTGGGCGGCGCCCTCAACACCCAGTCGCGCAGGATCGCCGCCACGGCCTCCAGCCGCCGCTCGTATTCGCGCAGCCGTTCCGCGTCCCGCGCCGAGAATTTCGCCACCTCCGCCCGCGTCCGCCCCTCGCCGGCCAGCAGGAAGCGGCCGTCGTCCAGCGGCAGGAAGTTGGAGACCTTGCGCTCGACCAAGGTCAGCCCGTGCCGGGCCAGTTCCATGTCGGCGATGATCTTCGGATTGAGCAGGCTGACGGTGTAGCTGGCCGTCGAGTTGCGGAAGCCCGGATGAAATTCCTCCGTCACCGCCGCCCCGCCGACGACATGCCGCCGCTCCAGCACCGTCACCTTCAGCCCGGCCCGGGCCAGGTAGAAGGCGCAGACCAGCCCGTTGTGGCCCCCGCCGAGGATGACGACGTCGGTGCGGGTGGCGGTCATGGAGGGTCTGGGGTCTGGGGGCTAGGTTCTAGGGGCTAGGTGCTGGGGATGGACGACCGGTGTAACCGGCCTGAGGCGTCTTCCCTAGCCCCTAGCCCCTAGCCCCTGGCCCCTCGACCCTTCCTCCTCCGGCCGATGCACCAGCGACACCAGCACCACGCTGATCATCATCAGCAGGAACCAGCTGCCCAGCTTGGCCAGCGACACCGGCTCCCAGCCGTCCTCCTGGCCGGGATAGGCCCAGGCCTGCGCCCAGGTCCCGAGGTTCTCGGCGAACCAGATGAACAGGGCCACGAGGAAGAAGCCCGGCAGGAACGGCATCGACCGCCGCCGCCGGTCCGGGGTGAAATAGAACCAGCCGCGCCCGAACAGCAGCGCCGTCAGGGCGAACAGCCCCAGCCGCACGTCCGGCAGCCAGTGATGGGCGAAGAAGTTGACGTAGATCGCCGCCGCCAGCAGCCAGGTCGTCCACAATGGCGGATAGTGGCGAAAGCGGATGTCGAAGATGCGCCAGATGCGCGCGATATAGCTGCCCACCGCCGCATACATGAAGCCCGAGAACAGCGGCACCTCGCCGATCCGCAGCAGCGACGGCTCGGGATAGATCCACGACCCCGCCGCCGTCTTGAACAGTTCCATGACCGTGCCGACCACGTGGAAGACGAGGATCACCCGCGCCTCCTCCCAGCTCTCCAGCTTCAGCGCCAGCATGGCCGCCTGGATCGCCACCGCACCCAGCACCAGGAAGTCGTAGCGCGCCATCGGCGCCCCTTCCGGCCACCACAGCCGCGTCCCCAGCAGCAGCGCCAGCATCGCCCCGCCGAACAGACAGGCCCAGCCCTGCTTGATCCCGAACATCAGGAACTCGAACCCGTAGCGGCTCCACGCGCGGCGGTCCGACCAAGTCTGGAGCCGGCCCAACCAGTGGCGGCCCCAGGTTTCGAGGGGGAGGCGGAGACCGGGCGGCCTTTCCGGCCTCGGCGGGCTCGTCGGCGTCACGGATCAGGCGCGGCCCAGCGCGCGTTCAACAGCCTCGGGGTTGTCGGCGATGACGGTCAGCAGAACCCTGGCCGCGGGGTCCGGCGATCGCCGATTCTGCTCCCAGCCTTCCACGGTGCGCGCGGGTACGCCGAATTTCGCCTCGAACTCCTTCGGGCTACGGGCCACGCTCTTGCGGATACGCCGGACCTGCTCGGCCGTCATGATATCCACGCGACGGACCGGCAGGGCGATCTCCCCCTTGCGGTGCGCGATGGCTTCGCGAAGGCCGGCTTCGATCTCGAGCCCCGGATCGCTTCGGTGGGTCATGTCAGCAACTCCTTGATCAGCGCCTTGAACAGCTTCAGTTCGCCGGCGGTCAGGTCGTCCCGATCGACCTTCGGGTAGGCCGTCAGCAGATAGATCGTGTCGTCCTCGGCCAGAAAATAATAGATCGTCCGACCGCCCCCGCGCTTGCCGCCCTGCCCGAACGAGAAGCGGACCTTGCGAAGGCCGCCGGAGCCGGCGATCACGTCGCCCGACCTCGGGTTTGTCGCCAGGGTCGTTTCGATAGCGTCGAGATCGGCGTCGGAAGCGCCCAGCTTGCGGAGCCTTTTCAGTCCTTTTTCGTAGGATCGGGTTCTAACGAAATCCATTGCTCATAAGATACGTCATAGGCGTATCGAGGACAAGCGGAAATACGCCATTGGCGCATTACCTGCCTTGCGGATCGGCTACCCCCGTCCGCGATACGCCGGCACGCCCTGGTCCGGCAGCCACAACCCCTCGGGCGGTGCCCCGGTCTGCCAGAACACGTCGATGGGCATGCCGCCGCGCGGATACCAGTAGCCGCCGATCCTCAGCCATGTCGGGGCCAGCAGCCCGACCAGCCGCTTGCCGATGGCCACAGTGCAGTCCTCGTGGAAGGCGCCGTGGTTGCGGAAACTGGTCAGGTACAGCTTCAGCGACTTCGACTCGACCAGCCACTCGCCCGGCGCATAGTCGATGACGATATGGGCGAAGTCCGGCTGGCCGGTCACCGGGCACAGGCTGGTGAACTCCGGCGCGGTGAAGCGCGTCAGATACAGCGTCCCCGCGTGCGGGTTCGGCACGCGCTCCAGCTCGGCCGTTTCCGGACTGGTCGGGGCGGCGGTCATGCGGCCCAGCTGGTGCAGGCCGGAGGTGTCGGTGGTCATCGGCGGGGTTTAGCGGGTCGAGGGTCGAGGGTCGAGGGTCGAGGGTCGGGGTGTGGGGTGTGGGGTGTGGGGTGTGGGGTGTAGGATTTCAGGGCCCGAGTATCGGTGGGCGGGAGTTTGCGAGGGATGGGTCGTGGCTTCCGAGCCCCACCCATCCCTCACACCTCACACCCCATACCCCATACCCCATACCCCATACCCAGGCTTCCATTTGCCTTCCCCCGCGACAGCCCGCTATCCGTAGCGAAAGACAAGGCGGGGACACCTCATGGCCATTCCGGCATCGCTGCAAAAGGGCCTCGAGCTGCCGGTCATCGCCGCGCCGATGTTCCTCGTCTCCGGCCCCGATCTGGTCGTCGAGTGCTGCAACGCCGGGGTCATCGGAACCTTCCCCTCGCTGAACCAGCGCACCACCGAGGGCTACCGGGCGTGGCTGCACGACATCAAGGGACGCCTGACCCCTGAGGCGGCCGCCTTCGGCGTCAACCACATCGTCCACCCGACCAATCCGCGGCTGATGGCCGACCTGATGGTCTCGGTCGAGGAGCAGGTTCCGCTGGTCATCACCTCGCTGGGCGCGGTCCGCGACGTGGTCGAGGCCGTGCACGGCTACGGCGGCGTGGTCTTCCACGACATCGCCAACGTCCGCCACGCCCGCAAGGCGGCCGAGGCCGGGGTCGACGGCCTGATCCTGGTGGCCAATGGCGCGGGCGGACACGCCGGGGTGATCAATCCCTTCGCCCTGGTCGAGGAGGTGCGCGCCTTCTTCGACGGGACCCTCATCCTGTCGGGCTGCCTGTCGACCGGCCGCGACGTCGCCGCCGCCACGATGATGGGCGCCGATTTCGCCTATATGGGCACCCGCTTCATCTCGACCACGGAGTCCCAGGCCCAGCCCGAATACAAGCAGATGATCGTCGACGCCGGCGCCTCGGACATCACCTACACCCCCGCCGTCTCGGGCATTCCGGCCAATTTCCTGACCCCGTCGCTGATCGCCAACGGCATCGACCCGAAGAGCCTGCCCGGGCACAAGCTCGACATGGGCGAGGAGGCGCGGGCCTGGAAGACGGTGTGGTCGGCCGGCCAGGGCGCGGGCGCGGTGCACGACATCCTGCCGGCCGCCGACCTTGTCCGGCGCCTGCGCGACGAATATGCCGGGGCCTGCGCCATTTTCGACACGAAGCGGTTCTAGACCGCCCGCTTCCGGGCCTGGCCAGATTTGAAGCGACACCGATGATCCGCACCCTGACGACCGCCGCCGCCCTGCTCGGCTGCGCCCTGCTGGCCGGCGCCCTGCCCGCCGCCGCCCAGGACCAGCCGCCGGCGTCCGGCGCCTGGTCGTTCGCCGTCGGCGCCGCCACCGACAACCGCTCCAAGGCCGTGTCGAGGTCCGACGGCGAGCCCTTCGTCTGGGGCCTGGCCCGGTGGACGAGCGCCTCGGGCCTGTTCTACGCCGGCCCCTCGTTCGAGACGGTCAGGAGCCCGACCGGCTCCGAACTGGAGCTGGAGGCCGCCGCCGGCGTCCGCCCGCAGTTCGCCGGCTTCGATTTCGACCTCGGCGCGGCCTACAAACACCAGGTCGACGCCGATCCCGGGGCCGATCAGGACGCCTGGCAATTCACCGCCGACGCGATGCGGTCGATCGGCCCCGCCGCGGCCCGGCTGCGCCTGCAGTATTCGCCCGACGCCGTCGGCCCCGGCCGGGCCTGGACCTGGACCGAGGCCCAGGTCGGCTGGGACTTCACCCCCAGGCTCTACGGCTCGGCGGCGATCGGCCGGCGCGACCAGGAGGCCGGCGTCGACTACACCGGCTACAACCTCGGACTGAACTACGCCCTGACCCGCCGGCTCGAGGCCGAACTACGCTGGCACGGCACGGACGCGGACGTGCCCGGCGAGCCATACGCCGACCGCCTCGTCGCCGGCCTCAGCTTCGCCTTCTGAGGCTCGCAATCCCGGCCGGTCGTGCCTACCTTGGGGACATGACTCATCGCCCCACCACCCTCGAACGCGCCTATGAACTCGCCCGCGAGGGCCGCTGCCGCACCGTCAGCGACATCAAGCAGGCCCTCTCCGCCGAAGGCTTCGACCGGATCCAGGACGCCCTTTACGGCCCGACCCTGAGCGCCGCCCTGCGCAAGCTGTGTCAGGAGCACTACGTCGCCCCCGCCGTCGACGGCGCCGGCCAGGCGGCCGACGACCTGGCGGGCTGAGCACGGCCGCCTTGCTTTCGCCGCCGTAAACGTTCACAACTCCACGGTCGATCTCTCTGCGAAACGCCACCCTCTGCTTTCGCACTGAGGTCTAGCCGCTCCTTTCAGACCCGACAGGCTCCA
>NZ_CALMZS010000179.1 GCF_937870815.1 uncultured Brevundimonas sp.
CCTCCAGCACCTTGCCCTCGCTGGACGAGTGCAGGAGGTTGGCGTCGACGCTGAACGGGGCCTCGCCGCGCTTGTCCTTGCTGATCGGAATCTGGTGTTTCTCGGCGAAGTCGAGCAGGTGCTCGCGCGACTTGAAATCCCATTCGCGCCACGGCGCGATCACCCGGATGTCAGGCTCGAGCGCATAGTAGCCGAGCTCGAAGCGGACCTGGTCATTGCCCTTGCCGGTGGCCCCGTGACAGACGGCGTCGGCGCCGACCTGGCGGGCGATCTCGATCTGGCGTTTGGCGATCAGCGGCCGGGCGATCGAGGTGCCGAGCAGATACTGGCCCTCATAGACCGCGTTGGCCCGGAACATCGGGAAGACGTAGTCCCGCACGAACTCCTCGCGCAGGTCGTCGATGAAGATGTTCTCTTCCCTGATGCCCAACTTCAGCGCCTTCTCGCGCGCCGGGGCCAGTTCCTCGCCCTGGCCGAGATCGGCGGTGAAGGTCACGACCTCCGCCCCGTATTCGGTCTGCAGCCATTTGAGGATGATCGAGGTGTCCAGCCCGCCGGAATAGGCGAGGACGACCTTCTTCGGGGCGGGCAGGGTCATGAGAGGGTCCTTCGGCGAACGCGGGGAGGCGTTTTCGGCGTGTGGGCGCGCTTAAAGGACCAGACGCCCCGCGATGCAAGGGCGGGAATGGGGCGGGGTCAGACCGCTCCGCTGCGGCGCCGGCGGCGCCGCAGCGCCGTCACGCCCTTCCGGATGGTCCGGACCCCGGTCCGCATGAACAGGAAGCTGAAGACCGCCGCCCCCAGACCACTGCCCGACGCCGCCAGAGAATCGACATCCAGACCAAGGGTCCAGTCATTCCAGTGAATGACGACCTGCCAGACAAGGATCGCCGGAATGACCGCTCCCAACAGGAATATCATCACGCCGTTCAGCAGGCTGGCGGCTATGTCTTCCAAGGGTTCGTCTTCTTCGACCATCGGCGGAGCCTATCACCGGCGCGGGGTCCGGCAAGAGGCCGGCGGCGTGTCAGCCCCACGGCCCCGGCGCGTGGGACGGCGTGCTGGGCACGCTGGTCGTCGCCGGCCGCGGCGCGACCTCGGCGAAGGCGGCATGGCGCGGGGGCGGCCCCATCCTCGCGCCCAGTTCCATCAGGGCCTTGACCCGGTTGCCGGTGGCGGGGTGGGTCGAGAACAGGTTGTCGGCCCCGCGCCCGGCCAGCGGATTTATGATGAACAGCTGGCCGGAGGCCGGATTGCGCTCGGCGGTCGGGTTGTGGATGCGCTTCGCATAGGTCTCGATCTTCTGCAGGGCGGAGGCGAG
>NZ_CALMZS010000180.1 GCF_937870815.1 uncultured Brevundimonas sp.
CCGCCGTCGTGCCGCAGCTCGGACAGACCCTGGACAGCACCCTGAGCGTCGTGCCGGTCTATGTGGTGTTCGCCGTGGTTGCGCCTGTCGTGGGTTGGGCCGGGTCGCGTCTGGCCCGTCTCACGCCCGAGGCTGGCCGCGCCATCGCCTTCAGCGCCGGAACCCGCAACTCCCTGGTCATCCTGCCGCTGGCCCTGGCCGTGCCGGGCGCCATTCCCCTGGTCCCGGCGATCATCGTCACTCAGACGCTGACCGAGCTCGTCGCCGAGTTGATCTACATCCGGCTCCTTGGGAAACTTGGCGGCCGGCTGTCCTAGAAGGCGTCAGCCGGGCGTCGGCGCGCCTCAAGGCTCTTCGGCGATCAGCGCCTTCACGGTGGTCATGGGCAGGAAGAGCCGCGAGGGGTTGGTGGGAAGGGACTCGAACCCATAACCCTTGTAGAGCGCCGACCGCCGCTCGCGCTGTTCGGGATCGCCGCAATCCAGAACATCCAGCATCACCACGGCGACGCCGAGCGCCTCGCTGGCCTGGGCGAGGCGGCGCAGGCAATCGATCAGCAGGTCGCCGCCATAGCCCTTGCCCTGAAAACCCTGATCGACCCCGATCATCGAGATATAGGCGGCGGGGATTTGGCCATGGCCGGGGCGGGTCCGCGCATATTTGGCGGGAAGGTCCTGGTAATCGACGCTGTGGGCGTTGGTGGCGTAGAAGCCGATCAGGCCGCCCCCGGCGACGGTCATCACCCAGACACGCAGATTGTCAGCCTTTGACAGCTTGTTCGCCGTCTTCTTGAAGAAATTGTCGACCTGATCGATGCCGCAGGAAAAAGCCGCCCGATCATGCTTGTCAGGATTGAACGGCTCAATGATGTTCAGGGCTTCGGCTTCGCCGGCGCTCACCGACTGGCGACCGTCTCGCGATGACGGGCAAAGGCGGCGCGGAGCTTGTCCGTGGGGGGCGGGGGCGCATCCATGGCGGCGAAGAAGGCCGCATGGTCGAGCGGAGCCAGAACCGTGCGCTCATGGGCTTCGATGGTGTTCAGGGCTGACTCATAGGCCGCGTTCATCGTGAAGACAGAGTCGTCCACGCCGGCCAAGGCCGCGGCGCGTTGGATAGCTTGCTTGATGCGCGGCTTGGTCCGGAAGTTCATCCGTTCCGTGCTACGCTCGTCGAGCGCGCTGACTTCATCCTTGAAAGCGAGCATGGCTGCCTCTGTAATCCTGAAAACTTGAAAAGTGTGTACGTCGATGTGGCGTACAAGTCAAGAGGCGGCGGATCTCTATCCGGGCTCGCCGGACCACAATCGAGATTGCGACGTAAGCCCGCCAGTCGATAGCGCCGACGATGGTCGGGCAACTTCACCGCCGTGGAAAGGACAATCACCGCGCATTTTGCGGAGAATACGGTCCCTATTCTCCGCATGGCCGTGAGCAGCACGATAGGCTGGTAGGCTCACCGCGCTCTGCCGTGAGGAAACTTGAGGTCCACGCCCTACGGATGGCCGTTCACGAATTGCCGGGCGTGCTTCTGCACGCCGTTGTGGTGATAACTCGCCACCTATGGCGAGATAGGCGCCGATCAGGCGCTTAAATCGTCAGAAGTGGCGACTGCAGGAGCGTGCTTCGCCAGAGGTCGGCCCTCAAGCTCTGAAGTCTGCGACCGTAGACGCCCGGTGGTCGCCCGCCGCGCACAGATCATGATCGTGAAGCACTTCGATCACCTTGCAGGCCGATACCCGGCCGCCGGCGCACTCGCCGGTCATGCGCGTCAACTCCGTCCGCAACGCCTGCAGCCGGGCGATCTTCTCGACCACTTCCGCAAGATGCCGCTCCGCAATGATGTTGGCCTCGCCACAGGGCCGGTCCGGATGATCCGACAGATCAAGCAGGGATCGAATGGCGTTCAGATCGAAGCCCAGTTGGCGGGCGTGGCGGATGAACGACAGCCGCCGCAAGGCGGGGTCGTCATAGAGCCGGCGGTCGCTCGCCGTCCTGGGCGCTTTCGGCAGAAGACCGATCTGCTCGTAGTACCGGATCGTCGGAATCTTGACGCCAGCTGCGACTGACAGCTTGCCGATGGTTCGGAATGCGGAGGACATGTCGAATCGCCAGTCGAAACGCGCCGGAGGAACATCCAGCCGCTGGAGATATAGGCTGCAACGCCCGGAAAACACTGTCGAGGACGTGCATCGCAACCTGGCTTTCTCGTCGCATCAGGCTTTGGGGCCAAAGGCCGCGGAGCTATGACCCGAGCGGTGGCCCGATCCGCGATCACCCTTCGCCGATCATGCCTCCGGAGCGATTTGCGGAGGCCAGCCCCTCGACCGAGCCATGGTCAGGATCAGGACGCTCGCCTTCCTCGATCATGGCGGAAGGCTCGGCGGCGCGCGGCGACGCCCTCGGGGGCCGGGGTGGCTCCCGGCGTTTCCGTGGCCCCGGCCGATCCGGGCTTCTTCCCGCGCTTTCTGCGGGAAAGGTCGCCCGCGATGTAGTCGACGGTCTCAGTCTCCGGGTTGCGCATCTTGTCTCCTGTAAAGATTCAAGACGTCTCCGCCCTTCTGTTCCCTCGTATTTCGAGGCGCCCGTGGCGTTGCCGGCCGACGCCTGCGCATTTCAGGCATGACCGGAGCCGGACCTGGTTTTCAGTCGTCGCCGCATCTGCGGCCGCTTCGGCACTGCGACGTTACATTCCTTGCCAAAGCGCCGTTTCATGGTAGAGGGCGGCATGGGCTCCCTCTCGGCTAGACACTGGATGATCACGGCGCTGTTCGCGCTGGTTGTCACCCTGCTCGCCCTGGCGCCTTCCGCCGAGGCCGCGACCTGCGACTTCCCGGCATCGGGCCGTTGCATCTCCACGGTCCTGGCTGAAGCCCCTCAGGATCATGGTGATCCGGTCAATGAGGACGGTCAGGCTCTTTGCGCCCACGGCCATTGCCACCACAGCGGCGTGACCCTGCTGTCGACGCTGCCGCCCCTCAATGTCAGCTTGGCTGCTCAGTCCAGTCCGTTGCGGCCATCGGCGGACCCGCTCGCGTCTTGTGCGCCGGGCGGCCTGGAACGTCCCCCCAGAGCCTGACGGTTCTCGCGCCGCCGTGCGCGTCGACTCCGTCTGGAACCTCTGGGACATGATTCATGCCATCGACAAGATATCGCCTGCCGCGTTTCGCGGCTGGCTGCGCCGCAACCGCCATTGCGGCCGCGTTGAACGTACTGGCGACCGCCGCTGCCGCCGAACCGATCACCTTGGCTGAAGCGCTGGCGCGCGCGGCCGCAACCTCGCCGACCCTCGCGGCCGCTGAGGCCGACGTGGCAGCGGCCGAGGGGCGGGCGCGGCAGTCCGGCTTCAGGCCCAACCCAGAGCTGGGCGTGGAAGTCGAGAATTTCGCCGGCACCGGCGCCTTCTCGGGCCTGCGCGATGCAGAGACCACCGTCT
>NZ_CALMZS010000181.1 GCF_937870815.1 uncultured Brevundimonas sp.
TCGAGCTCTTCCGGCTGGGTGTTCAGGTTGGGCGTCAGCAGGCGGCGGGCCATGTATTCGTACAGCGAGTCGAGGCCTTCGGCGATCTGGCCGCCGACTTCGCGGTCGAGGCTGGGGCGCAGGCCGTTTTCGATGATCTGGATCGCCTTCGAGATCGCCGCGCCTTTTTCCGGGATATTGCCTGCCTTCATGTGCGTCAGCCCGTTGCGCACGGCCGTGAGGGCGCCGTCGTACAGCATGACGATCAGCTTGTGGGGGCTCGCGGCCATCACGCCGGTTTCGACACCGACCTTGGCGTAGGCATTCGCGCCGCTTTTCATTGATCCGAACATGGTATTCCTTCCAAATGCCGTAGTTATCCGACTGCTTAGCTCGACGACAAGTTACTCAGTTGAGCTAATTGTTGCGTTAAATAGTTGCTAGTGCTCATCATGCGAGCGATTGATGTGTCCAGCGCAGTAAATTGCGCGCGCAGGCGTTTTTCGATGCCAGCCAGCTTCACGTTCATCGCATCGCGCGACTTGCCGATGTCCTTGATGGTGTTTTGCAGGCTGCTGGTCTGGCCATTGATCAGGCCAGTCGAGCTGGTGAAGTTGTCGACCAGCTTGGTCAGGATGTCGGCGTAACCCTGCGAGAAGCTGACGGTGCCGCGGTCGGCCGGCACAGGGCCGCCGGTAATCTCGATCTTCAGGCCCGACAGGGTCGAACCGATGCCGGCCGTCAGCAACTGGCCGGAACCCGTTGCAGGAACGCCGTCGATGGTGCCTGCCACATCGACGCCGTCGGTATCGGTCTGGGTGCCCAGCAAGCCGGCCGCGGCGCTGCCGCTGACGTCGACTTTCGACGCCGAGCCGTAGCGGTTCGACATGATGGTCAGTTTGCCGTCAACGTCGGCGCTGACCGCGACCGTCACGCCGGCGGCCTTGAATTCGGAGGCGCCGTTGATGGTCGTCTGCAAGTAGGCAGCAAGCGAAGTTGGGGTGTAGGTGTTCGGCGCGAGGGTCAGGCTGGTGCTGATGCCGTCGACGCTCATGTTCAGCAGGTCGTTGGCGCCGCCGGTGATGGTCAGCCGGCCCATGTCGTAGCTGGCCTCCCCGAACACCGCCATCTGCTCGATGTCGTAGGGGATGTCGGCGTTGTAGGGCGAATTGAGCGGGAAGCCGTTGGCCACGGCCGCCGATGTGCCAGCGCCGAAGCTGGCGTCGGTGTAGGCGTCATAGCCCGGCGTCGGCAGGCGCTGGCCGTAAACGCGGTCGACCTGGGAATAGAAGGCGCCGACCAGCCACTGGAAGGGGCCGTCCCCGCTGGAGCTGAGCCGCAGCTCCTGGGAGAACTGCTGAAGGTCGGTGGTGTCGACCAGGGTGGAAGGCAGGGTCACCGCCGCATCGGGGAAGCCCAGGTCCACCGACACGCTGCCGGTGAGGGAACTGGCGTCCCGGTTCAGGACAATGGCGCGGTCGATGTAGCTGGTCACCGAATCGAGCGTCACGGAGCCGAGGTCGAAGCTGGCGGTGACATCGGTCAGCAGGGTGTCGTCGGCGAAACTCTCGTCGAGCAGCAGATACTGCTCCCGCTCGCCCAGGGTGACGGGGGGCCGGGTCGTGGTGAAGGGGTTGGCGAAGAGGTTGAAGGCTTCCTGACGGTTGAAGCCGTCCGCGCGGATCTCCTGGTAGACGATCCGCGGCGTTATGCGGACGACGTCGTTGGGCTGGAACAGCAGGGCGATCCGGCCGCCCGAACGGTGGCCGCCGTTGACGTTGTCCTCGCGGGGGCCGCCCTCGCGCAGGGCGTCGACATAGCCGCCGTAGCTCGTGTGATAGCCCACCGCGCGCAGGGCCAGGGTCTCGCCGAGGGGCAGATTGACGGCGCCCTTGAGGTGGCCGCCGAGCGCGTCGCCGTCGACCTGGTTGAGGTTCCCCTCCAGCAGGCCGCCGGTCTCGTTCAGCCGGGGCTGGTTGGTGATGTACCGGATGGTGCCGCCGACCGAGCCCGAACCGAACAGCGTTCCCTGCGGGCCGCGCAGGGTCTCGACCCGGTTGAGGTCGAACAGATCGAGGTCGGGGGTGAACAGCGACAGCGAGATCACCGATTCGTCGAGATAGACGCCGACCTGCTCCTTGACCCCCGGCTGGTCCCGCACCACCTGGCCGGCCGAGACGCCGCGCACCGACACCTGGCTCTGCCCCGGCCCGAGGTTCTGGATGGTCAGGCCCGCCACATTGCGGGACAGGTCCTCGAGGTTGACCGCCCCGGAGCGCTGAATGTCCTCCTGGGTCTGCGCATTGATCGAGAAGGGCACGTCCTGGATCAGGGCGTCGCGCTTGGTGCCGGTGACGATCACATCGCCGAGGTCGGCGGCGGCCGGATCCTGCGCCGCCGCGACGGCCGGAGCGGCCAGAGCCACGGCCAGCGAGGTGGCGGCCAGAAGGGCCCGCCTGGACCTCCCGCCAAGGTTCGATTCACGGTCCATAGGCAACCCCCTACTCTTGTTCCTGACTCGGACCGTAGCCAGAAAATCCGAACAGCGATAGGTCGTCTTTCGGTGTTTGAACGGAGCGACCCCGGCCCGGCGGAAGCGCACCGGCGCGAGCCCCCGTCACCCCGTCGGGGCGGGTCCGGGACGGGGCATGGCCCTATGTCGCGGAGCGCCTGCGTTGACTCGCCGGGGATCGGCCCCGACAAGACGCGGATGACCATCCGGATCCTGTTTCTGGGCGAGTTCGGCGTCCGGTTCGGGCGCGAGCACACGCTGGACTGTGCGGAGCCCCTGAGCGTCGCCGAGCTGCGCGGGCGGATCGGCGCACAGGTCGAGGGCGCCGGCGCGGTCCTGGCGCGGCCGGACACCCGGCTGGCGGTCGACCAGACCATCGTCCCGGACAGCGCCCGCGTCGGGCCGGGCCAGGAGGTCGCCGTCCTGCCGATCTTCTCGGGCGGCTGAGATGGCGGTCACGGCCCTCCTCACGCGACAGCCGCCCGCGCCGGAGGCGGAGCTCGCGGCCTTCCTCGCCGGCCGCACGGTGGACGGGGCGGTGGTCGCCTTCGTCGGCCTGGCCCGCGACGAGTCCCGGTCCGGACCGGTCACCGGCCTTTATCTCGACCACTACCCCGGCTTCACGGAGCGGTCGCTCGAGCGCATGGCGGCGGACGCCGATGCACGCTTCGCGGTCAGCGACATCCGCGTCATCCATCGCTGCGGCGAGGTCGCGCCGGGCGAGCCGATCGTCTTCGTGGCCGTGGCCGCGCCCCATCGCCGCGCCGCCTTCGAGGCCGCCGACTATCTGATGGACCGGCTGAAGACCGAGGCGGCGTTCTGGAAGCGGGAGGACGGCCCCGACGGCCCGCGCTGGATCGAGCCGACCGACCAGGACCGCGCGGACCGACAGAGATGGAGCGACTGATGCCCGGGATCGACGAGAGCTTCGACTTCCATCCGCTGAGCATCGCCGTGCTGACGGTGTCGGACACCCGCACGCCGGAGACCGATACCTCAGGCGGCCTGCTGGCCGAGCGGCTGACCGCGGCCGGACACCGGCTGGCCGGCCGGGCGCTGGTCCGCGACGACGTGCCGGCGATCCGCGCGCAGGTGCAGGCCTGGGTCGACGATCCCGGGGTGGACGTGATCCTGACCACCGGCGGCACCGGCTTCGCGCCGCGCGACGTCACGCCCGAGGCGGTCAAGCCGCTGTTCCGGCGCGAGATGGACGGCTTCTCCGTGGTCTTCCATCAGGCCAGCCTCGGCACGGTCGGACTGTCGACCCTGCAGTCGCGGGCCTTCGCCGGCCAGGCCGGCGACAGCTTCGTCTTCTGCCTGCCGGGATCGACCGGAGCCTGCCGCGACGCCTGGGACCTGGTGCTGGGCCTGGAGCTGGACAGCCGCTACCGGCCCTGTTCGCTGGCCGGCCAGATTCCGCGACTGCGCGAGGTCTGCGCGTGAGCGGGCTGAGCCACCTCGACGCCGCCGGCCGCGCCCGCATGGTCGACGTCACCGGCAAGCCGGCGACGGACCGGACCGCGGTCGCCGAGGGGACCCTGACCTGCGCCGCCGCCACGGTCGAGCGCGCGCTCGCCGGGGACGCGCCCAAGGGGGCGGTGGTCTCGACCGCCGAACTGGCCGGCGTCATGGCGGCCAAACGCACCGCCGAACTGATTCCGCTGTGCCACCCGCTGCCGCTGAGCCAGGTCGCGGTGACGGTGACGCCCGACCGGGCCCTGCCGGGCTTCCAGATCCGCGCCGAGGTGCGCACCCGCGGGCAGACCGGGGTCGAGATGGAGGCCCTGACCGCGGTCGGCGTGGCCGGCCTGACCCTGTTCGACATGCTCAAGGCGATCGACCGCGCCATGGTCATCGGCGCCATCCGGGTCACGCACAAGAGCGGCGGCCGCGGCGGCGAGCGGCGCGAGGAGGCGGCCCCGTGATCGGCTTCGACGAGGCCCTGGCCCGGGTCGAGGCGGCGGCGACGCCCCTGGGCCGCGAGACCGTCGCCCTGGCCGGGGCCGGCGGCCGCGTGCTGGCCGCCCCGGTCGTGGCGGAGCTGGACTCGCCGGCCTCGGACACCTCGGCCATGGACGGCTATGCGGTGCGCGCGGCCGAGGTGGCCGACCTGCCCGCCCGGCTGCGGGTGGTCGGCGAATCCTTCGCCGGGCGCGGCTTCGACGGGCGGATGGGGCCCGGCGAATGCGTGCGCATCTTCACCGGCGCGCCCATGCCCGAAGGCGCGGACCGGGTGATCATCCAGGAGATCGTGCGCCGCGACGGCGACGCGGCCCTGTTCGGCCACGCCGTGGGCGGCGGCCGTCATGTGCGGCCGCTGGGATCCGACTTCCGCGCCGGCGAGGTGCTGCTGGCCCCCGGCCGCCGCCTCGACGCCCGGGCCATGGTCGCCGCCGCCGCCGCCGACCGGGCGACGGTCGAGGTCTGGCGCCGGCCGCGGGTGGTCGTGCTCGGCACCGGCGACGAACTGGCCGAGCCGGGAACGGCGGCCGGGATCCCCGGGTCCATTCCCGAAAGCGTGTCGTTCGGCGTCGCCGCCCTGGTCGCGCAGTACGGGGGCGAGACGGCCGGCCGCCGCCGCCTGGGAGACGATCCCGCGACCCTCGAGGCGGCGGCGGCGGCGGCCCTGGACGAGGCCGACCTGGTCGTGGTCACCGGCGGGGCCTCGGTCGGCGAGAAGGACTACGCACGGGCGATGTTCGGACCGGCGGGGCTGGAGCTGATCATCGACAAGGTGGCCATCAAGCCGGGCAAGCCGGTCTGGATGGGCCGGGCCGGGGGCCGTCTGGTGCTGGGCCTGCCCGGCAATCCGACCTCGGCCATGGTCACCGGACGGCTGTTCCTGGCCCCGCTGGTCGCCGGGCTTTCCGGCGCCGCCGCCGGCTCGGCGCTGGACTGGCGGGCGGCCCCGCTGGGCGCGGCCCTGGCCGCCTGCGGCGATCGCGAGACCTTCCACCGGGCGGCGTGGCGCCGGGGCCGGGTCGAGCCGCTCGCCGACCAGGACTCCAGCGCCCAGAAGGCCCTGGCGGCGGCCGACCTGCTGATCCGGCGGCGGCCGGGCGAGCCGGCGGCGGCGGCCGGCGAGGCGGTCGAGACCCTCGGTTTCTGATCAGCCCAGCCGCGCCTCGGCCGCGGCGAGGTCCTCGGCCGTGTTGATGTTGAAGAAGGGGTCGGCGGGCTCGACCGGCCAGTCGACCGCCGTGAACCCCGCCGCCTCGGCGAAGCCCCTCAGCGAGCGACGGCCGGAGGCCGCATAGGCCGGCAGGCTGTCGAGGGCCGCGACCCGCCACAGGCCGCAGACCGGATGCAGTCGGCCGCCGCTGGCGGCGATGGCGGCGACATGGGGGCCGAGCGCCGCGCCGAGCCGGGCGGCCAGGTCCGGCGGCGCGAAGGGCATGTCGGCGGGCAGCGTCAGCACGGCGGCCCGGCCCTGTTCGCGGGCGTAGGCGAGGGCCGCGGCCAGACCGCCCAGGGGCCCCTCGACCGGCGCGTCGAGGATCACCGTCGCCGCGCCGGCGTCCCCGGCCTGCGCCGGGTGGCGGACGGCGAGCCCGACCCGGTCCGAAAAGGCCCCCGCCCGGGCCAGGGCGTGGGCCAGCAGCGTGCGGCCGCCCAGCCTGCGCTGCGGCTTCGCCCCGCCGATGCGGCGGCCCTCCCCCCCGGCCAGCACCACGGCGGCGATGTCCTCGACGGGCGTCATGTGAAGATCAACTTGGCGCCGGCCAGCAGCAGGACGGCTCCCAGGAGCACGAGAAGCCACGGCCGGGGCAGGCGATGCAGGCCCAGCCATGTTCCGCCCACCGCCCCCAGGGCCACGGCGGCGACGAACAGGGGCAGGGCCGGCGGCAGGGCCGGCCAGACGCCGAGATTGCCCGCCAGGCCGGCGATCGAATTGACGACGATGAAGACTGCGGAGATCCCGGCGGTGCGCCGCGGCTCCTCCCACCCGAACAGCAGGATCAACGGGCTGAGGAAGATGCCGCCGCCGGTGCCGGTGAGGCCGGCCAGAAGGCCCAGCCCGGCCCCGGCGGGCAGCGCGATCCAGGCCCGGGGCGGGCGCACCGCGCGGGCCGCGGTCCACGCCGGCCGCCACAGCATCCGCGCCGCGGCGAACCACAGCACCGCGCCGAGCAGCGGACGGTAGGCCTCGGGCGGCAGGGCGACGCGGCCGCCGAGCCAGGCCATGGGCACGGCCGGGACCGCGAAGATGAGGAACAGGCGCGGGTTGAACTGGCCGGCGCGCAGATAGGAGGCCGCCGCATAGCCGGCCACCACGAGGTTGAGGGCCAGGGCGGTCGGGCGCATCACCTCGACGGGCACGGCGAACAGGGCCATCAGGCCGAGATAGGCCGAGGCGCCGCCGTGGCCGACCGAGGCGTAGAGGGCCGCCGCCCCGCCCATCAGCAGGGCGAGCAGGATCACCGTCGGCAGGTCCACGCCCCCTCCGTCAGCCGCCGACGTCCGCCATGCGGCGGAGGTCCCCGGACTGCGCGAGCATCAGGCCGTGGCCCCGCGCCTTGGTCGGGAGGGCCTCGAGAATCCGCGCCTCGAGACGGCCGGGATCGACCTCCTCGCCGAGGAGGTCGCGCAGGTCCACCCCGCCCTCGCCGAACAGGCACAGCCGCAGCCGCCCGCGGGCGGTGACCCTCAGCCGATTGCAGCCGTCGCAGAAATGGGCCGCGTAGGGGGAGATCAGGCCGAAGCGGCCCCTGTAGTCGGGATGGGCGTACTCCACGGCGGGCCCGTCCTCCGGCCGGCGCGGCAAGGGGGTCCAGCCGCGCTCGGCCAGCCACCGGCCGACCACGGCGCCGCCCAGATGCTGGCGCTCGAAGACATCGACATTGTCGAGGGTCCGCATCAATTCGATGAAGCGGACCGTGGTCGGCCGATCCCGCAACCAGGCGGCGAATGGCCCGATGCCCGCCTCGAAGGTGTCGCGCATCAGCACCGCGTTCACCTTCACCGCGGCGTCCAGGGCGATGGCCTGGTCGATCCCGGACAGGATGTCGGCGAGGCGGTCGTGGCCGGTCAGCCGGGCGAAGGCGTGCGGGTCCAGCGAATCGACGCTGACATTGAGATGGGTCAGGCCGGCGTCGCGCCAGGCCCCGATCCGTTCGGTCAGCTTCCAGCCGTTGGTGGTCATGGCCACCCGGCTGACGCCCGGCGTGTTCGCCGCGCCGGCGATCATCGCCGGCAGGTCCGGGCGCACCGACGGCTCGCCTCCGGTCAGGCGCACCTTGGTCACCCCGAGGGCGGCGAAGCCGGCGACCAGCCGGCGGACCTCGGCCACTGAAAGAAACCGCGCCTCCGGATCGCGCGCATAGCCGTCGGGCAGGCAGTAGAGGCAGCGGAAATTGCACACTTCCGTGATCGACAGGCGCAGGTAGCGGAAACGGCGGCCGAAACTGTCCGTCAGGCCCGCCCGCCCTCGTTCCGCCCCGTCCGGACTCACCGTTCACGCCTCATCATCATCCGTCCCGTCCCGGGCGGCGGGCCTGCCGCAAAACACCCTACCGTCGTCCGGGGGGGCCACGGCAAGCATATTTCGCCAAGGCCCAGCTTGTTCTCGAACAAAGACCATGATCACGTGAAGGGTATCGAACGGACGATGTCAGCTTGGCGTCGGCGTCTCCAGACGCCTCCCTCCCCTTCGAAGGCTATCCAATGACGGACGAAAGTCCCGCGATCCAAGGCAGCCGGACCGCCCTGTGGGCCAGCACCTTCGCCTTCACCGTCTGCTTCGCCGTCTGGACCATCTTCTCCATCATCGGCCTCGACATGAAGACGGAGCTGGGTCTGTCGGAGACCCAGTTCGGCCTGCTGGTCGGCACCCCGATCCTGACCGGCTCGCTGACACGGGTGCTGCTCGGGGTCTGGACCGAACAGCTGGGCGGCCGGCGCATGCTGGCCCTGGTGATGCTCACCGCGGCTCTGGCCACCCTGCTGCTGTCATTCGCCGACACCTACATCGAGATGCTGCTGGCGGCCCTGGGCGTCGGCCTGGCCGGCGGCGCCTTCGCGGTCGGCGTCGCCTATGTGCCGAAATTCTTTCCGCCGCGGCTGCAGGGCACCGCCCTCGGCGTCTTCGGGGCCGGCAATGTGGGCGCGGCGGTCACCAAGTTTCTGGCCCCGGTGGTCATGGTGGCCTGGGGCTGGCAGGCGGTGGCGCAGATCTGGGCGCTGGCGCTGGCGGTCACCGCGGTCGCCTTCTACCTGGTCACGCAGGAGGACCCGGACACCGTGGCGCGTCGCCGGGAGGGCCGCAGGCCGGTCCCGGCGGCCCAACAGCTGGCGGCCCTCAGGAACCTGCAGGTCTGGCGCTTCGCCCTCTACTATTTCTTCGTCTTCGGCGCCTTCGTCGCCCTCGCCCTGTGGCTGCCGCGCTACCTGATCGGGGTCTACGGCCTGGACGTGAAGACGGCCGGCATGCTGGCGGCCTTCTATTCGGTTCCGGCCAGCCTGTTCCGCATCTACGGCGGCCGGCTGTCGGACAAGTACGGCGCCCGGGCGGTGCTCTACTGGACCTTCGGGGTCTCGGCGCTGTGCCTGTTCATGCTGTCCTACCCGCCGACGGACTACACCGTCCACGGGGTCCGCGGCCCGATCAGCTTCTCGACCTCGATGGGCCTGGCGCCCTTCCTGGTGACCCTGTTCGTGCTCGGCTTCTTCATGAGCCTGGGCAAGGCCGCGGTGTTCAAGCACATCCCGGTCTACTACCCGAAGCAGATCGGCGCGGTCGGCGGCCTGGTCGGCATGGTCGGGGGCCTCGGCGGCTTCGTCCTGCCGATCGTGTTCGGGGTGATGAACGACCTGACCGGCGTCTGGACCAGCTGTTTCGCCCTGCTGTTTCTGATCGTCACCGTGTCGCTGCTGTGGATGCATTTCGCGGTCCGGCAGATGGAGGCCAAGGCGGTCCGCGCCGGACAGGAGCTGACGGCGCTTCCGGAACTGCCGGAGATGGAGCCGATCCACGAGCCCGCCCGGCCGCTGCTGGACACCCTGCGCAAGGCGCGCGCCGGCCTGCTCAGCGACTGGCGCCCCGAGGACGCGGACTTCTGGCGGACCATCGGCCGTCCGATCGCCCGCCGCAATCTGTGGATCTCGACCTACTGCCTGCTGCTGGCCTTCGCCGTCTGGATGGTGTGGAGCGTCGTGGTCGCCCAGCTCCCGCGGCTCGGCTTCGCCTTCACCACCGACCAGCTGTTCTGGCTGGCCGCCCTGCCCGGCCTGTCCGGCGCGACCCTGCGGATCTTCTACGCCTTCATGGTGCCGGTGTTCGGCGGCCGGCTGTGGACGGCGGTGTCGACCGCGTCCCTGCTGATCCCCGCCTTCGGCATCGGCTATGCGGTGCAGGATCCGGACACCCCGTTCCTGATCTTCCTGGTGCTGGCGCTGCTCTGCGGCTTCGGGGGCGGCAATTTCGCCTCGTCCATGGCCAACATCAGCTTCTTCTTCCCCAAGGCGGAACGCGGCAACGCCCTGGCCCTGAACGCCGGGCTCGGCAATCTCGGGGTCAGCGTCATGCAGTTCCTGGTGCCGATCGTCATCACCTTCTCGATCTTCGGCGCGCTCGGGGGGCCGGCCCAGACGGCGGTGGACGACGGATCGCGGCTGTGGCTGCAGAACGCCGGCTTCATCTGGGCGCCGTTCGTCATGGTCGGCGCGCTGGCGGCCTGGTTCGGGATGAACGACATCGCTTCGGCCAAGGCCTCGTTCGCGGACCAGGCGGCGATCTTCCGGCGCGCCCAGACCTGGCTGATGTGCTGGCTCTACACCGGCACCTTCGGCTCCTTCATCGGCTTTTCGGCCGGGTTTCCCCTGCTGGCCCGGATGGCGTTTCCCGAGGTCAATTCGCTCCAGTACGTGTTCCTGGGGCCGCTGGTCGGGGCCCTGTCCCGGGCCGGCACCGGCTGGGTCTCCGACCGCTGGGGCGGGGCCCGGGTCACCCTGTGGGTGTTCGTCGGCATGATCGCCGCGGTCGGGGCCATGCTCTACGCCCTGTCGGCCGGGACCTTCTGGGGCTTCTTCGGCAGCGTCGTCGCCCTGTTCTTCCTGACCGGGGTGGGCAACGCCTCGACCTTCCAGATGATCGGCCCGATCATGACGCTGGAGACGGCGCGCCTGGCCCCCGAGCTGGCCCCGGCCGAACAGCGGGTGCGCGCCGACCGCGAGGCCGCCGCCATCGTCGGCTTCACCTCGGCCATAGCCGCCTTCGGGGCCTTCTTCATTCCCAAGGCCTACGGCGCCTCGATCGACGCCACCGGCGGGCCGGAGACGGCCCTCTGGGCCTTCATGGCCTTCTATCTGACCTGCGCGATGCTGACGTGGTTCGCCTACGTCGGGCCGCGCGGGCTGTTGCGGGCGACCGAAGCCGGCCGCGCCGCGCCTCCTCTTCCTCCAGCCCCATCGGAAGGCCGCCCGTCATGAGCCATTTCCTCGATCGCCTGACCTATTTCCGGCGCGACAAGGAGACCTTCTCCGACGGTCATGGCGTGACCACCCGCGAGAACCGGGACTGGGAGGACGCCTACCGCTCGCGCTGGGCGGCGGACAAGATCGTGCGCTCGACCCACGGGGTGAACTGCACCGGGTCCTGTTCGTGGAAAATCTACGTCAAGGGCGGGATCGTCACCTGGGAGACCCAGCAGACCGACTATCCGCGCACCCGCCCCGACCTGCCCAACCACGAGCCGCGCGGCTGTCCGCGGGGGGCCAGCTACAGCTGGTACCTGTATTCCGGGACACGCATCAAATATCCGCTGGTGCGGGGGCGGATGCTTCGCCACTGGCGCGAGGCCCGCAAGACCCTGACCCCGGTGGCCGCCTGGCGGTCGATCGTCGAGGACGCGGAGAAGCGCCACAGCTGGGTGTCGCGGCGCGGGCGCGGCGGCTTCATCCGCGCCGGCTGGGACGAGGTCTCGGAGATCATCGCCGCGGCCAACGCCTACACCATCAAGGAGTATGGACCCGACCGCATCGCCGGCTTCTCGCCGATCCCGGCGATGTCGATGATCTCCTATGCGGCGGGCAGCCGTTACCTGTCGCTGATCGGCGGCACGGTGCTGAGCTTCTACGACTGGTACTGCGACCTGCCGCCGTCGTCGCCGCAGACCTGGGGGGAGCAGACCGACGTGCCCGAGAGCGCGGACTGGTACAACGCCGGCTTCCTGCTGGTCTGGGGTTCGAACATCCCGCAGACGCGGTCCCCCGACGCCCATTTCTACACCGAGGTGCGCTACAAGGGGACCAAGAGCGTCGTCATCACCCCCGACTACAGCGAGGCGTCCAAATTCGCCGACCTGTGGCTGCATCCCAAACAGGGCACCGACGCCGCCCTGGCGCTGGCCTTCGGGCACGTGATCCTGAAGGAATACCACTGCGACCGGCAGACCGAGTATTTCGCCGAATACGGCCGCCGCTACACCGACTTCCCGCTGCTGGTGAAGCTGGTCGAACGTGACGGCCGCCTGGTCGCCGACCGCTTGGTGCGCGCCGCCGACTTTCCCGACCAGCTGGGCGAGACGGCCAATCCGGACTGGAAATGCGTCGGCATCGACGAGATCAGCGGCGAGATCGTCTGTCCGCAGGGCCAGTCGGGCCACCGCTGGGGCGACGCCGGCAAGTGGAACCTCGAGGAAAAGGACGGCAAGGGCGCCGACATCCGGCTGAAGACGACCCTCGCGGAGGGCTGGGACGAGGTGCTGCCGGTCGGCTTCCCCTATTTCGGCGGGACCGCGCCGGAGAGCTTCGTCTCGACCAGCCACGAGCAGATTCTCGAGCGCAACGTCCCCGTCCGGCGGGTGACGCTCAAGGACGGCGAGACCCTGGTCGCCACCGTGTTCGACCTGTTCTGCGCCAACTACGGGATCGACCGCGGCTTCGGCGGAGGCAACGTCGCCACCAGCTATGACGACGACGCACCGTTCAGCCCGGCCTGGGCCGAGAACGTCACCGGGGTGCCGCGCGAGGCGATCATCACCACCGCGCGCGAGTTCGCCACCAACGCCGAAAAGACCCGCGGCCGCTCGATGGTCATTCTCGGGGCCGGGCTGAACCACTGGTACCATATGGACATGGCCTACCGCGGCATCATCTCCATGCTGGTGATGTGCGGCTGCGTCGGCCAGTCCGGCGGCGGCTGGGCCCACTATGTCGGCCAGGAGAAGCTGCGCCCGCAGACCGGCTGGACGCCGCTGGCCTTCGCCCTCGACTGGCTGCGCCCGACCCGGTTCATGAACGGCACCTCGTTCTTCTACGCCCATACCGACCAATGGCGTTACGAGAGCCTGCGGATCGACGAAATCCTGTCGCCGACGGCGCCCGAGGGCGACTGGTCGGGGAGCATGATCGACTTCAACGTGCGCGCCGAGCGCATGGGCTGGCTGCCGTCGGCGCCGCAGCTGGAGGCCAATCCGCTCAGCATCGGCAAGGCCATTTTCGAGGCCGGGGCCGAGCCGAAGACCTATGTCTCCGAACGGCTGAAGTCGGGCGAGCTGACGCTGTCCTGCGTCGATCCCGACAATCCGCGGAACTGGCCGCGCAACATGTTCTTCTGGCGCTCGAACGTCCTGGGGGCCAGCGGCAAGGGCCACGAATATTTCCTCAAACACCTGGTCGGGGCCCTGCACGGCGTGGTCGGCGTCGACCTCGGCGAGGACGGCCACGAGAAGCCGCAGGAGGTGGTCTGGCGCGAGGAGGCCCCGGTCGGCAAGCTGGACCTGATGGTCAACATCGACTTCCGCATGTCGACGACCAGCCTCTACTCCGACATCGTGCTGCCGACGGCGACCTGGTACGAGAAGCACGATCTCAACACCTCGGACATGCACCCCTTCATCCACCCGCTGACCGCCGCGGTCGATCCGGTGTGGGAGTGCAAGAGCGACTGGGACATCTTCCGCACCATCGCCAGGAAGTTCTCGGAGCTGGCGCCGGAGGTGCTCGGCGTCGAGCATGACCTGGTGCTCACGCCGATCATGCACGACACGGCGCAGGAGCTGGCCCAGCCCTACGCCCCTCGCGAGTGGGCCAAGGGCGAGTGCGACCCCGAGCCGGGGCGCACCATGGCCAACGTCGCCCTGGTCGAGCGGAACTACCCCGACACCTACGCCAAATTCACCTCGCTGGGACCGGCGCTGGAGAAGCTGGGCAACGGCGGCAAGGGCATCAGCTGGAACACCGACGCCGAGGTCGCCCTGCTGGCCGGCCTGAACGGCGTGGTCGCGGACGGACCGGCGGCGGGGCGGCCGAACATCCTCACCGACATCGACGCCTGCGAGACCATCCTGTCGCTGGCCCCGGAGACCAATGGCGAGGTGGCGGTCAAGGCGTGGCAGGCCCTGTCGAAACTGACCGGCCGCGACCACGCCCACCTCGCCGAAGGCAAGGAGGAGGAGAAGATCCGTTTCCGCGACGTGGTCGCCCAGCCGCGCAAGATCATCTCGTCGCCGACCTGGTCGGGGCTGGAGTCGGAACACGTCTGCTACAACGCCGGCTACACCAATGTGCACGAGCTGATCCCGTGGCGGACCCTGAGCGGACGCCAGCAGCTGTACCAGGACCACCACTGGATGCGGGCCTTCGGCGAGGGGTTCGTGACCTGGCGGCCGCCGATCGACACCCGCACGGTGCGGGCGGTGCACAACAAGCTGCCCAACGGCAACGCCGAAATCCTGCTGAACATCCTCACCCCGCACCAGAAATGGGGGATCCACTCGACCTATGCGGAGAACCTGATCCTGCTCAGCCTCAACCGCGGCGGACCGGTGATCTGGCTCAGCGAGGTCGACGCCGCCCAGGCCGGGATCGAGGACAACGACTGGATCGAGGCCTTCAACGTCAACGGCGCGGTCACCGCCCGGTCCATCGTCTCCCAACGGGTGATGGCCGGCACGGCGATCATGTACCACGCCCAGGAAAAGCTGGTGAACACGGTGGGCTCGGAACTGACCGGCCAGCGCGGCGGGGTGCACAACTCGGTCACCCGCATCAACATGAAGCCGACCCACATGATCGGCGGCTATGTGCAGCTGGCCTATGGCTTCAACTACTACGGCACCGTCGGAGCCAATCGAGACGAGTTCGTCGTCATCCGGAAAATGAGTGCGATCAACTGGTTCGACAAGGCTGCCGAACCCGACCTGGAGCCCGCCGAATGAAGATCCGCGCTCAGATCGCCATGGTCCTGAACCTGGACAAGTGCATCGGCTGCCACACCTGTTCGATCACCTGCAAGAACGTCTGGACCAACCGCGAGGGGGTCGAATACGCCTGGTTCAACAACGTCGAGACCAAGCCCGGCATCGGCTATCCCAAGGACTGGGAGAACCAGAAACGCTGGAAAGGCGGCTGGGTCCGCAAGAAGAACGGCCGGATCGAACCTCGCATCGGCTCGAAATGGCGCATCCTGGCCAAGTTGTTCGCCAACCCCGACCTGCCCGAGATCGACGACTTCTACGAGCCCTACACCTTCGAGTACGAATGGCTGCAGAAGGCGCCGGAGCTGGAGGCCCAGCCGTCGGCCAAGCCGCGCTCGCTGATCACCGGCGACGTGATGACCAAGATCGAATGGAGCGGCAACTGGGAGGACGACCTCTCGGGCGAGTTCTCGAAACGGTCGGCCGACGCCAATTTCGAGGGCATCGAGAAGGAGATCTACGGCCAGTTCGAAAACACCTTCATGATGTACCTGCCCAGGCTGTGCGAGCACTGCCTGAACCCCGCCTGCCTGGCCGCCTGCCCCTCCGGCGCGATCTACAAGCGGGCCGAGGACGGCATCGTCCTGATCGACCAGGAGCGGTGCCGCGGCTGGCGCATGTGCGTCTCGGGCTGCCCGTACAAGAAGATCTATTACAACTGGTCCTCGGGGAAGTCGGAGAAATGCATCTTCTGCTTCCCGCGCATCGAGGTCGGACAGCCGACGGTGTGCTCGGAGACCTGCGTCGGGCGGATCCGCTATCTCGGCGTGTTCCTGTACGACGCCGACCGCATCAGGGAGGCCGCCTCGGTCGAGGACGAGAAGGACCTCTACGAGGCGCAGCTGTCGCTGTTCATGGATCCGAACGACCCGGCGGTGATCGCCCAGGCGCGCGCCGACGGCGTGCCCGAGGCCTGGCTCGAGGCGGCGGTCCGGTCGCCGGTCTACAAGATGGCCAAGGTGTGGAGGGTCGCCTTCCCGCTGCACCCGGAATACCGCACCCTGCCGATGGTCTGGTACGTGCCGCCGCTGTCGCCGATCCAGTCGGCGGCCAAGGCGGGCAAGATGTCGGTCAACGACGGCATGCCCGACGTCCGGTCGCTGCGCATCCCGATGCGGTACCTCGCCAACCTGCTGACCGCCGGCGACGAGGAGCCGGTCGCCCGCGGCCTCGAGCGGATGCTGGCCATGCGGTCGTACATGCGGTCCAAGACCATCGAGGGCCGGATCGACGAGTCCATCGCCGAGCGCGTCGGCCTGACCGGCGCGATCATCGACGACATGTACAAGATCATGGCGCTGGCGGCCTATGAGGATCGCTACGTCATTCCCACGGCGCACCGCGAGACCGACGAGGACGCCTATGTGCTGCGCGGCTCGGGCGGCTTCACCCTGGACCGCAACACCAACGGATCGTCCGGGCTGAACCTGTTCGGCGGACCCAAGACGACCAAACGGCGGTCGCCCTACATGGATGTCTCGACATGATCCGTTCACTGCGCGCCCTCTCGCTGCTGCTCGGCTATCCGTCGGCCGAGCTGCAGGCCCATATCGGCGACATCCGCGAGGCGCTGCGGGTCGAACGCCTGGCCCCGGAGTCGGCCCTGAAGGCGCTCGAGCCGCTGCTCGCCAGGCTGGAGACCGGGGACCTGTTCGATCTGCAGTCCGACTACACCGACCTGTTCGACCGCTCGCGCAAGCTGTCGCTGCACCTGTTCGAGCATGTCCACGGCGACAGCCGCGACCGGGGCCCGGCCATGGTCGACCTGGGCCAGACCTACATCGACCGCGGCTTCATCATGACGCTGGCGGAACTGCCCGACTATTTGCCGCTGTATCTGGAGTTCCTCGCCTGCCAGCCGTTCGCGGAGGCGCGCGACCTGCTGGGCGAGCCGGCCCATGTGCTGGCCGCCCTGCAGCAGCGGCTGGCCGAGCGGGCCAGCCCCTATGCGGCGGTGTTCGCCGCCCTGCTGGGGCTGGCGGAGGCGCGGCCGGACGCCGCGGCGCTCAAGGCCCTGCTCGAGCGCGACCCGGCCGGCGAGGCGGACGTCGACGACGAGTGGAGCGAGGCGCCGGTGACCTTCGGCCGACCGGATCACGAGGCGGGCGGGCCGACCGGCCTGGTCGCCAAAATCCGCGCGGGACGGCGTTCCGCGCCGGCCCGGACCTAGGAGGGCGCGATGGAAGGGGTTCTGAACCAACTGGCCTTCGGCTGGTATCCGTATCTGGCGGTGACCGTGCTGGTCCTCGGCAGCCTGCTTCGCTTCGACAAGGCGCAGTATTCGTGGCGTTCCCAGTCGAGCCAGTTCCTGCGCCGCAAGCAGATGCTGATCGGCTCCAACCTGTTCCACCTGGGCATCCTCGCCCTGCTGGGCGGGCATTTCGTCGGCCTGCTGACCCCGATCGGAGTCTTCGACTTCTTCGGCGTCGGCCACGGCTTCAAGCAGATGACGGCCCTCGTGGTCGGCGGCGTCGCCGGCCTCGCCGCCTTCGTCGGGGCCTCCCTGCTGCTGCACCGGCGGCTGTTCGATCCCCGCATCCGGCGCAGCTCGTCGAAGATGGATATTCTGGTGCTGCTGCTGCTGTGGCTTCAGCTGACCCTCGGCCTGGCCACCACCTGGTGGACCATGAAGCATCTCGACGGCTCGGAAATGGTCCTGTTCATGGGCTGGGCCAACGGCCTGCTGACCTTCAACCCGGCGGCGGCCGACCTGATCATCGACGCCTACTGGGTCTACAAGCTGCACATCATCCTGGGTCTGACCATCTTCCTGATCACGCCGTTCACGCGCCTGGTTCATGTGTGGAGCATTCCGCTCTTCTTCCTGATCCGGCCGGGCTACCAGCTGGTCCGCTCGCGCGGGGCCGTGCGGCGGCCTTCGACGACGCCGACGGCGGGTCCGCCGGGGTCGGCCCCGAGCTTCGGCGGGCCGGCGGTGGTCCGCGGCGAGGCGGAGAGCGTCCAGTGACCGGCGCGCCCCGCTTCGTGCTGACCCGGTCGTCCGGCCGGGCGTCGCCGCCGCCCCCGCCGGTCCGCCCGGCCGCCGCCAGGGAGGCCGGCCGCGGCGCGCCCCCGCCGCGGCCGCCCGTCCCCGACTTCCCCGATGTCCGGGTCGACGACGTCGACATCGAGGCCGAGGCCATCGCCCGCGAGCTGCAGCACCACCCGGCCGCCGATCCGGTCGAGGCCTGGACCGCGGCGGCGCGCGCCCTCGTCGTCCGGGAACTGCTGCTGCGGCGGGCGCGGCGGCTGGGGCTGACGATCGCCGACGATGCGGACGCCGACGCCGGGGAGGCGCCGGAGGAGGCGCTGGTTCGCGCCCTGCTCGAGCGCGAGCTGACCCCGGCCGAACCGGACGAGACCGAGTGCCGGCGCTACTATGAGGGCCAGCGCCAACGCTTCCGCACCCCCGAACTGTTCGAAGCCGCCCACATCCTGATCGAACCGGAAACGGACGAGGCCGCCGGCTGGGCCGCGGCCGAGGCCCAGGCGCGGCGGCTGGCCGACGAGATCGGCCAGAGCCGTCCCGCCTTCGTCCGCGCCGCGAGGACCCACTCGACCTGTCCCTCGGCCCAGCAGGACGGCTCGCTCGGACAGGTGCGCCGGGGCGAACTGGCGCCTCCGGTGCAGGCGGCGCTGGAGGACACCCCCGCCGGAACCAACCGGACCGAGCCCGTCCGCTCGCGCTTCGGCTGGCATCTGCTGCGGCTGGAGCGACGCATCGAAGGGCGGGACCTGCCCTATGAGGTGGTCAGGGAGCGCATCCGCGACACCCTGGAGGCGCGCGCCTGGGCCGTGGCGGCGGGAAATTACGTGGCCGGCCTGGCGGCGGCGGCGCGGATCGAGGGGGTGGAGCTGGCCGCGCCGGCGCAGGGCCCGTGCGCCTCATGCTGACGCTGGGAGACCTGCTGGCCCGCGCCCGGGCGGCGACGCCGGCCTTCGAGCGCTGGCTCGAGGCGGCCGCGCCGGAGCTGGCGGAACAGGTCCGGACCGCGGCCGAGGCCGGGGGGCAGACCCCGGGACGGTTCGCGCGGAGCACGGTCGCGGCGTTCGACCGCGAGGCCGACGCGGAGGCGTGGACGCGCCTCAACGGGCGACTGCACGGCGCCGCCGACCCGGGTCTGGCTTGTCTCGAAGAAATGGTACGCTGGCGTCTCGCGGCCGCGCCGCGCCCACGGCTGGAGGAAGCCTGATGTCCGACCCCTCTCCCCCCCAGGACTCCGCCCCGGAGGGCCTGAACCCGGAGCTGAAGCGCGAGCACGACGCCAGCTACACCGAGGACCAGCACGGCAGCACGCCGCTGGACACCATATCCGTCCCCAGGCAGGGCCCCGCCGTCTGGCCGGTGATCTGGGCCGTGGCCGCCGTCGCCCTGGTGGCGATCACCCTGTTCCTGGTGCTGGCCTGATCCATGAGCGGCTCCCATTTCCGGCAACTGGTCGCCGCCGCGCTCGATCAGCCCGAACCCCACCGGCTGCTGTTCGTGTTCGCGGGGGCGGAACTGCCGGACGACGCCACGCCGGCGCAGCGCCAGCGGTTCCTGCGCGGCGAGGGCGGTGCGCTTGCGCCGCTGATGTGCGTCGACAAGGCGCCTGGGGACCTGCCGGACTTCAAGACCCTGGCGGACGAATCCCGCCACGCCGGACCGCCCTGGAGCCTGGTCTTCGCGGCCGGACTCTCCGGGCGGAACGGACAGCCGCCGGCGCAGGCCGAGATCGACCGGGCCCTGCAGCAGATGGTCGAGGCGGTTCGCGACGGCGGTTTCGGGGCCTTCCCGGCCTATGACGGGACGGGCGAGCCGGTGGTCTTCGGCTAGAGTGAAATCGGTTTGGACGCGATCGCGTCCAAACCCGGATCTTCGCTCCAGCATTAGACTGGAGCCTGATTCACGGCATCGGCGGCATCGCGAAGCGATTCCCCCTCAACCGATCAGGCTCCAGGTCAGATGTCGTCGACGGCGGCGCGGAGCTGGGCCCCGACGGTTCCGGCGTGATTGAGGAGGCCGGCGTTGTCGATCGCGCGCATCGAGGCGACCGGGTCGATCGCGAACACCTCGACGCCGGCGTCGGCCTGCTGGACCACCACATTGCAGGGCAGCATGGCGCCGACGTGGGGCTCCATCTCCAGGGCTTCGTGCGCCATGCGCGGATTGCAGGCGCCGAGGATGCGGTAGGGCCGGAAGTCCGCGCCGATCTTGGCCTTCAGGGTGGACTGGACGTCGATCTCGGTGAGGACGCCGAAGCCGTGCTTCTGCAGGGCCTCGCGGGTGCGTTGCAGGACGGCGTCGAAATCGCCGTCGATCGTCCGGGCGTGGAAATAGGTCATGGCTGGTCTCCGTTGGGCGGGTCACGATAGATGTCGCACAGCAGGGCGATGACCCGGGCGGCGGCCGGGTCGACGATGCCGTAGTAGATGGTCTGGGCCTCGCGGCGCGGGGCGATCACCCCCTCCGCCCGCAGCCGCGCCAGATGCTGGGAGCAGGCCGACTGCGACAGGCCGACACAGGCGGCGAGCTCGCCGACGGCGCACTCGCCCTCGCTGAGCCGGCACATCAGCATCAGCCGCTGCTGATTGGCGAACAGCCGCATCAGCCGCGCGGCCGGGGCGGCGCTGCCCTCCAGTTCGGCCAGATCGGCCCGGTCGGGTCTGGGAAGGTTGTCGGTCATGGCGTCTCTTTGGCGGGGGCGGGGGCGGTCAGCGGCCGCCCGTCGTCCTTCAAAGCGATATAGATGGCCGGGATCACCAGCACCGTCAGCACGGTCGAGGACATCAGGCCGAACAGCAGGGAGATCGCCAGGCCCTGGAAGATCGGATCGAACAGGATCACCGCCGCCCCGATCATCGCCGCCAGCGCCGTCAGCAGGATCGGCTTGAAGCGGATCGCCCCGGCCTCCAGCAGCACCTCGCGCAGGGGCCGCCCGGGAGTCCGGGCGTGGCGGATGAAGTCGACCAGCAGGATCGAATTGCGCACGATGATCCCGGCCAGGGCGATGAAGCCGATCATCGAGGTGGCGGTGAACGGCGCCCCGAACAGCATGTGGCCGATGACGATGCCGATCAGGGTCAGCGGGATGGGCGTCAGGATCACCAGCGGCAGGCGGAAGTCGCGGAACTGGGCGACGACCAGCACATAGATGCCCAGCAGGGCCACGCCGAAGGCCGCCCCCATGTCGCGGAAGGTGACCCAGGTGATCTCCCATTCGCCGTCCCACAACACCGTGGGCCGGGTCTCGTCGTCAGGCTGGCCGTTGAGACGCACCTCCGGCCGGGGCAGGCCCTTCCAGTCGTGGGCCTTGATGGCCGCGTCGATGGCGAGGATGCCGTAGATCGGGGCCTCGAACTGGCCGGCCAGTTCGGCGGTGATCATTTCGGCGGCGCGGCCGTCGCGGCGGTAGACCGGCCAGCCGGCCAGATCGCGCCGGGCCTCGACCACCTCGCCCAGTTCGACCAGCCGGCGGCCGCCGCCGATGGTGGTGACCGCGACCGGCATGACCGCCAGCTGTTCCGTCCAGGCGCGCGCCGACTGGGGCAGGCGCACGGCGATCTCGACCGGGGTGCGCTCGTCTTCGCGCACGGCGTAGCCGAGCACCTGGCCGCCCATCACCGCGGCGATGGAATCCTGCACCTCGCGCTCGGACAGGCCGAAGCGCTCGATCTTCTCCCGGTCCGGGATCAGACGCAGGACCGGACGGCGGACGCCGAAGCTGTTGTCCACGTCGACCACCGAGTCCTGGGCCCGGAACAGGGTCTCCAGTTCGGCGGCGACGGCGCGCCGGGTCGCCGCGTCGGGGCCGTAGACCTCGGCCAGCAGGGTGGCCAGCACGGGCGGTCCGGGCGGCGCCTCGACCACCTTGAGCGACGCCCCCGCCGGCAGGGGCAGATCCGCCAGCCGGCGGCGCAGGTCGAGGGCGACGGCGTGGCTGCTGCGCTTGCGGTGCTCCTTGTGGGCCAGCCGGACCGCCAGATCGCCCTGCTCCGGTCGGTCGCGCAGGAAGTAGTGGCGCACCAGGCCGTTGAAGTTGAACGGCGTCGCCGTTCCGGCGTAGCTCTCCATCGACTCCACCTCGGGCAGGGTCCGGGTCACGGCCGCGGCCCCAGCCAGGGTGCGCTCGGTGGTCTCCAGACTGGTCCCCTCGGGCATGTCGAGAACGACCTGCAGCTCGGACTTGTTGTCGAACGGCAGCAGCTTCACCGGCACCGCCCGGAAGCCGAACATCGACATGGCCAGCAGGGTGGCGAGGCCGACCGCGATCAGGAAGGTCCAGGCGCTGCGGCGCGAGCGGATCACCGGCGTCGCCGCCCGGCGGTAGAGACGGCCCAGACGGCCCTCGCCCTGTTCGGCGTGGGCGCCCGCCACGGCCCGGCGGGCCAGACGGATCATCAGCCACGGGGCGATGACCACGGCGACGAAGAAGGAGAACACCATGGCCGCCGAGGCGTTGACCGGGATCGGGGCCATGTAGGGGCCCATCAGGCCCGAGACGAACAGCATCGGCAGCAGGGCCGCGACCACGGTCAGGGTGGCCACCACGGTCGGATTGCCGACCTCGGCCACCGCCTCGACGGCGGCCTGGGCGCGGCTCCGGCCGTCGTTCATGCCCCAGTGACGGGCGATGTTCTCGATCATCACGATGGCGTCGTCGACGAGGATGCCGATCGAGAAGATCAGGGCGAACAGGCTGACCCGGTTGATGGTGTAGCCCATCAGGTTGGAGGCGAAGAGGGTCAGCAGGATGGTGGTCGGAATGACCACGGCGGTGACCGCGGCCTCGCGCCAGCCGATGGCGAAACCGATCAGCACCACGATCGAGACGGTCGCCAGCCCCAGGTGCATCAGCAGTTCGTTGGCCTTCTCATTGGCCGTCTCGCCGTAGTCGCGGGTGACCACGACCTCGAGCCCTTCCGGGATCAGCGAACCCTTCAGGGCCTCGACCCGCTGCATGACGCCGTGGGAGACCACCACCGCATTGGCGCCCTGCCGCTTGGCCACCGCCAGGCTGACCGCCGGGGTGAGGCTCCAGCCGTCGCCGGTGCGGGCGTAGTGCGCCGCCCGGGCCTGGTCCTCGCGCGGGGCCTGCACGACGGTGGCGACGTCGCGGAGATGGACCGGCTCGCCGGACAGCGACCGGACCGTCAGCAGGGCCGCGTCGTCGGGCGCGGCGATCCGTTCCCCGGCGCGCAGCGTCAAGGCCTGGCCCCGGTCGCGGACCGATCCGGCCGGGAAGCTGCGGTTGGCCTGGGCGACGGTCTCGAGAATGGCGGACAGGGCCACGCCGCGCGCGGCCATCCTCGCCGGGTCCGGCTCGACGCGAATTTCGGACGGGCGACCGCCGACGATGAAGGTCTGGCCGACGTTCTCGACCTTGCCGACCTCGGCGCGCAGGCGGACGGCGATGTCATAGAGCGCCTGGTCGCTCCAGCGGCGGGCCACGTCGGCCCGCGGGGTCAGGGTCAGGACGACGGTCGGCACGTCGTTGATGCCGCGCGTCACGACCTGCGGCTCGGACACGCCGGCGGGAATGGAGTCGAAATTGGCCCGCACCCTCTCGTGCACGCGCAGCGCCGCGTCGTCCGGGTCGGAGCCGACCACGAAGCGGGCGGTGACCATGACCCGGTCGTCCTCGACCTGGGTGTAGACGTGCTCGACGCCGTCCACCCCGCGGACGATGGCCTCGAGGGGCTTGGCCGCCAGTTCGGTGGCGTCGGCGGCCCCCAGCCCCGGCGCGGCGACCATGATGTCGATCATCGGCACGCTGATCTGCGGCTCCTCCTCGCGCGGAATCGACAGCACGGCCATCAGGCCGACGGCGATGGCCGCCAGCAGCATCAGCGGCGTCAACGGCGAGTTCAGCGTGGCGCGGGTCAGCCGCCCGGACAGGCCGAGGTTCATCGGGCCCGCTCCGGCGCGAGGACGACATCGCCGGGCGCCAGGCCCGACAGCACCTCGACGCGGTCGCCGGACACCGGCCCGCCGAGCTGGACCGGCGCTTCGCTGATCCGTCCGGCGCGATCGACGGTGCGGACGAAGTCGATGCCGTAGCGGGTCGACACCACCCGGCGCGGCAGCACGATGGCGCGCCGCTGGCCGGCCGGGACCTGGACGACCACGTGCTGGCCGACGCGATCGCTGGACAGGCCCTCGACGGCGACGTCGGCGGTGGTGCGGCCGGCCGTGGCGGCGGGATAGACCTGGGCGACGACGCCGCCGGCCACCCCGGGCAGATCGTCCCCCTGGAGCCGGACGGTCTGGCCGACCCGGAGGTTCCGGCCCTGGGCTTCCGGCAGTTCGAGGCGCAGCACCAGCGGCCCGGCGGTGATGGTGGCGACGGACTGGCCGGCGCCGACCACCGAGCCGACCGGCACGTCGGCGGTCAGCACCCGGCCGGTGGTCGGCGCGAGGATGCGGCCCTGGGCGGCGGTCTCGGCGCTGGCCCCGCGCTGGGCGCGGGCGGCGCGAACCTGGGCGTCGGCGGCGCGGGAGGCGGCGCGGGCCTGGTCCAGCCGGGCCTGGGCGTAGATGCCCTTGTCGAACAGGGTCTGGATGCGGGCGAGGTCGGCCCGGGCCCGTTCGGCCTCGGCCTCGGCCGCCGCGACCTGGGCCCCGAAGGCCGCGGTCTGGAGGCCGACCCGGTCATCCGACACGACGCCGATGACCTGTCCCCGGCGGACCAGGTCGCCCTCGCGCACGCTCAGCTGGACGAGGGTGCCGGGAATGCGGGTCCGGGCCTCGGCGAGGTCTCGCGAAGCGACCACCGCCGACGCCGGCTTGACCGCGTCGATGGTGGCCTCGGCCACGGTCAGCCGCTCCCCCCGGACGGCGGGGGCGGCGGCCGTCTCGGGCTGGCCGCCGCAGGCCGACAGGCCGCCCGCGAGGGCGGCCGAGACGGCGAGGGCGGCGAGCAGGGCCGGGGGTCTGGTCATGGAGGGGTCCTGTGCAAGCGGCTTGCGCTAATATTAGAGAATGCTAATATGAATGCAAGCCTGGTGGCTGGCCGCCCGGCGCCGATCGCGAGCCAGGATCGGGCATCGCAGGATTCTCTCGGGAAGGAGACCGCCCATGGAACGGCCCACCATCGTCATCCTCGGCGCAGGCCTCGGCGGGACCATCGCCGCCTACGAGCTGCGCAAGTCTCTCGGCGACCGCGCCCGCATCGTCGTGGTGTCGAAGGGCGACACCTTCCATTTCACGCCGTCCAACCCCTGGGTGGCGGTGCACTGGCGCAAGCGGGACGCGATCGAGGTCCGGCTGCCGGAGGTGATGAAGCGCAGGGGCGTCGAATTCCTCGACGTCCCCGTCGGCCGCATCCGGCCGACCGAAAAGGGCATCGATCTGGCCGATGGCCGGGTCATGCATTACGATTATCTGGTCATCGCCACCGGCCCGGAACTGGCCTTCGACGAGATCCCGGGCCTCGGCCCCGACGGCCACACCGTCTCGATCTGCCATGTCGATCACGCGGTCGAGGCCGCCGCCGCGTTCGACCGGCTCGTCGAGAACCCCGGCCCGATCGTGGTCGGAGCGGTCCAGGGCGCCTCCTGTTTCGGGCCGGCCTATGAGTTCGCCATGATCCTCGACACCGAACTGCGGCGGCGCAAGCTGCGCGACAGGGTGCCGATGACCTTCGTCACCTCGGAGCCCTATATCGGCCACCTGGGCCTCGACGGAGTCGGCGACACCAAGGGATTGCTGGAAAGCGAGATGCGCCAGCGGCACATCAAATGGATCACCAACGCCAGGGTGAAGAGCGTCGACGCCGGCATGATGCATGTCGAGGAGGTCGGCGAGGACGGGGCCGTCAAGGCCGGGCACGACCTGCCCTTCGCCTACTCCATGATGCTGCCGGCCTTCCGGGGCGTGGAGGCGGTGCGCGGCGTCGAGGGGCTGACCAATCCGCGCGGCTTCATCCTCGTGGACAAGCATCAGCGCAATCCGGCCTGGCCGGACATCTTCGCGCTCGGCGTCTGCATCGCCATTCCGCCGACCGGCCCCACGCCGGTGCCGGTGGGCGTGCCCAAGACCGGCTTCATGATCGAGAGCATGGTCTCGGCCATCGCGGCCAATCTGAAGCAGATTCTCGATGGTCAGGCGCCGACCCACGAGGCCAGCTGGAACGCCATCTGCCTGGCCGATTTCGGCGACGGGGGCGTGGCCTTCATGGCCCAGCCGCAGATTCCGCCGCGCAACATCAACTGGTCGGCCAGCGGCCGCTGGGTGCATGCGGCCAAGGCGGCGTTCGAGACCTATTTCCTGCACAAGATACGCAAGGGCCAGGCGGAGCCCCTGTACGAGAAGCTCGCCCTCGACCTGATCGGCGCCCACAAGGTGCGCCGCCCCCCCTCTCCCTCCAACCAGGAACTCAACCAATGACTCTTGATCGCGCCGTCATGATGCTGGCGGGAACCATGGTGCTGGCCAGCGTGGCGCTGGCCCACTGGGTCCATCCGGCCTGGGTGTGGCTGACCGTGTTCGTCGGGGCCAATCTGCTCCAGGCCTCGGTCACCGGCTTCTGCCCGGCCGCGCTGGCGTTCCGCCGGCTCGGCGTCCAGCCGGGCAAGGCGTTCCGCTAGGGCCCGCGGCGCGGCCTGATCGACGCCCGCGTCAGGCGAACGCGGCGGCCCCGGCCCGGTTGCGCACGAGATCCTCGACCACGGCCGGGTCGGCCAGGGTCGAGGTGTCGCCCAGGGCGTCGACCTCGTTCGCGGCGATCTTCCTGAGGATGCGCCGCATGATCTTGCCCGAGCGGGTCTTGGGCAGGCCGGGAGCCCACTGGATCACGTCGGGCGCGGCGATCGGACCGATCTCGGCGCGGACCTGGGCGATCAGCTCCTTGCGCAGGGCCTCGTCCGGCTCCACCCCGGCGTTCAGCGTCACATAGGCGTAGATGCCCTGCCCCTTGATGTCGTGCGGGAAGCCGACCACGGCGGCCTCGGCCACCGCCTCGTGCAGCACCAGGGCGCTCTCTATCTCGGCCGTGCCCATGCGGTGGCCCGAGACGTTGATCACGTCGTCGACCCGGCCGGTGATCCAGTAATAGCCGTCCGCGTCGCGGCGACAACCGTCACCGGTGAAATACTTGCCCGGATAGGTCGCGAAATAGGTGTCGAAGAACCGCCCGTGGTCGCCCCAGACGGTGCGCATCTGACCCGGCCAGCTGTCGGTGATGCACAGGTTGCCGGAGGCCGCCCCCTCCAGCACCGCGCCGCCGGCGTCGACCAGCTGCAGTTCGACGCCCGGCAGCGGCCTGGTCGCCGAGCCCGGCTTCAGCGCCGTCGCTCCCGGCAGGGGCGAGATCAGGATGCCGCCCGTCTCGGTCTGCCACCAGGTGTCGACGATCGGGCAGCGGCCCTCGCCCACCACCTTGTGGTACCAGCGCCAGGCCTCGGGGTTGATCGGCTCGCCGACCGTGCCGAGCAGGCGCAGCGAGGCGCGCGAGGTGGCCTTCACCGGCCCGTCGCCCTCGCGCATCAGGGCCCGCAGCGCCGTCGGGGCGGTGTAGAAGATCTCGACCCCGTGCTTGTCGATGACCTGCCAGAAGCGGCTCGAGTCCGGATAGTTCGGCACGCCCTCGAACATCAGGGTGGTCGCGCCGTTGGCCAGCGGCCCGTAGACGCCGTAGCTGTGGCCGGTGACCCAGCCCACGTCGGCGGTGCACCAGAACACCTCGCCGGGGCGGTAGTCGAACACCAGTTCGTGGGTCCAGGCCACCCAGAACAGATAGCCGCCGGTGGTATGCAGCACCCCCTTGGGCTTGCCGGTCGATCCCGAGGTGTAGAGGATGAACAGCGGATCCTCCGCCTTCATCGGCTCGCACGGGCAGTCGTCGGAGACGCCGTGCCTGGCCTCGCCATAGCGCACGTCGCGGCCCTCGACCATCGGCACATCGGCGTTGGTGTGCGAGACCACCAGCACCTTTTCGACGATGGCCCCGGCCTCCTTGCCCAGGGCCGCGTCGACATTGGCCTTCAGCGGCACCCGCTTGCCGCCGCGCAGGCCCTCGTCGGCGGTGATCACCAGCCTCGAGCCGCAGTCCTCGATCCGCCCCGACAGGCTGTCGGGCGAAAAACCGCCGAACACGACCGAATGCACCGCCCCGATGCGCGCGCAGGCCAGCATGGCCACGGCGGCGGCGGGGATCATCGGCAGGTAGATGGTGACGCGGTCGCCCTTGGCGACGCCCAGCGTCTTCAGGACATTGGCCATGCGGCAGACCTCGCGGTGCAGCTCGCGGTAGCTCAGCCGGCCCGACTGGCCCGGGTCGTCGCCCTCCCAGAGGATCGCCGTCTCGTCGCCCCGTGTCTGCAGATGGCGGTCGAGGCAGTTCCAGGCGACGTTGAGCACCCCGTCCTCGAACCAGCGGATGCGGAAGTCGGCCTTGTCGAACGACACGTCCTTGATCCGGGTCGGCGGCGTCACCCAGTCCAGCCGGCGGGCCTGCTCGCCCCAGAAGGCGTCCGGATTCTCGCGCGCCGCGACCCTGGCGGCCTCATAGGCGTCGGCGTTGATGCGGGCCCGCCGGGCCCATTCGGACGGGACGGGATAGACGTCGTTATGGTCGCTCATGGCCGGATGCTGCCCGCGCCGCCGTTCCCGGTCAATGCGTCCTGACTCCTCTAGACGCCGGCCGCGGCCGCCGGGCGGGCCCGGCAGGCCTCGAGCCAGCGCGCCAGATGGGTGAAGGCCTCGGGCGGCCGGTAGCGCACCAGCCGCGCGAAATCGAGGCCGACGACGGCGACGATGTCGGCGATGGTGAAGCGGTCCAGCGCCATGAATTCGCGCGCGGCCAGATGGCGGTCCAGGGTCTTCATGAAGCGCTCGGCGGCGGCGCGGTTGTATTCCGCCACCTGCGGCAGCTGGGTCGCCTCCAGCGCGGCCAGGGCCGGGTGCGAATGGCGCACGCTCAGCATGATCGGATTGGCCAGGTAGAACTCGGCCCGGCGCGTCCACATCTCGACCACCGCCTGCTCGCGGGCGTCGTGGCCGAACAGGTTCGGCGCGGGGTACAGCGACTCCAGATAGCGGCCGATGGCGATCGATTCGGAGATCGTCGTGCCGTCGTCCAGCGTCAGCGCCGGCAGGTGCGGCACCCCGACCCGCGCCCGATAGTCGGCGGTCTTGTGCTCGCCGGCGAGGATGTCGACCTCGACCACCTCGACGTCCTCGATGCCCTTCTCGGCCATCACCCAGCGCACCCGCCGGGGATTGGGCGCGCGGTGGGAGGTGTAGAGCCTCATCCCGATCTCCGTTGCTTATCGCAACGCTATCAGGCGAAGATCATCCCCGGCAAGGCCCCGACGACGGCGGCCGCCATCAGCGTCGCCAGGAAGCCGGCGAACAGGGCCTTCCAGACCAGGCCGAGCACCTCCTCGCGGCGCTCGGGCATCAGCACGCTGAGCCCCGTCACGGTGATGCCGACCGAGCCGATGTTGGCGAAGCCGCACAGCGCATAGGTCATCAGCATCCGGGTGCGCTCGCTCATCTCGCCGGGCGGGATCCTGCCCAGTTCGATGAAGGCGACGAACTCCGTCAGGGTCAGCTTGACCCCGAGCAGCCAGCCGGCCTTTCCGGCCTCGGCCCACTCCACGCCGGCCAGCCAGGCCACGGGCGTGAAGGCCCAGCCCAGCAGGCGCTCGACGGTCACCTCGCCGCCGAACAGCCACAGGCCGCCGAGCATGACATTGACCAGGGCCACCAGGGCCACGAACACGATCAGCACCGCCGAGACATTGAGCACCACCATCAGGCCGTCGGCCGTGCCCCTGACGATGGCGTCGATGGCGCTGTCGTACTTCAGGGCGGATTCGTAGTCGGCGTGGGCCCCGCCCTCGCCCGGCGCTTCCGGGACCATGATCCGCGCCAGCAGGATGCCCGCCGGGGCCGAGACGATCGAGGCGACCAGCACATGCCCGGCCGCGTCGGGCAGCACCGGCCCCAGAATGGCCGCGTAGGCCACCATGGTCGACCCGGCCACCGTGGCCAGGCCGACCACCATCAGCAGGAACAGCTCCGACCGGGTCAGCTTGTCCAGATAGGCCCGGATCACGATCGGACTCTCGATCATGCCGAGGAAGATGTTCGCCGCCACCGCCAGCGCCGAGGCCCCGCCCAGGCCCATGGTGCGCTGGAACAGGATGCCGAAGCCGTGGGTGATCCATTTCAGCACCTTCCAGTGCCACAGCAGGGCCGACAGGGCGGAGATCACCAGAATCAGCGGCAACACCTGGAAGGCGAAGGTGAACAGCGCCCCGTCATTGGTCACCGCATAGGGCTGGTCGCCGCCGGCGAGATAGCCGAACACGAACTGCGTGCCCCGCTGCGTCGCCGTGTTCAGCCCGTCCACGGCCCCGGTTATGGCCGCGAGGACGGCCTGGGAGCCGGGAATGGCGAACAGGGCCAGGACCAGCGCCGCCTGCACGCCGACGGCCCCCAGGGCCAGCTTCCACGGAAACGCCCGGCGGTTTTCCGACAGGGCCCAGCAGGCCGCCACAATGGCCAGCAGCCCCGCCAGGCTCTGGAGATTCAGCAGGCTGAACATAAACGGCTCCCCGGATTCCCCCCCCTTTGCTGCCGGAGACCGTGCGGGGGCGCAAGCGGCGCCGGCCCTCGACGGAAACCGGTTGCTAATGCGAATGCCTCGCATTATGGAGGCTCCTCCCTCCACCCGAGCAATCCGGCAGACCCCATGCGCACCCTCCTGACTTCGACGGCCATCCTTCTCGCCCTGCCGACCCTGGCGGCGGCCCAGGAGGCGACGGAGCTGGAGCCGATCCTCGTCACCGGACGGAACCACGGCTATGTCGCGGTGAATTCGGTGACGGCGACCAAGACCGACACGCCGCTGCTCGACGTGCCGCAGAGCGTCAATGTGGTGACGCGCGAGCAACTGGACGACCAGGCGCTGCGCAGCCTGGGCGAGCTGCTGCGCTACGTGCCCGGGACCACGGTCGGCCAGGGCGAGGGGAACCGCGACCAGATCACCCTGCGCGGCCAGAACACCACGGCCGACTTCTTCCTCGACGGGGTGCGGGACGACACCCAGTACTATCGCGGCCTCTACAATCTGGAGCGGGTGGAGGTGCTGAAGGGCCCCTATGCGCTGATCTTCGGCCGCGGCGGCGGCGGCGGCATCATCAACCGGGTGCAGAAGACGCCCCAGGCCGGCGGCGCCTTCATGGGCGGCCGGGTCAGCGCCAACAGCTTCGGCGCCTGGGATGTCTCGACCGACGTCAACGCCCCGCTGGGCGACATGGCCGCGGTCCGGTTCAACGCTGTCTACGAGGCGCTCGACAACCACCGCGACTATTTCGACGGCGAACGATATGCGGTGAACCCCTATGTCGCGGTCGATTTCGGGGCCGGCTGGCGGGCGGGGCTGTCATACGAATACGTCAATGACGACCGGGTCGTGGACCGGGGGGTTCCGTCCCTGGCCGGCGCGCCCCTGACCGGCTATCGCGACCAGTTCTTCGGCGTCCCGGGAGTCAACCGCACGACGCTGGAGGCCAACATCGCCAAGCTGCGCATCGACGGCGCGCCGGCCCGCAACGTCGAGGTTTCGACCACCGTCCTGTATGGCGACTACGACAAGGTCTACACCAACGTCTTCGCCAACGGCCCCGCCACGGCCCGGGATGGCACGGTTCCGCTGGCCGGCTATACGGACCCCACCACCCGCCGGAACCTGCTGGTGCAGAGCAATCTGGTGTGGGACGTGGCGGCCGGGGGCCTCAACCACCGGGTGCTGTTCGGCCTCGAGTACGGCGACCAGGACTCGGCCAACCGGCGCCGCAACGCCGTGCTGACCCGCACAGATCTCGACCTGGCCGATCCGGTGTTCCCGGGCGTCTCCTTCCCGGCCCTCAACCGCGACACCGTCTCGAACGTCGAATCAGTGTCGGCCTATGTGCAGGACCAGATCAGCGTCGGCGACCGCTTCGACATCGTCGCCGGCCTGCGCTACGACCGCTTCGACATCACCGGCCTCGACCGGCAGGCCGATCCGGATCGCCCCTTCGCCCGGGCCGACGACAAGGTTTCGCCCCGCCTCGGCCTGATCTACAAGCCCCAGCCCAACGTCTCGATCTACGGCAGCTACAGCCAGTCCTTCCTGCCGCGGTCGGGCGACCAGTTCCTGACCCTGTCGCCGACCGAACAGAATCTCGAACCCGAGGCGTTCACCAACCATGAGGTCGGCGCCAAGTGGGACATCCGGCCCGATCTCAATGTGACCGCCGCCCTGTTCCAGCTGGACCGGACCAATGCGACGACGCCGGATCCGCTGAACCCGACGGCCACGATCAATGTCGGCGAGACCCGCACCCGGGGCCTGGAGGTGGCGGTGACCGGCCGGATCCTGCCGGACTGGCAGGTCAGCGGGGGCTATTCGCGGCAGGACGCGCGGCTGCGGGGCAATGACGCGGTTCGTCTGGCCCAGACGCCCAAGCACCAGTTCAGCCTGTGGAACCGCTACGACGTCAGCCCGCGGCTGGGCTTCGGCCTCGGGGTCATCCACCAGTCGAGCCAGTACGCCGCCATTCGCACGACGGCGGCGACGACGCGCCTGCCGGCCTTCACCCGGGTCGACGCGGCCGCCTTCTACCGGGTCAGCGACGACATCGAACTGCAGCTGAACGTCGAGAATCTGTTCGACACGACCTATTTCCCGGACGCGCACAACAACAACAACATCTCGACCGGGGCCCCGCTGAACGCCCGGCTGACCCTCAGCACCCGTTTCTAGCTAGAGACGCCGCACCAGCCGGCCGTAGTCCTCCATCAGGCCGAGGCTCAGGGCGCCGGGGGTGAACCGGTATTCGCCGATCTCGCTCACCGGCGTCACCTCGGCGGCGGTGCCGGTCAGGAAGCATTCGCTGAAGGTCGAGAGCTCCTCGGGGCGGATGTTGCGGACGACGACCTCGATGCCCTTGGCGGCGGCCATTTCGATCACCGTCTGGCGGGTGATGCCGTCGAGGATGGCGTCGACCGGCGGGGTGTGCAGCACGCCGTCCTGGACGAAGAAGACGTTGGCGCCGGTGGCCTCGGCCACATAGCCGCGCCAGTCCAGCATCATGGCGTCGGCGTAGCCACGCCGCTCGGCCACGGTCTTGGACATGGTGCAGATCATATAGAGGCCGGCGGCCTTGGCCGCCGACGGGGCCGTGGCCGGGTCCGGCCGGCGCCATTTCGACCATTCCAGCCGGATGCCGCGCGCCTTGGTCTCGGGATCGAAATAGCTGGGCCACTCCCACACCGCGATGGCGACGCGGGTCGTGTTGTGGACCGCCGAAACGCTGACGGCCTCCGGCCCGAGGAAGGCCACCGGCCGCACATAGCAGTCGGACAGTCCCATCTTCTCGCAGGTCGCCTTGCAGGCGGCGTCGATCTCGGCCACGCTGTACGGAAGGTCGAAATCCAGCAGGTTTGCAGAGCGCTTCAGGCGTTCGCTATGCGGGGTCAGCTTGAAGATTTCGCCGCCATACATACGCTCACCCTCGAAAACCGACGAGCCGTAGTGAAGGGCATGGGTCAGAACGTGCGTTTTCGCGTCCCTCCAGGGCACGAAATCGCCGTCCATCCAGATCCAGCCGTCACGATCGTCGAAAGGAACGAAGGCCATTGAAGAACGTCTCCCGCGTCTGTTCCGGGGTTAGACCCGTCGGAACCGCCCAGGTCAACGCCTGCCCGACAAGCCGGATCGCCGCCGCATGAGCGACGTTCGCCCCCACGGCCGCTCCGGACCGATCGCCGGGTCCGGAGCGGGCCGCCATCTGCTGGTCGTCGACGACGACGACCGGATCCGGGAACTGCTCAAAGAATTCCTCGCCCGCGAGGGCTATCGCGTCACCGGAGCCGCCCACGCCGCCGCGGCGAAACGGCTGATGGAGCTGATCGAGTTCGATCTGGTGGTGCTGGACGTGATGATGCCCGGCGAGAGCGGTTTCGACCTGACCACCTGGGTCCGCTCCAAGGCCGAGACCTCGAGGACGCCGGTCCTGCTGCTGACCGCGCGCGGCGATCCCGACGACCGCATCGAGGGCCTATCGCGAGGCGCCGACGACTATATGTCCAAGCCGTTCGACCCGCGCGAACTGGCCCTGCGCGTCGACGCCATCCTGCGCCGCACCGGCGGCAAGCCGCTGACCCCGCGCGAGATCAAGCTGGGCCCCGCGGTGTTCGACATGGAGCGGCTGGAGCTGACGCGCGACGGCAAGATGCAACGCCTGACCGAGGCCGAGGCCCAGCTTCTGAAGACCCTCGCCATCCACGCCCATTCGGCGGTCGAGCGGATGAGTCTGTCGCCCGACACCGCCGACATCACCGGCCGCGCCGTCGACGTCCAGGTCACCCGGCTGCGCCGCAAGCTGGAGGCGGACCCCAAGAACCCGCGCTACCTCCAGACCGTCCGCGGCGTCGGCTACATGCTGGCCCCGGACTGATGGTGCACGCTCTTCACCTTCCTTCCCCCCTTGCGGGGGAAGGTGGGCCGCGGAGCGGCTCGGATGGGGGGGCTGGCGGTTTCGAGCACCCTGCGACGTACGGAGGTCAACTGGACGGATGGGTGTCTCACCCCCCATCCGTCAGGCTCCGCCTGACACCTTCCCCCGCAAGGGGGGAAGGGTCGTGAAACTCCTGCCGGCGTCGTTATGGGCCCGGGTGCTGAAGCGGCGCCTGCCGACCTCGCTGTGGGGCCGGTCGCTGCTGATCATCGTCCTGCCGGTGCTGGTCATGCAGGTGGCCGTCACCTGGGCCTTCTTCGACATGCACTGGCAGACGGTGACGGCGCGGCTGTCGGAGGGTCTGGCCGGCGACATCGCCTGGGCCTCGGAGAGCTACGCCGACGATCCGACGCCGCGCAACCTCGAGATCATCGCCGACCGGGCCCAGCGCTCGATGTCCCTGTCCGTCGACCTGCGCGAGGGCGACGTCCTGCCGGAGGAGCCGGACCGCGGCCCCATCGGCGTCATCGACCGCACCCTCGAGGAGGCCCTGAGGTCGCGCGTCGACCGGCCGGTCTGGTTCTCGACCACCCGTTACCCGGCCTATGTCGACATCCGCGTGCAGCACCCGGACGGGGTCCTGCGGGTGATCGCCCCGCGGGAGCGGGCGGTGGCCACCCAGGCGCACATCTTCGTCGTCTGGCTGTTCATCGCCACCGTCATGCTGATGGGCGTGGCCATCCTGTTCATCCGCAACCAGGTCCGCGCCATCGAGCGGCTGGCCGAGGCGGCCGAGGCCTTCGGGCGCGGCGAGACGAGCGAGCGCTTCAAGCCCCACGGCGCGCGCGAGGTCCGGGCGGCGGCCAGGGCCTTCATGGACATGCGCGACCGCATCCAGCGCCATATCGAACAGCGCACCGCCCTGCTGGCCTCGGTCAGCCACGACCTGCGCACGCCGCTGACCCGCCTGCGGCTGGAACTGGCCCTCGCCCCGCCGTTCAAGCGGGCCTCGGCCATGCGGGGCGACCTCGACGAGATGGAGCATATGATCGACGAATACCTGGCCTTCGCGCGCGGCGAGGCCGGCGAGGCGGCGCAGACCGTGTCGGTCGGGGCCCTGCTGGCCGACGCCGGCGAGGACGTCCGCCGCGCCGGGGCGGAGGTCGAGGTGGCGGCGCCGGAAAACCTGACCGCCAGCCTGCGTCCGCTGTCCATCAAGCGGGCCCTGGCCAATCTGGCCGGCAACGCCGCCGCCCACGGCGATCACGTCCGCCTCGCCGCCCGCGCCCTGCCGTCCGGCGGCCTCGAGATCACCGTGGAGGACGACGGACCGGGCATTCCCGACGACATGCACGAGGAGGCGTTCCGCCCGTTCTCGCGGCTCGACGCCTCGCGCAACCAGAACCGCAAGGGCGTCGGCCTCGGCCTGGCCATCGCCAGGGACGTGGCGCGCAGCCATGGCGGCGACATCACCCTGGGCCGCAGCGACCTCGGCGGACTGCGGGCCGCCATCCGCCTGCCGGGCTGAGCCGATCACAAATCATCGCCGCGGCTGGCGCAAGCGGCGCTTTGGACGCATCTTCTTCCCGACGGCGGGGCTGGAGCCTGATCGGTTGAGGAGGAATCGCTTCGCGATTCCGCCGATGCCGTGAATCAGGCTCCGGTATAATGCTGGAGCGAAGATCTGGGTTTGGACGCGATCGCGTCCAAACCGATTTCGCTCTGGAGGACACGATGCGCAAATTCGCTTTTCTGGCTCCGCTCGGGGCCCTGCTGGCGGCGGCGGCCGGCCCGGCCGCGGCCGATCCGGCGGCGATCAACGTCACCCTCGGCGCCGAACTCCAGGACCGGGCCGACGAGCTGGGCGAACGGGAGGTGCGCGGACAGGCGGACCGGCTCGCCGAGGTCGTCGGCCGGGCGCTGGCCGGCGGCGGCGATCTGGACGGGGCGCGGATCGACCTGGTGCTGACCGATCTCAGGCCGAACCGGCCGACCATGAAGCAGCTGGCCCGGCAGCCGGGACTGGACGCCCTCCGCAGCCTGTCCATCGGCGGCGCCTCCATCGAGGGCCGCATCACCACCGCCGACGGGCGGATGCTGCCGGTCCGCTACGGCTGGTACACGAACAACCTCGCCGAGGTCCGGGGCTTCGGCGTCTGGCACGACGCGGACCAGGCCTACCGGCGGCTGGCCGTCCGCCTGGCCGAAGGACGCTACGTCAGCCGCTGATTCGCCTGGCGCGGGCGACGGCGGCCTCGACCGCCGCCGCGGCCGCGCGATCGAGGGCCTCGGCGGCGGCGTCGAGCCCCGCCCGCGTCGTTCCCCCGGGCGAAGCCACGCGGGCGATCAGCTCGTCGAGGGAGGCGCCGGTCTCCGCCCCGGCTCCGGCCGACCGCAGGGCGCCGCGCGCCAGCCGCCCGGCCGCCTCCGCCGACAGGCCCTGGGCCGTCCCGGCCCGGGCCAGGGCCTGCACGAAGGCGTGGATGAAGGCCGGGGCCGACCCGGCCACCGCCGTGGCCGCGTCCAGCAGGGCCTCCTCGTCCAGGTCGACGATGTCGGCGATCGGCCCGAACAGGCGGCGCGCCTCCTCGCGGGCGGCGGCGTCCGGGGCCCAGAGGGCGGCGACGCCGCGCGCCTGGGCCACCCCCGTGGTCGGCATCAGGCGGGCGACGGGGCGGGCGGCCGCGGCGGCGAGGGCGTCGGCCTTCACCCCCGCCATCACCGAAAGGATCGTCGCGCCCGGCGGCAGGCCGGCCAGCAGCGGGGCGAGCGCCTCGCGCCAGCCGGCCGGCTTGACCGCCAGCACCACGGCCCGCGCGCCGGCGAGGGCCGCGACGGGCGGATTGATCCGTGCGCCCCGCCTCCGGGCGGCTTCGGCGGCCGGCTTCCCCGACGGGGTCAGGACGATCAGGTCGGCGGGCGGAACCGCCCCGGTCGCCAGCCAGCCCTCGAGGATGGCCGATCCCAGCCGTCCGCAGCCGACCAGGACCACGGCGGCGCCGGGAGAGGGAGCAGCCATGGTCTCAGGCCGTGCCGACCGTCTCGAACAGGCAGGAGTCGATCGCCTCCTGCGGCTTCTTGTTGCCGCGGATCATGAAGTCGAAGGCCGGATAGTAGCGGTCCGCCGCCTCCACCGCCGCATCGATCATCGAGGCCGCCTGTCCCAGGGTCGGCCGCTCGCCCATCGGCAGGGCCAGAGAATGGCGGAAGACGATCTCGCCGTCCTCGGCCCAGACCTCGAAATGGCCCATCCAGGTGCGCTGGTTGATCAGTCCGACCAGCTCGTAGGCGGCCGCGCGGCGCGACTTCGACGCCTGCAGGTCCAGGGCGCAGCACAGCTGCAGGCAGTCGCCTTCCGGCCGCCACGCGAACCACAGCTCATAGTCCTTCCAGTCGCCGGCCAGGGCGAAGGCGAGATCGCCCTCGTCGGTGCGGTCGAACGGCAGGTTCTCGGCCACCAGCACGTGCTCCACGACGTCCAGGGGATCGAAGGGAAGCTCAACTTCGTCGGGCCGGGCAGTGTCCATCAAGGCGTCTCCGGGCGCGACTCACGCCCTCTGGGGGGAACGGTAGGCGGGTTCGCAGATTCGGCTCAACCGGCTGCGTCCTGCGCGGGAGAAGCCGCTGTGGACGTTCCCTTTTGAGGCTTCTTCGCGCCCTTCAGCGCCGCGATTTCGGTCCGAAGCGCCGCGATCTCGGCCTTCAGCGCATCGAACTCGTCGCGCCGGACCAGATCCATGTCGGCGGCGAAGCGGTCGGCCTGGGCGCGGAAGGCGGCCCTGGCCTCCTCGCCCGCGGCCTGGGCCAGGCCCACGGCGCCCGTCGTCAGCTTGGCGAACTCGTCGAGGATAGGGTTTCGGGTCTGCATCAGAACTCTCCGACTCGGCCAAGCGAACGTCGTTAATGAAGGTTCACCGGATATGATGAACGAAACCTTGCTGTCGATGCGACCTGTGGCCTGATTTGGGCACCCGCGACCGTTGCGGAAATTTCAGGGACGGGGGCGGCGACGCTTGCTAAACCCGCTGCGAGGAACCGCCAGCAGGAGCGCCCGTGCAATTCCCCGACATCGACCCGGTCTGGTTCCAGATCGGCCCCTTCTTCGGACTCGGACCGCTCGAGATCCGCTGGTACGCCCTGGCCTATGTGGCCGGCATCGTGCTCGGCTGGTGGTACGCCAACCGGCTCGCCCGCAACGAGGCGGTGTGGAAGCCCGGCAAGCCGCCGGTCACCACGGTCCAGCTGGACGATCTGGTGCTGTGGATCACCCTGGGCATCATCCTCGGCGGCCGCCTCGGCTACGCCCTGTTCTACAAGCCGTCGCTCTACGCCGGCCTGGTCGTCGGCTCGGACTGGGGCGAACGGCTGGCGCTGTTCCGGCTGTGGGACGGCGGCATGTCCTTCCACGGAGGCCTGATCGGCGTCACCCTGGCGATCGTCTGGTTCGCCCGGAAGAACAGGATCCGCCTGCTCAGCCTCGGCGACCTGGTCGCGCCCGTCGTGCCGCTGGGCCTGTTTTTCGGACGCATCGCCAACTTCATCAACGGCGAGCTGTGGGGCCGCCCCACCGACGCGCCCTGGGGCATGGTGTTCTGCAACGACACCCTCCTGAACCTCTACGGCCACTGTCCCGCGGGCCTCGTTCCCCGTCATCCCAGCCAGCTCTACGAGGCGGCCCTGGAGGGCGTGGCCCTGGCCGTCATCCTGGCGCTCGCGGTGTTCAAGGGCCGCCTGCTGGCCAAGCCGGGCTATGTCACCGGCATCTTCCTGCTGGGCTACGGCCTGGCCCGCGCCTCGCTGGAGACGGTGCGCCAGCCCGACTTCGGCATGGAGAACCTGCCGCTGGGCCTGACCATGGGGATGATGCTGTCGATCCCGATGATGCTGATCGGGGCCTGGCTGATCTGGCGCGCCCGCAGCCGGCCGCCGGTGGCCGCGGAGGACTGATGCCGCTGAAGGAGCGTCTGGCGCGCGAGATCGCCCTGACCGGGCCGCTGACCGTCGCCGGCTACGTCACCCGCTGCCTGCACGACCCGCAGGGCGGCTATTACGCGACCCGGCCGGCGATCGGCGCGACCGGCGACTTCATCACCGCGCCGATGATCAGCCAGATGTTCGGCGAGCTGATCGGCCTTTGGGCCGTCGAACTGTGGCAGCGGCTGGGCGCGCCCGAGCGGGTGCGGCTGGTCGAGGTCGGGCCCGGCGACGGCACGCTGATGGCCGACGCCCTGCGCGCCGCCCGGCTGAGCCCGGAGTTCCTGCGGGCGATCGACCTGGTGCTGATCGAGCCCAGCCCGCCCCTGCGCGAGGCCCAGGCGCGGATGCTGGCGGACAGCGACCTGCATCCGCGCTGGGTCGCCTCGCTGGACCGGATCGAGACCGACGCCCCGGTCATACTGATCGCCAACGAGGTGCTGGACTGCCTGCCCGCGCGCCAGTTCGTGAAGACGGAGGACGGCTGGGCCGAGCGCTGCGTCGGCGTCACCGACGACGGCGCCCTGACCTTCGGCCTGAAGGCGATCACCGGCGGCTTCAAGCGGCCGCCCTTCGAGGTCGAGCCGGGCCAGACGGTGGAGATCTCCGAACAGCAGGCGGTGTTCGGCCGCGAGGTCGCGGCCCTGATCAAGGCGGCGTCCGGCGCGGCCCTGCTGATCGACTACGGCCGCGCCCGCCCCGGGGCCGGCGACACCCTGCAGGCCCTGCGCCGCCACCGGAAGGTCGATCCGCTGGAAACCCCGGGCGAGGCCGACCTGACCCAGTGGGCCGACTTCCCGACGGTTCTCGAGGCCGCCGTCCACGCCGGGGCCGACGTCACCGGCTGCCTCGCCCAGGGCGAGTTCCTGCGCCGGCTGGGCATCGAGGCCCGCGCCGACCGGCTGAGGCAGGGCCGTCCCGAGGCCGCCCCGGTGATCGACCGCCAGCTGGCCCGGCTGACCGCCGACGACCAGATGGGGACCCTGTTCAAGGCCTGCGCGATCTTCTCGCCGCGCCGCCTCGCGGTTCCGGGATTTGAAACATGACTCTCGATCTGAAACTGACCGATGACGAGGCGGACGCCGTCCTCCTCGGGCTTCAACTGATCATCATGCGTGACGACGAGGACGTCAGGGATGTGGCCTGTGATCTGGCCGACCGGATCGTGGACATGACTCCTCGCCCGGAACCCGCGCCGGTGGCCCGCCCTCCATCGACCCGGCCCGGCGACTGGCCCGCCATGCTGACCGAAGCCATCGCCCGGGAAGCGGCCGTCGAGATCGTCTACGTCGACCGTCGCGGCGTCGAAACCCGGCGGTGCATCTGCCCCATTCTGCCGCCGGGCCGCGGTGACGCCGGCTATGTCGCCGCCTGGTGCGAGCGCCGACAGGACTACCGGCATTTTCGCCTCGATCGCATCCGCGGGATGACGCCGACCGCCGTCCCCTATTCGCGCCGTCATCGCCTGCTGCTGGCGGAGTGGCGGGCCATCGCCGACCTCGACGATTTCTTTTGACAAGCAGCCATGACCCCCGACGAAGCGCCGACCCCCATCACCCATCCGCTCCTCTCCCGGCCCGGGCTCCGCCACGGCTTCTTCACCCGGCGGGGCGGGGTCTCGACCGGCCTCTATGAAGGCCTGAACACCGGCCTCGGCTCGAACGACGATCCGGCCGCCGTGGCCGAGAACCGGCGGCGCGTGGCGGCGCATTTCGGCGGCGACCCGGACGACATCGCCGCCTGCTACCAGATTCACTCGGCGGTCGCCCGCGTCGCCGAGGCGGGCTGGAAGGACGGACGGCCCGAGGGCGACGCCGTGGTCAGCGTCGCGCCGGGGGTGATCTGCGCCGTGCTGACCGCCGACTGCGCCCCGGTGCTGCTGGCCGACGCCGGGGCGGGGGTGGTCGGCGCCGCCCATGCGGGCTGGAAGGGCGCCCTGACCGGCGTCATCCACTCCACCGTGGCGGCCATGGAGGCGCTGGGCGCCCGCCCCGCCCGCATCGCCGCCGTCGTCGGCCCCTGCATCGCCCAGGCCAGCTATGAGGTCGGCGCCGACTTCCAGGACCGGTTCGACCATCACGATCCGGGCGGCGCCCGCTTCTTCGCCCCGGGCGCGACGGCGGACAAGCGGCTGTTCGACCTGCCCGGCTATGTGCTGTGGCGGCTGGAGCAGGCCGGGGTCGGCGAGGCGGCGTGGACCGGCGGCGACACCCGAACGGATGCGGCGCGCTTCTATTCCAACCGGCGGGCCTTTCTGGACCGGGAAGCCGATTTCGGGCGGCTGATGAGCGCCATCACACTCGCCTGATCCCTCTCCCGATGGGAGAGGGGCGCGCTCTATCCCGCCATCGCCAGTTCCGGCACGCGGGTCGTCTCGCGCCAGGCCTGCGGATTGGCCAGCAGTTCGCGGACCAGCCGGTTGTTGATGTGGTGGCCGGCCTTGACGCCCTCGTAGCGGCCCAGCAGGGGCGCGCCGAGAACGTACATGTCGCCG
>NZ_CALMZS010000182.1 GCF_937870815.1 uncultured Brevundimonas sp.
TCGCCCGGGCTTCATCGCTCGACCACAGCCCGCCGCCATCGAGAACGTGGATCCGACGCCCTCCCCACCGACGGGTTGGGCAGAGTCTAGAGCCGGGGCTTCCTCAGGCGCGTTCATGACGCTGACCCGGAAACGATGCGCAGGGAAAACAGCGGGTTGGCTTCTGAAAATATGCGGGCCGGCGGCGGATTTGCAGCGCAGCAATCGGCGGCGCGGGGGTTCATCACAACGGGCACGACGAATTCACAACGGGCACGGCGGGGCCGGCGGGCCGGCGGCTCCCGTCAGGGAGACGCAAGACTTGATGGCGGGCAAGGGCCCGCGGAGGGCCGGTGCGGCCTCGCCCCCGTCGTGTCCGTCGTGTCCTCTTCGTAGTGGTCGTTGTGATGAACCAGCCGACGGCGGAATCCCGATCGTGCGGCGGACAGAGCCCCTCCGTCACGGCGCGTATTCGCGCCGCGCCACCTCCCCATTCGCTACGCGAACAGGGAGGAGACGCCAAACACCTACTCGGCCCAGCGCGGCTTGCGCTTGTCGAGGTAGGCGCGGACGCCTTCCTGGCCCTCGTCGGAGACGCGGGCGTGGGCGATGCGGCGGGCGGTGTCCTCCATCAGGCCGTGGTCGATGTGGCGGCCGGCGACGGCGTTGACCAGCCGCTTGGCCTCGCCGACCGCGCCGGGGGCGCAGGCCTTCATCGCGGCGGAGAAGGCGGCCACGAAGCCGTCGATCTCGTCGGCCGAACCGAGCACCCGGTCGACGAGGCCCAGGTCCCTGGCGGCGGCGGCGTCGAAGGCCTCGGCGGTCATGAACAGGGCCCGGGCGGCGCGGGCCCCGACCGCCTCGACCACATAGGGGGCGATGGTGGCGGGGATCAGGCCCAGCTTGACCTCCGAGAAGGCGAAGCGGGCGCCTTCGACGGCCACGGCCATGTCGCAGGCGGCGACGATGCCGGCCCCGCCGCCCATGGCCGCGCCCTCGACGATGGCCACGGTCAGGGCCGGGACGTCGTGCAGGGCCTTGAGCATCCTGGCCAGGCCCATGGCGTCGTCGCGGTTGTCGGCCTCGGACCAGTTCGCCGCGTCGCGCATCCAGCCGAGATCGGCGCCGGCGCTGAAGGTCCCGCCCGCGCCGCGGATGAAGACGACGCGCACATGGTCGGCCCCCTGCAGGGTCTCGAAGGCCTCGAACAGGGCCGCCACGGTCGGGGCGTCGAAGGCGTTGCGCTTCTCGGGCCGGTGGATGGTGACGAAGACGACGCCGTCGGGGGTCGAGTCGATGCGCACCAGACGCTCGTCGGCGTCGGGGGCCGGATCGGCCAGCAGCGGGTGGGCGATGGCGTTGATCTCGGCCGCCTCGCCGGGGGTGAGGTCGAGGGCGTTGAGGTCGGCTTCGGTGGGGTCGGCCATGATGGTCTCCTGCGGCATCAGCGGTATAACGCCTGGCGGGCCGAACGGAAGACGGCGCAGGGCCGATGGCGGCCAGCGCGACCGACCGCATCCGCCGGACCGGCGTGGCGAGCGTCCATGTCCACTACGTCGCCAAGGCGGGAAGAAGGGCCGGACGGGCCGAGGTGGCGAAGGGGAAGACGATGGAGAAGGTGCTGCGCCAAGCTGAACGGTCCTTGTCATCCCGGAAAGCGCGCAGCGCTTATCCGGGACGAAGGGGGCCCCCTCCCGGAGGCTCCCGGAAATCGCCTGCGATTGTCCGGGAGGAGGTCGGCCGTTCGAGCCGGCGCGACCCGTGGCCCGGACAGCTGCTGGCGCAGCTTCCGGGCCGGTCATGTTTCAGG
>NZ_CALMZS010000183.1 GCF_937870815.1 uncultured Brevundimonas sp.
ACGTGGGCGCCGCCGCGACCAAGTCGGTGCTGCGCACGGCGGGGAGCACGATCACGCGCGAACTGCTGCGCGGGTTGCTGGGCGGGTTGCGGCGGCGGTGAGGTCGGACGAAAAGCTCAATCAGCCAACGACGCTTCAGCGAGCGACCAGTGGTCGGCTCGGCGCCATCAGTTGGCGGAGCCTGCTGGCCCAGGATGTCAGAGCCGGGGCGCTGCCAGGCCTGGTCTTGGTCGGGTTGCTGGTGGCGGCGTTCGTTGGGCAATGGTTCACGGAGGCCCAGAGCAACTGGGCCTGTCGCGGCAGGCCATGTCAGAGGGGCGATGGCTCACCCTTGCGACTCACGCCGTCACGCACGCCGGACATTGGCACCTTTGGATGAACAGCGCCGCCATCTTGTCCACGACCATACCCGTCAGGCTGCTCCTCGGCAGCGGGGCGGGAGGCTGGCCTCGCTATCTGTCGCTGCTCGTGGGCGCGGCGATCTCGTCGGCCGCCATGTTCTTGCTGGTTCATCCGGACGACGGCATTCCAATGGTCGGGGCGTCCGGGGCAATCTGCGGCCTTTGGGGTCTTCTGGTCAGGGGCGATTTGGAAACCCGGATGCTTCGGCCGCTTTTGTCCAAGCCCGTGCTGATCGGAATGCGCGAATTCGCCGTCACAAACGCAGCGCTTTTCGCCATCCTCTATTTCGCCGCCCGGTCAACAGGCTCGCAGGGAGGTTTGGCTTGGGAAGCTCACCTTGGAGGCTTTCTGTTCGGTTTACTCTCGGCCCCCCTCTTCCTCCGAAGGCTCAGCCCCTCGGAACCCGCCGCCACATCCTGAGCGGATGATGCCCGCCCCCGCTATCGTCATCCCGGGCCACCCACTCGCTGCCGTCCCCCATTTCGGGGGAAGGTGGCTCGGGTAGCGAGACGGATGGGGGCCTGCCTGTGCGGAAACGCCGCCGGCCATCGTGGCGCGGACAGAACCCCCGTCCGAGCGGCTCGGCCGCCCACCTTCCCCCGAAACGGGGGAGGGGACTGCTACCTATTCGCCGATTGCCAGCATATGGCGCGCCGCCAACCCGCTGATTTCGCCAGTCAATAAAAAAATGCAGCGTCCTCTTCCTGCCATAGCTGGGCCGCCCCCTATCCTTGTGCCCATCCCGTCGCGGGGGAGGGCGTCTGGCGCCAGGGCCAACCGCGTGCGGCGGGTGTGATCGTTGCGGGACGCCGGGCGTCGCCTTCGGGTGTGTGCACGGCGGAACCGGACCATGCTGGAGGACGGGTTGCTCCCCCCTGCGGCATGCGAAGGGACTGTCCTCCGGTTTGAAACGGAGGAGCCCAGGGGCCTGGTCGCCCCTGCCCGCCCGGGCTTAGTTTCGAAAGGGCCTAAATGGCGAGAGATCGGGGGCCGCAAACGGCAAGACCCCGGTTGGCCATGCGATGCCCGCCCCGAAGCGCTCGGAAGCCACGATCATGCGGAGCGCGGGCGGCGACGCCGAAAACTCCACTCACGGTCCCCGTAACGCGAAAGCAGGGGGCCACATCGGTTCCGGGCCGACCCGCCCGCGCTCCGCCACCTCCCCACCACTTTCCGGCAGGAATGCCGGAGAGGGCTTCAGCCTGCCTGCTCAATCCCTGGAGGGATAGATTGTCAGTCGACCAGATCCGCCGGCAGAATCTGACTGCTCAACAGCCGCTCCATCCCCGCCCACCGGTCCGGGCCCTGCCGCTCGACCCAGGCCTGGACCACGTCGCGGCCGAGGCCGTAGTTGATGATATAGCTGCGATAGGTGTCGATGAAGCGCAGCCGCTGGGTCGCCCTGGCCTCGTCGGCCAGGGTGTATTTCATCAGCCGCCGGATCGCCTCGGCCCGCTCGATCCGCCCCGCCAGCCAGTCGTCGGCGATGGTGTATTCGGCTCGCGCCAGCCGCCGGGTCAGCTCGCCCAGCCGCGTCTTCCTGTCCGCCGTGGCCGGATCGAGGCCGGCCAGCGGGAACAGCACCTCCCGCTCGAAACGGGCGCCCTCGTCGCCCGGGAAGGCCAGGTCGATGCCATAGTTGGCGCTGCCCTCGGCGACGAAGGACATGGGCGAGAACAGCGGATAGACGCTCATCTCCACCCAGCCGCGCTCGCGCACGAAGGTCTGTTCCAGCAGGGCGTTGTAGACATGGTGGCCGGGATAGCCCTCGTGGCAGCCCAGATCGACGGCCCGCTCGGTATAGATCGGCAGGTCGGCGTTGATCTCGATCCGGCTGGCCGAGTCGCCCAGATAGTAGTTGTAGCCCGACCATGGCTTGTCGCCGACGAAGCTGAGCGTGAACCGCTCACGGGCCGGCAGGGCG
>NZ_CALMZS010000184.1 GCF_937870815.1 uncultured Brevundimonas sp.
CGGCAGCCGTCCGGGCCCATCTCGACATTGTCGGCCCGGACCATGGCCTGCGGATTGAGGCCGTAGGTGACCAGCCGCCGGTTATCGATCGAGGCGACCAGCCGCTGCACCTCCGGATGGTCCAGACAGACCGCGGCGAAGCCGTAGAAGGGGATGTTCTCGACGAAGTCGACGAAGGCCTTCCGCACCGCGTCGAAGTCGCCGTAGTGGTCGAGGTGTTCGGGGTCGATATTGGTGACGATGGCGACGGTCGACTTCAGGCGCAGGAAGCTGCCGTCGCTCTCGTCGGCCTCGACCACGATCCAGTCGCCGTCGCCGACCTTGGCGTTGGCGCCATAGGCGTTGATGATGCCGCCGTTGACCACGGTCGGGTCCAGCCCGCCGGCGTCGAGCAACGCCGCGACGATGGAGGTGGTCGTGGTCTTGCCGTGGGTGCCCGCCACGCCGATGGAGAACTGCAGCCGCATCAGCTCGGCCAGCATCTCGGCCCGCCGCACCAGGGGGATGCGGCGTTCCCGGGCGGCGACCATCTCCACGTTCGTGGCCTTGACCGCCGTCGAATAGACCACCGCCGAGACGCTGTCGCCGACATGGGCGGCGTCATGGCCGATGAAGATGCGCGCCCCCAGCTTCTCCAGCCGCTCGGTGTTGGCGCTGGCCCTGGCGTCCGAACCCTGCACCGAATAGCCGATCTTGAGCATGATCTCGGCGATGCCGCTCATGCCGATGCCGCCGATGCCGACGAAATGGACGGGACCGAGGTCGAAGGGAACGGGACGAAGGCGTGCGATCATCGCAGCGGATTAGCAAGGGTCGGCGGCGAATGCATCACCCGGCTTCCGCGTCCGGAAGTGATTAGTGGTTAGTGATTAGTGGTTGATGGATCGCCTGCGGGGAGCGGCTCGGCGCCGGCGGCGTTCGCCCCTGTCGGCCAACCACTAATCACTAACCACTAATCGCCTGGCCGCACGGAGCGTTGGAACCCACCTCCCCTCGCGGGCCAACCTTCAGTCCTCCGCCACGAAATCCTGCGCGAACTCCGGGCTGTCCTCTTCCCCCGGCATCAGGGGCGTCTCGTCGTCGTCCCCAGCCCGCGACGGGTCCGGGACCTCGAAGCCGACCGGGATCGACAGGTCCAGCAGGCCCGCCGCCTTCATCTCGGCCACCCCCGGCAGGTCGTACAGGCTCGACAGGCTGAAATGCTCAAGGAACTTGTCCGCCGTCGCATAGGTCACCGGCCGCCCCGGCGTCCGCCGCCGCCCCTTCAGCCGGACGAAGCCCATCTCCAGCAGCAGGTCCAGCGTGCCCTTCGACAGCGACACCCCGCGCACGCTCTCGATCTCGGCCCGGGTGCAGGGCTGGTGGTAGGCGATGATGGCCAGGGTCTCCAGCGCCGCCCTCGACAGCCGGCGCGGCTCCTCGCGCTCCTCGGTCATCATGAACGACAGGTCCGGCGCCGTCCTGAAGCGCCAGCGGTCGGCCACGCACTCCAGCTCGACGCCCCGCCCCTGATAGCGTTCGCGCAGGGCCGAGATGGCCCCGCCGACGTCGGCCCCCTCGGGCAGCCGCCGCGCGATCTCGGCCGCCGACAGCGGCCCGGCGGCGGCGAACAGCAGCGCCTCGACCCGGCGTTCGATCTCCAGATGGTCGGGGGCGAACTGGATCACGGCACCAGCTCCAGCGGCTGGCCCACGCTCCGCCGCTTCAGATACAGTTCGGCGAAGGTCCCGGCCTGTTTCACCTCCATGGCCCCCTCCTTGACCAGCTCCAGGCCGGCCGACAGGGTCGAGGCGGTGAAGCTGGCCTGCGACGGCCCCTCCGCCCCGTGCTTCGCCGGGGCCACCCTGTTCAGCGGCGTCCATTGCTCCAGCCGGGGCAGCAGGTCGCGCAGCCACTCCCGCGCCGCCTCCAGGGCGAAGGCCTCGACCCGCTGGCCCGGATTGTAGCGCCGCTGCTCCTCGCGCCGCCGCTGCGTCACATAGGCGGCCATCAGCTCGTACAGGCTGGCCTCGATGCGGTCGGAAGGGATGACCACCAGGGCCTCCGGATCGCCGCGCGTGAACACGTCCCGCTTCAGCTGCGGCCGCGACTGGATCGCCTCGACCGCCCTGCGCATCGCCTCCAGCTTCCGCAGGCGGAAGGCCAGGGCGGCGGCCATCTCCTCGGCCGGCGCCTCCTCGCCCGCCTTCTCGGTGCGCGGCAGCAGCAGGCGCGACTTCAGATAGGCCAGCCACGCGGCCATCACCAGATAGTCCGCCGCCAGCGCGAAATTGCGCCGCCGCGCCTCGTGCACGAAGGCCAGATACTGTTCCGCCAGCCGGGTGATCGACAGCTTCAGCAGGTCGACCTTCTGCGTCCGCGCCAGCGCCAGCAGCACATGCAGCGGCCCCTCATAGCCCTCCAGGTCGACCACGAAGGCGTCGCGCCCGTCGGCCTGGTCGACCGCGGCGAAATCCAGATTGGGCTGGAAGGCGTCGGTCATCCTTCGGTCCGCCTGCCGCGCTTCGCGCTACTTGAGGCGGGGGCCTGCGCCTCCCCCACATCCGGCCCCTTCGCCGCCTCCAGCCGGCCGGCCATCAGCGTGTCGAACCGGTTGCGCGCCTCCTTCGGGTCCAGGGGCTCGACCTCGCACACGATCCGCGCCAGCGCCGCCTCGGCCCGTTTGGCCGCCTTCCCCTTCAGCCCGCCGACCCCTTCCGCCACCCGCCGCATTTCGGCGAGGTCGCCGTTGCAGTGCAGGACCACGTCGCAGCCGGCCTCCAGCGAGGCTTCGGCCCGCGCCCGCGGGTCGCCCGACAGCGCCTTCATCGACAGGTCGTCGGTCATGATCAGCCCGCGGAAACCGGTCTGCTCGCGCATCATCCGGACCGCCCGCCTCGAGGTCGTGAGCGGGCCTTCCGGGTCGAGGGCGTGGAAGACGATGTGGGCCGTCATGGCCAGCGGCATGTCCGACAGCGCCCGGAACGGCGCGAAGTCCCGGGCCGCCAACGCCTCCAGATCGGCGTGAACGACCGGCAGGTCATGGTGGCTGTCGGCGAAGGCCCGGCCGTGGCCCGGCATGTGCTTGATCACCGGCAGCACCCCGCCGGCCAGCAGCCCCTCGGCCGCCGCCCGGCCCAGCATGGTCACGGCGTCGGGATCGCCGGCCCAGGCGCGGTCGCCGACGATGTCGTGGGCGCCCGGCGCCGGCACGTCCAGCACCGGGGCGCAGTCGACGGTGATCCCGACCGCCTTGAGGTCATGGGCCATCAGCCGCGCCCCCAGCCGGACCAGCTCGCGCGCCGCCAGGACATCCCCGGTCGCCTTCAGATAGGCCGCGGCCGGCGGGTATCTGGCCCAGTGCGGCGGGCCCAGGCGCTGGACCCGGCCGCCCTCCTGGTCGACCAGCACCGGCACATCGGCCTCGCCGAGGCAGGCCCGCATCTCGTCGGTCAGGGCGCGCAGCTGATCGGGGCTGTCGACGTTGCGGCGAAAGACGATGAAGCCCCACGGCCGCGCGTCGGCGAAGAAGGCCTTCTCCCCGGCCGTCAGCCGATGCCCGCCGCAGCCGTAGATCGCCGCCGAGCGCGTCACCGAAGGATGCAGTCCCCGCCCGAGGCCCGGATGGCGCCGCACAGGGCCCGCGCCTGGTCGCGGCTCAGGCCGGTGACGGTGGTGCGATAGACGGTCGAGCCGTTCGACGCCGTCACCTCCTGCACCCGCCGGCTGGCGCCCTCGGTCAGCTGCGGATAGCGGCCGACGATGCGATTGTATTCGCTCTCCGCCAGATTGGGGGTCGAGAAGGCGCCGATCTGCACGCCGGCCGTGCCGCCCGTCGCGGCCGGGGCCGGCTCGGCCTTCTTGACCGGCGGCGCGGGCGTGGGGGCCGGCGTCGGCGCGGGCGCCGTCTCCACCGGGGCCGGCGCGGGCCGCGGCTGCACCGCTTCCGGCGGCGGGACGAAGGTCGGGCTCGCGGCCGGGGCCGGGTCCTCCTCATAGACCTCGATGCCGGCGGTCGGATCGACCGGCTGGGCGTCGATCGGAACCTCGGTGCGGATCTCGCCGACCGGGACGCCGACCGCGGGCGGGGCGTCGTCCGAGGCGCGCGGCCCGGCCCGGTAATAGGCCACCACGGCGATGATCAGCACCAGCAGCACCGCCGCCGAGACGATCAGCGTCATCGGCGGGGCCTTGCCGCCGCCCCCGCTCCGGCGCGGGTCGTAGCCGTGCCGGTTGAACGGCAGATCGTCGTCGGTCGGCGGCGTATAGGCCCCGCGCTCGCGGCCCGGATTGGGGCGATAGGGATCTTCGTGAGACATGGCCGCGCCTTCCGTCCTGCCGCGCGAATCGAGACGCGGAACGCACACTCTATCCCCCTCCAAGTCCTTTTTCAGGCCGCGATCGCTTCATGCCCTACAGATCCAGCGCCAGGTCGAGGCTGAACAGCTTGCGGTGCTCCTCGATCGCATAGCGGTCGGTCATGCCGGCGATGTAGTCGCACACCGCCCGGGCCCGCCGGGTCTCGTCGCTGGTCCCGGCCTTGCCCGACCATTCCGGCGGCAGGGTGCCGGGATCGGCCATGAACAGCTGGAACATCTCGGCCAGGATGCGCCGCGCCTGGCTGCGCGTGCGGTTGACGCGATAGTGGCGGTACATCCGCTCGAACAGGAAGGACCGCAGCACCCCCAGGTCGGCCAGCATCTGGTGCGAAAAGGCCACCAGGGTCCGGCCCGCCGTGCGCACGTCCTCGGTCGAGCGGATGTCGTCCGCCTCGAGCCGCGCCTCGGTCTCGGCCAGCACGTCCTCGACCATGACGCCGATCATCCGCCGCACCGCCTCGATGCGGATCATCCGCGCGTCGATGTCCGGCCAGTCCCGGCGCACCCCGTGCAGCACCGGCCCGATCAGCGGCACCTCCGACAGGTCCTCGAGG
>NZ_CALMZS010000185.1 GCF_937870815.1 uncultured Brevundimonas sp.
TTCGCCGCCGGGCTGCGGCTGATCGGCGGGGGCGGGTCGTGAGGCGGCTGGCGCTGGCGGGGCTGCTGCTGACGCTGACGGCCTGCGCGCCGGGCGGCTGCCAGCAGACGGGCGCGCCGGAGACCGGCGATCCGGGGCCGGTGGAGGAGCCGCTGGCCGGCGATCCCGATCCGGCCGCGCCCGCCGGGCCGGAGACCCCGCCGGCCCCGGAGCCGGTCAGCTGGCCGCACGAGCCGGGCGGCGGCCTCTATCCCGGCTCCGGCTCGGGGGCGACCGACGCGACCCTGTGGGCCGCCGGCATGCGCTTTCCGATCGAGGCCGCGCCCGCCTACGCCAATTCCCAGGTCTACGGCTACGGCGGCTATCTGGCCCCCGGGCCGGGCGGCCAGTGCGACGCGCGCAACTACGCCTATCCGTGGCGGGACAATTTCTGCGAGACCCGGTCGTGGACCAACGGCATGTGCCCGGCCGGCCGCGGCCACCAGGGCCAGGACATCCGCCCGGCCACCTGTGAGAAGAAGGTCCATTCGGCCGTGGCGGCCGAGAACGGGCGGATCACCTCGATCGGCAGCTACACCGTCACCCTGCTGGGCGATTCGGGACGCATCTACCGCTATCTGCATCTGGACATGGCCGGGGTGCGCGCCCTGTTCCCCACCTCCGCCTCGCGCGACGTCACGCGGGGGCAGCATCTGGGCAAGGTGTCGGCCGACTTCGGGGGGAATGCGACGACCATCCACCTGCATTTCGAGATCAAGGCGCCGGTGGCCGCCGGCGGCGGGGCGGCGACGGTGATGTTCGTGCCGACCTATTCCAGCCTGGTCGACAGCTACGGCCGGCTGCTGAACAGCGCGAGCTAGCGGTCACGTCCCGCGCGGCCTGGCGCGGGTGGTGGGCTCGGCCTTCGTCGGGTCCTCGGGCCAGGGATGGCGGGGGTAGCGGCCGCGCATCTCGGCGCGGACGGCGGCCCAGCTGCCCTTCCAGAAACGCGGCAGGTCCTTCGTCACCTGCACCGGGCGGCGCGCCGGCGACAGCAGGGCGAGGGTCAGGGGGACGCGGCCGCCGCCGACGGTCGGGTGGACGGTGACGCCGAACAGCTCCTGCACCCGGATGTCGACGCGCGGACCGCCCTCGGCGGCGTAGTCGATGGCGGCCGAGCCGAGCGGGGTCTCCAGCCGGGCCGGCGCCAGTTCGTCGAGGGCGCGCCGGCGGTCCCACGGGACCAGGCCGCCCAGCCCCTGCTCGAGGGCGGCGTCGGGGACGGCCTCGAGGGCCTGGACCCCGTCCAGCAGCGGCCACAGCCAGGTCTCGCGTCCGGCGAGCAAGCCTTGGTCGGACACGTCGGGCCAGCCGTCGTCGAGCGTGCCCAGGAAGGCCAGCCGGGCGCGCAGGGCCGAGGCGCGCTCGCCCCAGCGCAGGGCCTTGAGGCCGTCGCGTTCCACTTCGGTCTTCAGGGCGGCCGTGATCTGGCTCCGGTCCGGGGCGCCGACGATGTTCTCGTCGACGACGATGGCGCCGATGCGCCGGATGCGGCGCAGCACCATCCGCCCGGACGGCTCGCGGGTCAGGCGGTCCTCGACCTCGATGCGGGGCTCCAGCGCGGCGGGATCGAGGGGCGCGGCGAGGCGGATGCGGTCGCGGGCCCCGCCTTCAGCATTGTCGCCGCCGCCCAGCTCGGCCACGGCCAGCCACGGCTCGCGGGCCAGGGGTTCGGCCGGATCGACGAAGGCCCCGCGGCCGGAGGCCAGCAGGAATTCGCCCGGCCTGCCGCGCGCCTTCGCCACGCGTTCGGGGAAGGCCTCGGCCAGCAGGGGGCCGGGCTCGGCCTCGCCGCCCTGCCCGCCCCCGGCGGCCCGGGTCCAGCGGTCGGCCAGCCTGAGCGCGTCGCGGGCGCGCGGGGAGCGGTCGCGTTCCAGCCCGCGCAGCCGCTCGCGCAGATCGGGGTCGTTTCCGCCCAGACCCGGCTCGGACAGCACGGCGGCGATGCGGGCGCCGAGCCGGGCGTCGCCGGCGTCGCTGGCCACGGCGACCATGTGCGCCAGACGCGGCGGCAGGGGGATGCGGGTCAGGCGGCGGCCGTGCTCCGTCAGGCCGCCCTGGTCGTCGAGGGCGCCCAGCCGCCGCAGCACCTTGCGGGCCTCGGCGAAGGCGCCGGCGGGCGGCTGGTCGAGCAGCGCCAGCCCCTCCGTGGTCCGCGCGCCCCAGCGGGCCAGGTCGAGGGCGAAGGCGGTCAGGTCGGCCTCGAGGATTTCGGGACGCTGGTGCGGAACGAGGCCGCGGGTCTGTTCCTCGTCCCAGAGGCGGTAGCAGACGCCCGGCCCGGTGCGCCCGGCCCGGCCGCGCCGCTGGTCGGCCGAGGAGCGGCTGACCCTGACGGTGGCCAGCCGGGTCAGGCCGCTGGACGGCTCGAACCGGGGCACGCGCGACAGGCCGCCGTCGATGACCACGCGCACGCCCTCGATGGTCAGGCTGGTCTCGGCCACCGGGGTGGCCAGCACCACCTTGCGGCGACCCGGCGCGGCCGGCTCGATGGCGCGGTCCTGCACCGCCTTGTCGAGGGCGCCGTAGAGGGGGACGACGTCGACGGCGGGATCGCGCAGCCGTTCGGCCAGGCGCTGGGCGACGCGGTGGATCTCACCCTGCCCCGGCAGGAAGGCCAGCACCGAGCCGGTCACCTCGCCCAGGGCCTGCAGGACGGCGCGGGCCATGGCGTCCTCGAAGCGTTCGGCGGCGTTGCGGCCGAGATGGCGGGTCTCGACCGGAAACATCCGCCCCTCCGCCTCGATCACCGGGGCGCCGCCCAGCAACCGGGCGACGCCGGCGATATCGAGGGTCGCCGACATGACGAGGATGCGCAGGTCGTCGCGAAGGAGGGTCTGGGTCTCGCGGGCCAGGGCCAGGCCGAGGTCGGCGTCGAGGCTGCGCTCGTGGAATTCGTCGAACAGCACGACGCCGACGCCGTCGAGGCCCGGGTCGTCGAGAATCATCCGGGTGAAGACGCCCTCGGTGATCACCTCGATGCGGGTTTTCGGGCCGATGCGGCTTTGCAGGCGGGTGCGGTAGCCGACCGTCTCGCCGGTCTTTTCGCCGAGCGTCGAGGCCATCCGCTCGGCCGCGGCGCGGGCCGCCAGGCGCCGGGGCTCGAGGACGAGGATCCGGCCGCCCGCCAGCCACGGCTGATCGAGCAGCGCCAGCGGCACCACCGTGGTCTTGCCCGCCCCGGGCGGCGCCGCCAGCACGACCGCGCCGGTCGCCGCCAGGGCGGCCTTCAGCGGTTCGAGGACGGCGTGGATGGGCAGCATCGGGCGGCTCGGGGGGGCGCGAGGCGCGGCGGCCGCGCGGGACAGGGACCCGCGGTCTAGCCGCAACCGACCGGGTCACGAAAGCGTCGTCGGCTGTTCATCCATTGGAAACCGCGTTGCCAGCGCGAACAAGCGCCGCTAGCGTCCGCGCCGGGCCGCAGAGGGCGGCGCGAAGTCGGAGGGGTATTCATGTGGCGCGTTAAGTCGCTCGACGCGATTCTGGCCACGGCCGAGAGGAAGTCGCTGCATCGCTCGCTCGGCCCGGTTCAACTGACGCTGCTGGGCGTCGGCGCGATCATCGGCACCGGGATTTTCGTCCTGACCGCCGCGGCGGCCCAGAAGGCCGGACCGGGCATGATGTGGAGCTTCGTGCTCGCCGGCGCCGTCTGCGCCGTCGCCGCGCTCTGCTATTCGGAACTGGCCGCCATGGCCCCGGTCTCGGGCTCGGCCTATACCTACACCTATGCGGTGATGGGCGAACTGCTGGCCTGGATGGTCGGCTGGGCGCTGATCCTCGAATACGCCGTCGCGGCGTCGGCCGTGTCGGTGGGCTGGTCGGGCTATGTGCTGGGTCTGTTCGAGAACGCGCTGGGCTTCGACTGGCCGGACCTGCTCCAGGCGGGCCCGGCCTGGAGCATGAACGGCTTCATGCCGACCCCTGATTTCTCGGTCGGCATCGTCAACATCCCGGCCATCGTCGTCGCCCTGTCCGTGACCCTGCTGCTGATGATCGGCACCACGGAAAGCGCCCGCGTCAACGCCGTCCTGGTGGCCATCAAGGTCACCGCCCTGACCGCCTTCATCATCCTGACCCTGCCGGTCATCAAGGCCTCGAACTTCCAGCCCTTCGCGCCCAACGGGCTGTTCGGCGAATCTTCGGGCATGGGCATCATCGGCGCCGCGGCTTCGATCTTCTTCGCCTATGTCGGCTTCGACGCCGTCTCGACCGCGGCGGAAGAGACCAAGAATCCGCAGCGCAACGTGCCGATCGGCCTGATCGGCTCGCTGGCCATCTGCACCGTCTTCTACCTGCTCGTCGCCGTCGGCGCGGTCGGGGCCATCGGCGCCCAGCCGGTGATCGGCGCCGCGGGGGAAGCGGTCCAGCCGGGTTCGGCCGGCTTCATCGCCGCCTGCGCCCTGCCCGAGAACGCCGGCCAGCTGGTGTGCTCCAACGAGGCCCTCGCCCACGTCCTGCGCGAGATCAACTTCCCCGCCGTCGGCAACGCCCTCGGCACCGCGGCCATGATCGCCCTGCCCTCGGTGATCCTGATGATGATCTACGGCCAGACCCGCATCTTCTTCGTCATGGCCCGCGACGGCCTGCTCCCGGAGGGCCTCGCCAAGGTCCACCCGAAGTGGAAGACCCCCTATATCGTCACCCTGTTCACCGGCATCGCCGTGGCCATCGCCGGGGCCCTGTTCCCGGTCGGCCAGCTGGCCGACATCTCCAACTCGGGCACGCTGTTCGCCTTCTTCATGGTGTCGATCGCGGTGATGATGCTGAGGGTCAAGGAGCCCAACCGGCGCCGCCCGTTCCGGACGCCGCTGGTCTGGATCATCGCCCCGCTGTCGGCCGCCGGCTGCGCCTTCCTGTTCTGGAACCTGCCGCACGACGCCAAGATGGTGCTGCCGATCTGGGGCGGCGTCGGCCTGGTGATCTATCTGCTCTACGGCATCCGCAAGAGCCACCTCGGCCGCGGCATCTTCCAGGTGCCGGAACTGGACGCCGACGCGCCTCCCGGACCGGTGCCGCCGATGCCCGGCGCCCCGTCGCCGACCGACAACCACAGGGACTGATCCCCGGATCGGGCCGACGACACGGCGAGGGCCCGGGAGCGATCCCGGGCCTTTCGCTTTTCCCCGCCCTGCCCTACAGCCGGGGCGAACCTATGCGGATGTGGCGGAACTGGTAGACGCACTGGATTTAGGTTCCAGCGCCGCAAGGCGTGGAGGTTCGAGTCCTCTCATCCGCACCATCCTGCTTCGCGCCTGAGGCGCTTCGCAGGACTTGTCCTGCGAGGCGTCAAGGCGCGAAGCAGGATGCCCTGCGAAGCCTTGGCGTAGCAGGGCTGCTCGGAAATAACGGCCGAGCTTCGAGGGCCTTGAGCGGGCGCAAAAGTTCTTGCTTTGTTCTCTTTTCCCGATACAGTCCCTCCATGGCGGAAGCGGCGAAGGGACGGGGGGCGCGGTCGAATGCGACCGGGCGGTTCGAACCGGAGACCGTCGAGGCCTTCGATGACGGCTGGACGGCCGATGATGTCGAGGCGGCGCCCCTGCGCACCACCCTGACGCCCGAGCACGCCCGGACCATCATCGCCAGAAACACCAGTCCGGACATCGGTTTCGACCGGTCCATCAACCCCTACAAGGGCTGCGAACATGGCTGTATCTACTGCTACGCCCGTCCGTCCCATGCCTTCATGGGCCTATCCCCGGGCCTGGATTTCGAGAGCCGGCTGTTCTTCAAGCCCGAGGCCGCGCGTCTGCTGGAGCAGGAGCTCTGCAAGCCCCGCTACGTCTGCAAACGCATCCACATAGGCGGCAACACCGACCCCTATCAGCCGGTCGAGCGCGAACTGAAGTCGACGCGGTCGATGCTCGAGGTGCTGCAGCGCTTCCGCCATCCGTTCAGCATCATCACCAAGTCGGTGCTGATCGCGCGCGACGCCGACATCCTCGGGCCGATGGGGCGCGAGGGGCTGGCCTCGGCCTTCGTGTCGATCACCACCCTCGACCGCGGCCTGGCCCGGGCCATGGAGCCGCGCGCCTCGACCCCGACGAAACGGCTGGAGGCGATCCGCCGGCTGGCCGAGGCGGGTTGCCCGGTCGGGGTCGGCTTCGCGCCGGTCATCCCGGGGCTGAACGATCACGAACTGGAGGCGGTGCTGGAGGCGGCGGCGAAGGCCGGCGCGACCTCGGCCATGTATGTGACGCTGCGGCTGCCGCTCGAGATCAAGGACCTGTTCCGCGAGTGGCTGGCCGACGCCCGCCCGGACCGCGCCGCCCGGGTGATGTCGCTGATCCGCCAGACGCGGGGCGGCAAGGACTACGACGCCGACTGGTCACAGCGCATGAAGGGGACCGGCCCGGTCGCCGAGCTGATCGCCACGCGCTTCCGGGCGGCGGTCAAGCGCTACGGCCTGAACCGATCGCGGCACGATCTGGACGTGACCCGCTTCCGTGTTCCGAATGGGATGAGGGCTCAGATGGAACTGTTCGAGTGATCCGTCGCCGATCCCGCCTGCCTGCCCTGTCCAGTCGCGCGCGGGCGGCCCGGTCCGCAGAGCGGCCGGCGACGGCCCGCGGAGCCGCCGCTCATCCCCGGGCGGCGACGAGGTCCAGGGCGACATCGACGATCATGTCCTCCTGACCGCCGACCATCTTGCGCCGGCCCAGTTCGATCAGGATGGTGCGGGTGTCCAGGCCGTGTTCAGCCGCCGCCTTTTCGGCATGGCGCAGGAAGCTGGAATAGACCCCGGCGTACCCCAGGGTGAGGGTCTCGCGGTCGACGCGGACGGGCCGGTCCTGCAGCGGCCGCACCAGGTCCTCGGCCGCGTCCATCAGGGCGAACAGGTTCGCGCCATGCTCCCAGCCGTACACCTCGGCGGCGGCGATGAATACTTCCAGCGGGGCGTTGCCGGCCCCGGCCCCCATGCCGGCCAGCGAGGCGTCGACGCGGACCGCCCCGTTCTGGACCGCGGCGATGGAATTGGCGACGCCCAGCGACAGGTTGTGGTGGGCGTGGATGCCGCGCTGGGTCTCCGGCTTGAGCACCCGGTCATAGGCTTGCAGCCGGGCCGCGACGTCCTCCATGGTCATGGCCCCGCCGGAGTCCGTGACATAGACGCAGTGGGCGCCGTAGGATTCCATCAGCAGCGCCTGCCGGGCCAGGGCCTCGGGCGGGTTCATATGGCTCATCATCAGGAAGCCCGAAACATCCATGCCGAGCTCGCGGGCATATTCGATATGCTGTTTCGAGACGTCAGCCTCGGTGCAGTGGGTGGCGACCCGCACCGATCGCACGCCCAGGGAATAGGCGTGCTTCAGATCGTGGACCGAGCCGATGCCGGGCAGCAGCAACGTGGTCAGGACGCTGTGCTCCAGCACCTCCGCCACCGCCTCGATCCAGGCCCAGTCGGTGTGGGCGCCGAAGCCGTAGTTGAACGACGACCCCGACAGCCCGTCGCCGTGGGCGACCTCGATGGCGTCCACCCTGGCGGCGTCAAGGGCCCGGGCGATGGCCTGTACGTGGTCCAGGCCGTACTGGTGACGGATCGCGTGCATGCCGTCGCGCAGGGTGACGTCCTGGATGTAGAGCTTGCCGGCCGGAACGCCGACGGGCGCGGGCGTTTGGGTGGTCATGCGGCGACTCTTTCAGCTTGGCGCAGGGCGATCCGTTCCGCGGTCTTCAGCGCGGCGGAGGTCATGATGTCGAGGTTGCCGGCATAGGCGGGCAGGTAGTGGGCGGCTCCCTCGACCTCGAGGAAGACCGACACCTTGATCCCCGAAAATTCGCCGTCCATCTCGGGAATTCGCAGCGGGGCGTTGTCGCCGATGACCTCGAACTGGACGGCCTGTTTCAGCCGATAGCCGGGGACATAGGACTGCACCTCGGCGACCATTTCCAGCACCGACGCCTCGATGGCCCCGGCGTCGGCGCCGGGTCCGACCAGGCAATAGACGGTGTCGCGCATGATCAGCGGCGGCTCGGCCGGGTTCAGCACGATGATGGCCTTGCCGCGCCGGGCCCCGCCGACCTTCTCGATGGCCCGGCTGGTCGTCTCGGTGAATTCGTCGATGTTGGCGCGGGTGCCCGGGCCGGCGGATCTGGAGGCGATGGAGGCGACGATCTCGCCATAGATCACCGGGGACACCCGATTGACGGCGGCGACGATGGGGATCGTCGCCTGGCCGCCGCAGGTGACCATGTTGACGTTCGGCTCATCCAGATTGGCCATGCCGTTCACCGCCGGAATGGTGAAGGGCCCGATGGCGGCCGGCGTCAGGTCGATCACGACCTTGCCGTGTTCCCGCAGGATCCGGTCATGCTTCTCGTGGGCGCCGGCCGAGGTGGCGTCGAACACGATCTTGATGTCCCCGAAGCCGGGCATGGCGACCAGGCCGTCGATACCGCCCGAGGTGATCGGCACGCCCAGCCGCTCGGCCCGCTTCAGGCCGTCGGACTCGGGATCGACCCCGACGAAAGCGCCCATCTCCAGCACGCCGGACAGACGCATGATCTTGATCATCAGGTCGGTGCCGATATTGCCCGAGCCGATGATGGCGACCTTCACCTTGTTCATGACCGTTCTCCATAGGTGAAACTCGCGGTTCCCAGGCCGCCGATCGTCGCCTTGACCACATCCCCGGGCTTGATCGACACCATGGGGCCGAGCGCGCCGCTGAGGACGATATCCCCGGCCCGCAGCGGCTCGCCCCGCTCGGCCAGGATGCGCGCGAGCCAGGCCACGGCGTTCAGGGGATGGCCCAGGCAGGCCGCGCCGGCTCCGAGCGAAACCACCTCGCCATTGACCTCCAGGGCCATGCCGCAGGTCCAGAGGTCGAGGCCGGAGAGCAGCTTCGGTTCGGACCCGAGCACGAAGAACGCCGAGGATCCGTTGTCGGCGACCGTGTCGGCGAAGGCGATCTTCCAGTCCGCGATGCGGCTGTCGACGATCTCGATGGCGGCGACCGCCTCGGACACCGATCCGGCCACGTCTTCAGCGGTGACGGCGACGTCGGTGATGTCGGCCCCCAGGATGAAGGCGATCTCGGCCTCGGCCTTGGGCTGGAGAACCTTTCCGGCCGGCAATACCCCGCCATCCGGCAGGGCCATGTCGTTGAACAGAACGCCGAAATCGGGCTGGTCGACGCCGAGCTGGGCCTGCACCGCCCTGGCGGTCAGCCCGACCTTTCGGCCGACGACGCGACGGCCCTGGCCCGTCCAATAGCGGGTGTTGATTGCCTGAACGGCATAGGCGCCCTCGATGTCCGTCGGCTCGAGGTCGCCCCGCAGGGGCGCGATCGCCCCCGCCGCATAGGCCGCGCGCAGCCGTTCCGCGACGCCTTCAAGATCCGCCATCGTCCTCTCCCTGCGACGCCGCCTTTGGACGCCTCGCTGAACAAGGGATAGGCCTGTCGCCGCGATCCCCCAATTGGCAGTCGCAGGTTTGACCCATATGGTGAGACAATCTGTCAACCTGGGGATGGTGGAAATGACTGCGTCCCGCGCGGACCCCGACGGCGCCAAGGCTCTTGCCCGCGGCCTGGCGCTGCTTCGGCTCGTCCTCGTCGACAGGGGCCGGACGAGGCTCGCCGAACTCGCCGCCGGTCTGGGTCTGCCGCGAACCACGATGTATCGGCTCGTCGCCGAACTGCAGCGACAGGGACTGGTGATCCGCGTGGCGCGCGGACGCTACGACATCGGCCTCGCCCTCGCGGACCCTGATCCGGCGATCACGCGAAACGGCCAGCTCGCCCGGGTCGCGAGAGAGCCGTTGAAGCGTCTGGTGGGACGGATCGGCCTCACGGCCCACCTCGGCGTGTTCGAGAACGACATGGTGACCTATCTGGTCAAGTCGCCCTCGCCCGATCCGGCCGCGCGGTTCACGCGCGAGGGGGGGCAATTGGAGGCCTATTGCTCCGGCGTCGGAAAAGTCCTTCTCGCCGCCCTGCCCGATGCCGCCTTGGCGGCCTACCTCGCCGCCGGCCCCTTCGTACCCTTTACCCACCGCACGATCACCGAGTTGGACGCCCTCGCGGCCTGCCTCGACCAGGTCCGGCGCCAGGGCTGGGCGATCGACGACGAGGAAGCCGCCGATGGCCTGCGCTGCCTGGCCGTCCCGCTCACGCTGTCCGGCGGCGCGCCGATCGCCGCGATATCCGCCTCGATGGCCGCGGACCCGGACCCGCGCCGGGACGCGGCGGTGCTGTCCGCGCTTCGCGCCTGCGCCGACGAGATCGCCTCAGCCCTGGGAAGCGCGCCGTCTGCGTGAGAAAGGCCGCGCGGCGCAGCGGCGATCCCTGTAGAATCCCGACAGCACGTCATCCGGATCACCCTCATGCCCACGTCTCCCAATGCCGGCGGCGCCGGCGCGGCGCCCCTGAACGTCCGCGTCTACTGGAATTTCCGCAGCCCCTACTGCTACCTGGCGTCCCATCGCATGTGGGAGGTGCTGGACCGGCGGGGGGCGCGGCTGGACTGGCGCCCCTTGTCGGGCTGGGACGGCCGGTCGCCGCCCGAGCGGGCCAGGTCCCGGATTCCGCTGGTCCGCCAGGACGTCGCCCGCTGGGCCGAGCGCATGAATCTGCCGTTCAGCCCGCCGCCCGCCACGACCGACCCGAGCCGCGCCGCCGCCGGTTCCGTGATCGCCGAGGCGCGTGGCCTGCTTCGGAATTATGTGATCGCGGTCATGGACGCGGAATGGGGCCATGGGCGCGACATCGGCGACGTGGATGTCCTGGCCGCGATCGCGGACACGGTCGGAATCGACCGGATCGCCCTTGAAGCCGCCCATGAAAACCCGGCCATACGCGCGCGGCTCGACGGACACTGGCGGGACGCCCAGTCGGAGGGCGTCTTCGGCGTGCCCACTTTCGGCGTCGGCGACCAGCTGTTCTGGGGCAATGATCGGCTGGACTTTCTGGACGACCACCTCCGCGAGCGAGGGGCGGATGGAGGCTGACATGCCACGCCGCCGCCATGGCGCTCATGCAGGGCTTCCGGCGGTCGTGAACTGGACCGACCCGAGCCCCTCGACATCAAGGCGGATGGTCCGGCCCGGCGAGAGCGGCTCCGCGGCCGTGGCGCCGCCCGCCAGGACGATCCATCCCGGCTCGAGGCGCAGGCCGGACTGTTCCACGAGGCGGGCGCCCGCCGCGAGACTGTCCAAGGGATGGCCCAGGATGTCGCTCGACGATCCGGTCCGAACGGTCAGGCCGTCGATGCTCATCGTCATCAGCCGATCCGCGACCTCAAGGGTGGGCGCCCGCCATTCGCCGAGCACATATCGCGCGCTGCTCGCATTGTCGGCGATGACGTCGGCCAGGTCGAACCTGAAATTCTCATAGCGGCTGTCGATGATCTCCAGAGCGGGACAGACCGCCTCGATAGCCGCCAGGGCCTCCTCCCGGGTCGCCGGCCCCGACAGGGCATGCTTCATCAGGAAGGCCACCTCGGGCTCGACCCGGGGATGGATCAGTCCGGCAAGATCGACGACGTCGCCGTTACGAACCGTCATCGCGTCGGTCAATCGCCCCCACACGACATCAGACACGCCCATCTGCGCCATTTTCGCCAGGCTGGTCAGGCCCATCTTGATCCCGACCAGACGCTCGCCACGGTCGATCCGGCGCTGGATGGACATCGCCTGGACCGCATAGGCGTCCTCCACCGACAATGTGCGCGTCCCGGACACCTGGGGCGTCGCCCGGCCGTGCCGGGCGGCCGCGTCGAGCGTTTGGGCGATCTGGTCCAGGGGCATGGAGCCTTGCGGATCGGGGATATGAATCATGGCGATCGACTCCGGCGGCCGTCAGGGTGGGACTGGGGCGTCGCCGGGCCGGATCCTCGCCCGCGCCGCGCGGCCGCCGGACGGCCCCAAGCTGTCGCGCCGCGCGATTCGCGCGTCATGAGGCGAAGGCGGGCGCGACCCCGTTCTTGATGCAGATGTTGGTCAGTTCCGTGTAAAATTCGAGGCTGTGGACGCCGCCCTCGCGGCCGACGCCAGACATCTTGGTCCCGCCGAAAGGGGTGCGCAGGTCTCGCAGGAACCAGGCATTGACCCAGACGACGCCCGCCTCGATCGCGGCCGACAGACGCAATCCTCGCGACAGGTTCTCGGTCCAGATCGAACAGGCGAGACCGTATTCTGTGTCATTGGCCCGCCGAACCACCTCTTCTTCGGTGTCGAAGGGGGAGACGTGGCAGCAAGGCCCGAAAATCTCTTCGGTCATCACGGCGCAGTCGTCGTCCAGGCCGGACCATACGGTGGGCTCGATCCAGGCTCCGCCCGCCAGATGCGCAGGCATCTCCGGCACGCCGCCGCCGGCGTGGATGGTGGCCCCGAGGCCGCGCGCCTGTCGATAATAGCCCAACACCTTCTCCCGGTGTTCAAGGCTGATCAGCGGCCCCATCTGGACGTCTTCCTCGGGGGGGCCGATCCTCAACGCCCGGGCCCGTTGGGACAATCGTTCGACGAAGACGTCGAAGACGGGCCGTTCGACGAAGACTCTCTCCGTGCCCAGGCAGACCTGGCCTGCGTTCTCGAACGCGGAACGGACGACCCCGTCCACTGCGGCGGACAGGTCGCAGTCGGCGAAGACCACCGCCGGGTTCTTGCCGCCCAGTTCCAGACTGACCGGGCGAACCCGGCTCGATCCCGCGGCCATTATCGCCGCGCCGGTCCGGGTTTCTCCGGTGAAGGTGATGGCGTCGACGCCGGTGTGGCGACTCAGGAATTCTCCCGCGGCGTCCTGACCGAAACCGTGGACGACGTTGAAGACGCCGGGCGGGACCCCCGCCGCCGCCATGACCTCCGCGAGAAGGTTGGCGGTGGAGGGGGTTTCCTCCGAGGGTTTGACGACCACGGCGTTGCCGCTGGCGAGGGCCGGCCCGACCTTCCAGGTCATGAGCAGGAGCGGCAGGTTCCACGGACAGATGATGCCGATCACGCCCCTTGGCTTTCGGATCGCATAGTTCAGGGCGCCCTGTCCGTCCGGCGTGGCCATCTGGAAAGATTCGCAGCTGATCGTTTTGACCAGGTCCGCGAACACCCGGAAGTTGGCGGCGCCTCGGGGAATGTCGAGATGGCTCGCCAAGCTTCTGGGTTTGCCCGTGTCGGCGCACTCCGCGGCCACGAATTCATCGAACCGGGCCATGATCCCGTCGGCGACGCGATGGAGGATGGCCCCGCGCTGTTCGGCCGACAGGCGACGCCAGTCACCCTTGGCCGCCGCGCGCGCCGACTGGACGGCGGCGTCGACGTCCGCCTCTCCCGCCGCCGAAACGCGGCAGATGACCGTCCCATCGACGGGAGAGACATTGTCGAACACGCCTCCGGAACCACTCACCCATTCTCCGGCGATGAAATTAAGCAAGGTCCGGGCGGTCATGGACAACTCCAGTGAGGCGTGCAGAAGACCGCTCGCCGCGATCCCGGATCCCGCCGATCATCGACTATCAGATGGCGCCGAACCGGATCGTATAGGACACGGCGACATTGTTCTGGGAGTGCGACACCGACAACGGCTCTATCGCATTGGGCGGCCCGCTGTTGGACATCGTCTCCTCGAACGCATGGGTATAGGAGAGGTCGAGGCTGGATCGCCCGTCGATCGCATAGCCGACGCCGAACGAGGCATGCCTGGTCGGAATGGCCGGGACGATGGCGAAGAGCTGTTCATCCTGCAGCGCCTGGTTGGCCACTCGCCCGCCGGCCCTCAGCGACCAGGGACCGGAGACATATTCGACCCCCACGCCCAGGATGGTCTGATCGTCGTAGGTCTGCGGCAGGGCCACCGACAGATCCGCGCCGGCGGCCGTGGTGAAGCCGACGTTCAGATCCTTCATGGCGTCGGACCAGAACACGCGCGACAGATCGGCCGACACCGTCAGGCGGTCGTTGATCCGGTGCGCGACGCCGATCGTCGCCGTGGCGGGCATCTGGAAGTCCCGCAACAGCAGTTCGCCCTGCAGCGGCACCTGGCCGGCCAGAAGATCGACCGCCGTGACGGTGGCCGACCCGCTGAGGTCGTCGAGCGCGGTCTTGAAGGTATAGGAGGCGCCGAGGGTCGTGGCCGGGGTGGCGCGATACACGAGCCCCACCCGTCCGCCCAGACCCCAGGCGTCGATCCCGCCGGAAACCGGACCGTCGGCGACCGTGCCGATATGGACCGCGTCCAGCGCCGGAAGGGTTCCCAGCACGGGCAGCAACGTCCCTTGCACACGGTTCTGGCCAATCAGGGCCCCGACCTGGTTGGCGCCCAGCAGCAGGTTCAGGTTGAGGCCGGCCCACACCGGATCGAGGCTGGCGCCGATGGACAGCTTGTCCGTCACGTCGAAACTGGCCGAGATCGGAATGTCGAGGACCAGAAGCCTGGCGGAGTTTTCAAGGCCCGTCGGCGTCCCCGAGGCGCCGTCCGAGAGAAAGGAGTCCGAGCCGTAATTAACCCCCAGACCGCCCTGGCCGAAGGCCCCGATGCCAAAGGACCAACGCTCCCCGCGCCAGACGTAGCCGACCTCCGGAATGAAATAGGGGCCGTTGTTGGCGCCGCCATCCCTGGATTCGATATATTCGTTCGAAGCCCGGCCATCGGCCGCGATGTCCGCGGTGATGATGTCCAGGCCGCCCGAGAAGAGCGAGCCTCGCGCGCCGAGAGACATGGTGGCCGGGTTCAGCATCAGGCCGGCGGGCCCGACGTCGAAGGCCACCCCTGTGCCTCCCATGGCCCTGGACTTGGCGCCGCGCCCCTCGAGAATGAACACGTCGGTGGCGAAGGCGGTATTGCAGACGAGCGCCGAGCCCAGGCCCATGGCCGTCGCCAGCAGATGAATCCTTGACATCACAGTCCTCCCCTTTGTTGTGGTTTTGATGCCCGCCGCCGGGATCAACCCGGCGGCGGTCTTGCTTCGTCGGAACCCGGCTAGGCCGGCATTCTCAGAACCGGCTTCAACGTGCCCCCGGCTTCGGAATCGGCCGCCGCCTGATTGATCTGATCGAACTCGTAGAACCTGATCAGCTTGTCGAAGGGAAATTTGCCCTGCTGGTAGAGGGCGATCAGCCGAGGGATGAAAATCTCTGAGTTCGCCTGGCCTTCGACGATGCCCCTGAGCTTTCGGTTGAACAGCAGGAAGTTGATATCCACCGGAAGCGTGGCGCCCATGGGCGGCGCGCCGACGATGCCGATCTCGCCGCCTATGCTCGAACTGGCGATCGCCTGACCGAGGACGGCGGGAATGCCGCTCGTCTCCAGGGCGTAGGCGACTCCGCCCGGACAGATTTTGGCGATTTCCGCCACCGGATCGCTGGTCCCGGCGTTGATCACATGGGTGGCCCCGAACTCGGTGGCGAGGGCCAGCCGGTTCTCCTTTACGTCGACCGCGATAATCGTGGTGCAGCCGGCGATCACCGCGGCCATCACGGCCGAGAGGCCCACCGCGCCCGCGCCGAAGATCGCGATGGTCGATCCGGCGGAGGGGTTGAGCGCGTTCAGCACCGATCCCGCGCCGGTCTGGATGCCGCAGCCCAGCGGCCCGAGAATTTCGAGCGGCACGTCCTTGCTGACCTTGATGGTGTTCCGCTCGTAGGACAGCGCATGGGTGGCGAAGGAGGACTGGCCGAAGAAGCTCGCGCTCAACTCGCCGCCGTCATGGTCGTGAATGGTGCATTCGCCCCCCACGCCGCGGCCCATGAAGTTCGGCACGAACGAGTTCGCGCAACTGGTCGGGTCGCCGGAAACGCAAGCCTCGCATCGACCACAGGTATAGAAGGTCAGCACCACATGGTCGCCCGGCGCGACCTTGGTGACCGAGCGGCCGACCTTCTCGACCACGCCCGCGCCTTCATGGCCGAACACCATCGGCAGCGGCACGGGATAGTGCTGATCCCGGCAGATCAGGTCGGTATGGCAGAGTCCGGTGGCGACCAGCTTGACCAGGATCTGGTCGTCGGCCGGTTCGTTCAGCCTGGCGTCTTCGAGCACGAAGGGTCCGCCCGATTGGCGCACGACAGCGGCTTGGATGTCCATGTGAGTCTTCCCTGTGTGGTTGTGAGTTTCTAGGCCGCCGCGGCCTGGCTCTTGTCGAAGAACCTGTCCGCGAAGATTCGGTCGGGCGTCAGTCCGGCCTTCAACAGAGCCGACTCGGCGGCGTCCACCATGGGCGGCGGGCCGCAGAGATAGGCCTGTGCATGGTCGATGTCCGGGATGGTCTGGATATAGTCGGTCACCAATCCTCGCCGGCCGGTCCAGGAGGACTCGGCGGGCTCGGCCGACAGGATCGGGGTGAAGGTCAGGTCGGCTTCCCAAGCGTTCCTCAAGGCCTCAAAGGCGTCCAGACCGTAGATGTCGCGTTCGGTCCGCGCCCCGAACAGCACCACGACCGGACGTCGCCGCGCTTCCGGGGACGCGCCCTCGAGCATGCATTTGATCGGCGCGAGGCCGCTGCCGCCCGCGATACAGACGATGGGCGCCGCTCCGGGCTTGAGGCCGAACTGGCCGTAGGGCCCCCGCACCGTCACCGCCTGACCCAGTCTGGACGCGGCGAACAGCCAGCCGGTGAACTGTCCCCCCGGCACCAGCCGCACATGGAAATACACGCTGGCGTTCGAGGCATGGGGCGGGTTGGCGAAGGAATAACTCCGCGCCGCCGCCACGCCGTCGATCAGCAGCTCGGCGTACTGGCCGGGCTGAAACCGGATCGGCTCGTCCAGGTCGACCCTCAGCTCGACGATGTCGTGCGTCAGATGGGCCTGGCTCGCCACCCGGCCGCCGACCTCGACGACGGGATGGGTCCGCTCCAGCGCCGTGTCGAGCGTGATCGTCAGATCGGTTCTGGGCAGAGTCTGGCAGGCCAGCCGGTATCCGGCCTGGAACTGCTCCTGACTCAACCCCATCGCCGAAGAGGTCAGCTCCGAGATCTTGCCGTCATCGAGACGATAGCGGCACGTTCCGCAGGTCCCGACCTTGCAGTCGTGCGGAAAGCCGACCCCCTGGGCCAGAGCCGCCTCGAGCAAGGTTTTTCCCCGTGCGACCTCGATGACCATACCCTGGCCGGCCACAGAGACGGTCGTCGGAGGCTTGGATTTGAGAAAACCGAACACGGGGATCCTGACAATCAATCGTTGATGCTACTCGGCCGGGAGCAGGGACGGCTCATCGATCCACTGCGGCCATCCAGCCTTGGCGTTGGCCTGCTGCGCCAGCGCCCTTTCACCCGGGCTGGCGAACCGAATATCCCAGTCCTTCAGCTTGGGTTTGGCGATCAGGTTGAACCAGAGCGGCGGAATCAGGCCGATCGCGAAACACATGAAGAGCGACGGCATCTGGGGCGCCTGGGGCTCGGGGCGGAGCTGGTAGAAGGGGGTATGCCCGTCGAGGTGGTGGTTGATGTGGTTGGTGATTTCGCAACCGAGCGGACGGACCACGGCCCCCAGATGGTTCCAGGCGTGATGGATTTCGATCGGCGTGCCTTCGACCCGGATGAGCCCGTAGTGCTGGAAATAGTTGAACCCCTCCACCAGGCCCTTGGCGATGATCATGGCCAGGACGGTGGCGGCCAGGGCCAGGGGTCCCGCCGTCAGGCCGACGACGGCCGGCAACAGCAGAAGCAGGGCGATCTGCTGATAGGTGCGGTTGCGCAGATCCCATGCCGACCGGCCCTGACGGCGTTGGGTTTCCGCCTCCTGATGCACGGCGTCGGAATAGGCGCCGACCGTCGCCTGGACGATGAAGGCGTAGATGGTCTGGCCGCGCCGGGGCGTGTCGCTGTCGCGATGGGTGTCGAGCTCCAGATGGTGGGTCGTCACGTGGGCGATGTCGCGATTGGGGTCGCCGTAGAAGGTCGACAGACCCTGGGCGAGGCGACGCGGGAGCCAGTTCCGGCGGTGCATCAGTTCATGCGCGACCGGCAGGGTCGGCACCCCGCTGAGCCAGGCGATGCTCAGGACGGAGCCGATGAACTGGGCGGGCGAACTCAGGACGATCTGGCCCTGAAGCACCCCGACGATGAAGGCCGCATAGAGCCCGAGCATCAGCGGGAACTGCAGATAAAGCGGAAGATCCGCAGCCAAACCGAAGCGAATCCGCCGCATCGCCGTGTCCGACGGCAGGATGATGTCCAGCGTCATAAGGACCAGAAAGGTAGAGGCTCCGAGCCAGACCCACGGTCCTCCCATCACAAACCCGGCGATGCCGGCCGCCGTAACCAATGACGTCACATAGTATCTCAGCGCATCCATTTTCAAATCTCCCAGGGACCGCCTGCCTGAACGTCGTTCAGACAGGTCGATTTTCGACTGTTTCTAGAAGGGATAGATCACCGGCTTTTCGACGAGGCTGATCCACTGGGCCTGGGTGAACTCGTCGATGCTCGCGGGTCCGCCGAAACGCCCGCCGCTTCCCGACGCGCCCATGCCGCCGAAGGGCACCTGGGGCTCGCAGTTGATCGGCTGGTCGTTGATGTGGACCATGCCCGTCTTCAAACGCTTGGCCAGCGCCAGCCCGCGGGCCGCCGACGCGGTGTGGATCGACGCGGCCAGGCCGTAGTCGCTGCCGTTGGCCAGGGCGATGGCCTCGTCCTCGGTGTCGAAGACGGTGATCGGCGCCACCGGCCCGAAAATCTCCGACTGGAAGGCCGACATCTCCGGCGTGACGCCCTTGAGCACCGTGGGCTGATAGAAACGGCCTTCGTGGACGCCGCCGGCGAGGACCTCGGCCCCGGCCTGGATCGAGGCGGTCACCACCTCATGAACCCGGGCGACCTGGCGGTCGTTGATCAGCGGACCGAGATGGCAAGGTCCAGCGTTGGGATCGCCGACATGGAGGGCGCCGGCGCGCGCGGCCAGTTTGGCGGCGTACTCATCGACCACGCTGCGATGCACCAGATGACGACCGGCCGCCATGCAGACCTGGCCCTGATGCAGGAAGCTGCCCCAGGCCGCGCAACTGGCCGCGCCGTCCAAGTCTGCGTCCGGCAGGACGATGTGGACGTTGTTCCCGCCCAGCTCCAAGGCGACCTTCTTCAGCATCCGGCCGCAGATCTCCGCGATCGAGCGGCCGACGGCTGTGGATCCGGTGAAGGAGATCATCGCCACATCGGGATGCCGGACCAGGGCGTCGCCCGTCTCGGCCCCGCCCGGCAACACATGCAGGACCCCGTCCGGCAGTCCGGCCTCCTCGAAGATTTCCGCGATCAGGACGCCGCCGGTGACCGCGCTCTGCAGGTCGGGCTTCAGCACCACGGCATTGCCCAGGGACAGGGCCGGGGCGACCGACCGCATCGCCAGGAACAGCGGAAAATTCCAGGGCGCGATGACGCCGACCACGCCCAGCGGCACGCGATGCCAAAGGTTCGTCCGGCCCGGCACGGAGGATGGAAACAGGCTGCCGTTGGGCAGCGCCGCGAGGGCGGCGGCCTGTTGCATCTGTTCGTAGGTGATCCCGACCTCATACTCGCCTTTCGGCGGGATCGAGCCGCACTCGCGCGTGTTCCACTGCACGAATTCCGCTGCGCGCCGCTTGAGCACCTCAGCCGCGTTCCGGATGATGGCGGCCCGCTGGTCGAAGGGCGTGGCGGCCCAGGCCTCCTGGGCTGAGCGCGCCGACGCCACCGCGGCGTCGATGTCCTTGGCGTCGGCGATGCCGATTTGGCCGAGGACCTCGCCGGTCGCCGGCTCGACGACCTCGGCGACGCCGCCAGATCCCGCCGACCAGCCCTGGCTGAAGAATTTACCGGTCCAGGCGTCGGATTTGATAGGCGCGTTCATGGACGTATCTCCCGTTCTAGATTTTTGGCGGGCGTTGTGCCTGCGGGCCCGTTGGGTTCGAAGATGATCTTGAGGGCCTCGCCGCGCAGGGCCGCATCGAAGCCCTCGAGGGCGTCCGAGAGCGGCAGCCGATGGCTGACGAGGGGCAGAAGATCGACATGGCCGTCGATCAGCAGCCGGGTGGCCGTTTCCCAGGAGCTGAACAGCCGCCGGCCATGGAGGCTCCGGACGACGAGGCCCTTGAAGAGCCACCGTTCGAGATTGACGGGAACCGGTTCGGAAGGCACCCCCAGCAGGCGCAATTCGCCGCCGTGGGTGATCAGGGGCTCGAGCGCGTCGATCGAGCCGGCCTGGGCCGAATAGTCGATCGCGACATCCATCCCGCGGCCGCGCGTCAGTTGGGCCACCGCATCCGCGGCCGCGCCCTTCGAGACATCGACGGTGACATCCGCCCCCATGGTCTCGGCGGCCCGCAAACGCAGCGGATTGATATCCAGCGCGACGATGCGATTGGCGCCCAGGGCCTTGGCGGCGGCGACATTCATCAGGCCGATTGGTCCGCAGCCGCTGATGAGGACGTTGAGCCCCGACACGCCGCTGCCCTCCTGGCTGGCGTGGACGGCGATGCCGAACGGCTCCATCATCGCCGCCTGGAGCGGACCGATGTCGCCCGGCACCGGGAACAGCACCTGCTCGGGCAACATCACATGGGACGCGAAGCCGCCGTCGAAATCCACCCCCGGATAACGGGTATTGGGGCAGACGTGACTCCAGCCCCGATTGCAGGTGTAGCAACGGCCGCAGGGCAGATGGCTCTCGACGCTGACGCGATCGCCGACCGCCACGCGGGTGACGCCGGGACCGATCGCCTCGACCACGCCGCTGATCTCGTGTCCGAGGACCGTGGGCAGCGCCATGCGGTGCGCGAAGCCGCCCCATTTGTAGATCAGCAGGTCGGTGCCGCAGATGCCGGCCGCCTCGACCCGCAGGCGCACGTTCGAGCCGGTCGGCTTGCCGAGCGCCACGACGTCCTGGACGGCGATTCCGCCCCGCACCGGTTCGGTCTTGCAGATGGCTAGCATGACGGCATCTTTCGACTTGGGGTGGGAATGGTCATATCGAATAAATGTCCATCACCGTGGGGATGATATCGTTCATCACCACGGTCTTCTTCTTTTTGATCTTGAGTTCGTCTTCGACCTGGATGAGCAGATATTCGGATCGACCGAAGAAATGATTCAGGACGCCGCCACGATTGCTGTGGACGACCCAGGCGGTCTTCACGGTGATTCCCGTCTCACCGTGGTCGACCAGGACGTTCGAGGTAATGTGACAGGTGCGCGGCAGGGGCATCGAGGCGGCCGACCGTTCCGTTCTCAGACGAAACACGCGATCCTCGAGGCCGCTTCGGGCCGAATAGTACATCAGGGACATTTCCCCCTGGGGATCGGTCGTCAGGACGTGCTCGGAATCCCAGGCCGGGACCCAGTATTCGACGTCCTCGGTGAACAGGCCGAGCCAGGCGTCCCAGTCCTTGTCGTCCAGAGCCTGGGCCTCGCGCGCGATGAGGTCCTGAACGGCGTGGCGAAGAGTCTCATCGGCCATCACGCACCCTCCGCTTCATCGGCCATCAGCTGGGCCCAGCGGGCGTGTTGCGCGATGAAGATGCCCTCGTCCTCGATCTTCATTCCGCTCCTGCCCGGCGAGATGCCAAGGGCCGTCGCCAGGGCGTCCGGCCCGTCGATCTCGTGGGCCGCGCCGCGGGACATCTCGCTCCAGCGCACCGCGGTGTGGGCGTTGCAGCCCTTCTGGGATTCGCCGAACTCGGTGAGATCGTCGGGCGTCGCCATGCCGCTGGCGTTGAAGAAGTCCTCGTACTGCCGAATCCGGTGCGCGCGGGCGGCGGGCGCCTCCCCGACCGGGGCGAAACAGTAGATGGTGACCTCGGTCCTGCAGACCGACAGGGGCCGGAAGGTCCGGATCTGACTGCTCGTCTGATCCATCAGGAACACATTGGGATAGATGAGCAGGTTGCGCAGCCGCCCGACGGCCCACTCCGCCCTCTCCTCGCCCATCCGCGCCTTGAGTTCCTCCCGGACCGGATAGAGGGGCCGATCCTGAGGGTTGGTCCAGTCGGACCAGATGATCGTATGGCCGTTGTTGAGATCGTAGAAACCGCCGCGAGCGTTCGGCAGGTCGCCGACGTTCATCGCCCTGGTCTTCTGGCCGACGCTCTTGGAGGCGGCGCGGTTCTGCAGGGTCTCGACATAGTTGGCGTGCACCGACGCCACATGATAGCCGTCCACGCCATTCTCGGCCTGCAGCTTCCAGTTGCCCTCATAGGTATAGGTCGAGTAGCCCTTGAGGACTTCGATGCCCTGCGGCGACTGGTCGACGATGATGTCGATGAAGGCCTTGCTGTCCGCGAGATAGTCCTCGAGCGGTTCGACCGCCTCGTTCAGGGACGCGAAAAGAAAGCCTCGGTAGCTCTCCAGGCGAAGCCGGCGCAGGCCGAGCTTGTCCTTGTCGAACCCTTCGGGATAGCCCCCGGCCGCCTCATTCATCGGAGCCATCAGACGGCCGTCGGCATTGAAGGCCCAGCCGTGGAACGGACAGACGAAATTGGCCGTCGAGCCCTTGGAGGTGCGGCACAATGTGGCGCCGCGATGCGGGCAGATGTTGGCGAAGGCGTTCAGCTGGCCGGACTTGTTGCGGTTAATGATGACCGGCACCCGGCCGACCCAGGTCGTCAGAAAATCCTTGGGATTCGGAATCTGACTCTCGTGGGCGACATAGACCCAGACCTTCTCCCAGATCTGCTTGAATTCGCGCTCGAAAAGTTCTGGATCCGAAAAAATTCGCCGATCGACGCGACGCGTACCCGACGCGTCGTGGTCGATGAAGTCGTCCTTCATGCCGCCGTCATACATTCAAGCTCTCCCACATCTCTCGAGATTCTTGTTCTGATCTCGCTCAATCCAGCGCCGCGAAGACCTGTCCGTCGCGAATCTCGACCGCATAGGTCGCGATCGCGATGCTGCAGGGATATTTGCAGGGACGCCCCGAGCGGATATCGAAAGATCCGCCGTGAAAAGGACATTCGATGGTGCCGTCGGGAAGAACCTCGCCATCGGACAGCGAGGCCTCTCCGTGGGTGCAAGTATCCGCGGTTACGAAATACTCGCCGTCCAGATTATACACGGCGAGCGGTTCACGCCCCGGCACATTGACCTGGACCACACAGTCGGGGTCGACGGCATCGACGGCGATGAGCGGCGAGAAAACGTCGGCGTCACCTCTCTCAATTTTCAGTAACGTATTCATCTTCAGGTGGCCCCAGGAATAACACTGTACCTATATTTAAGTTGTATAGGCGGTCTGGAAGGACTCGATCATCTCTCCGGTGTGGTAGAATACGCCGCGGGGGATGTTCTCTTCCGTCCAGGTGATGACCGGCATGTCGGGCTGCGCCAGATAGCCGAGCCCGGCGAAGGTCTCGTTCCGGTTGCCCGAGGGGTCGAAGAAATAGATCGTCTCGCCGCGCGTGATCCCATGCCTGGTCGGCGTGATTTCGAGGCGGACCTTGTTGCGGGCCAGGATATCGCCCGCGACCAGTATGTCCTTCCAGTCGTCCAGGAAGTACGACAGGTGGTGGAAGCCGTTGGACGGACCGCCGAGGATCGCGATGTCGTGCGGCTTCGTCGCCCGGAACATGAAGGCGCCGGCCATGATTCCGTATTCCGGCCCGACCATCAGCCGCTCGCTGAGATGGAACTCGAGCGTCTTGGTCAGGAATTCATAACCCTCCTGGACCCGATTGACGCCGGCCTCGGGATTGACCTCGCCGATCAGCGCGACATGGTCCAGCCAGTGGACGGCGATACCGGTCTTGCCTTCCGGCCAGGGCTCGGGATTCACCGATCCGGTATCGGTTCCGACCTGAACCTTCTGCGCGAACAGCACCATGGTGTGGTCGGTGGGCAGCTTGAAACGAATGGCGCGCCCGCAGAACGGGATGTCGCCTTCCTCGACCTCTTCGACCGACCGCCCCGTCGCCCGAATCCGTTCGGCGAGTCGGTCCAGATCGCTGTCGTGTTCGACCTTGTAGGCCAGGTATTCCAGGCCCGGACGGTCGGACAGGCTGAGGATCAGGGAGTATTTGTCCCACTCGTCCCAGCATTTCAGATAGGCCGTGCCATCCCCGTCCTGATGGGTCACGGTCAGGCCGAGCACCCGAGTGTAGTGATCCAGCGCCGCCGGCATATCCATGACACGCATATTCACGTGTCCGATCCGCATGATACCCATCTGACCTTCCCTGTATTAAGTTACCCGGGCGACTACCGTACCCGTGACATTCTTGCTCAACTTGCCCACGACCCTTATCCGGAGCTCCGACTCCGGAGCTATACAGCACGCCAGGACCCGCCCGCCTTGTTCCGCCTCTTCGCTGACGATGGCCCGGGTCATCGGGAACAACTTCTTCCAGCGTCCGGCCACGACCTCGACGACACAGACGCCGCAGCCCCCGCGCGTGCACCCGACCGGAATGCCGCGCCGCCCGGTGCGGGCCATGGCGATGAGGACACTGTCGCTTTCGCGGCAGAAATAGGACAGGTCGCTGTCCTCGACCCGGACCCGGTGGGCGGCGGCTTGGCCATGATCATCGGCCATGGGCCGCCACCGCAAGCGCCGGCGCTTGATTGGCGGCCTTAACCGTCATGGGACCGGCCTCATCGAGGAACTCCTCGACCAGTTTCGAGAACCGCGCGGCGTGCTCGATCTGCGTCCAGTGGCCACAGCGACCGAACACGTGGAGCTGCGAGTCCTCGATCAGATCGTGAAGCCGAAGGGATGTCGCCAGAGGGATGATACGGTCATCCCGGCCGTGCACGATCAGGGTCGGGTGAGGCAGGCCGGCGATATCCGCCTCCGCGCTGGCGAGGCTGTTCACCCACCTCTGCCGCGGGGCCGGGAACATGGATGAGAACGCTTCCTGTACGCCGGGCTGAATGCTCGCCCGATAGCGCAGGGCCGCGAGTTCGTCGTTCACCAGTCCGCGGTCATAAGCGAAGAAGTCCATGACCTTGCGCATGTTGGCGATGGACGGCTCATAGCCCCAGACCGCGTCGAGGCCTTCGGTGATTTCAAACTGCACGCCCACCGAACCCATCAGGACCAGACGCCGGATCCGATCCGGATGACGGATCGCCAGGGCCAGGGACAGGGCGCCGCCGAATGAATTTCCGACGATGTCGGCCTGTTCGATGTCCAACGCGTCCATCAGCGAGAGCAGCTGGTTCAGCCATGTCTCGAGATTGTAGACAATGCCCTCGGGTCTTTCGGTGAATCCGAATCCGACCATGTCGGGGGCGATGACCCGCCGCGAGCGGGACAGCACGGGCAATACCGGCCGCCAGTTCGCCCAGGCGCTGACCCCCGGCCCCGATCCGTGGATCAACAGCACCGGGTCGCCGATGCCTTCGTCGTGAAGATTGGTTCTAATCCCGCCGGCGACCACGTCGCGGCCGATCTCGCTGTTCGGGATCACCGACATGCCGATTCCCTTCCATGAAGAGCCGACCATGACGCGGAGGCGCACGGCGCTTTCCGGGCAAGGGAAGTCATCGTCAGGCGGTCCACGGCGTCGCTCCCATTTTGATCCCGCCGGTGTTCCGGCTGTCGTTTATGGATCGATCCTTAATATCGTTATTTTTGTGGATCAACCAAAATTTGTCAAAACTGACATCAATGTTCCAGCAGGCCGTTTTTTTGGTATAGGGAGTTCGATAGGATGAATCATGAGCGAGGTGACGATGGCGTCGGCCGAGTTTGATATTTTTGACTCCGACGTTTCCTATGCACATGGAGGCAACGCGCAGGGAGGGGCGAAGACGGCCGTCGAGGGGGCCTACAACCTGCTTCGCCGGCACATCATCAATGGCCGTTATCCACAGGGTTCCCGGCTGAAGCTTGAGTATCTCAAGTCGGCCTATGGCGTCAGCGGGAGCACCGTACGCGAAGCGTTGACGAGACTGATCGGCGACCGTCTCGTCATCTCCGAGGGACAGAAGGGTTTCAGCGTCGCGCCGATGTCGCTGGCGGATCTCGACGATCTTACGATCGCCAGGACCACCCTTGAATGCGCCGCGATCCGGGACAGCATCGCCCATGGCGACGACGAATGGGAAGCGCGGCTGATCGCAGCCTTTCATCGACTGACCAGGGCCGAAGAGCGCCTGCTGGTCGATCCTTCAGGCGCGTTCGACGATTGGGAGCAACGCAACAAGGCCTTCCACGAGGCCCTGCTCGCGGCCTCCTCGTCAAAATGGCTCGAGCGCCTCAGGGACATCCTCTTTCACAACTCCGAGCGCTACCGGCGACTTTCGGCGACCCAGGGTCCTCCGCCGGCCAGTGTCCACGCCGAGCATTTCGAAATCTTCGAGGCCGCCCTGGCGCGCGATGCGGACCGGGCCGTAAAGGCGCTTGAGGAACACCTGCAGCGCGCGCGCAAGGTCATCCACGACAACAGGCTGCTGCAGGCATGAGGGCCGCCGCCGTACTGAATTTCGCGCTGGCCCGGCGGCTTCCATGACCGGAACCGATTCTTCGATCGTCATCGTGGGAGGCGGCGTCGCCGGCCTCTCCCTGGCGTCGGAACTGGCGGCTCGCGCGCCCGATCGGTCGGTCGTCGTCCTTCAGGACGAACCCCATGCCGCCTATGACCGGCCGCCGCTGTCCAAGGCGTACCTGCTCGACGGCGATGCCGACGCGGTCGCCCTGTCGCTGCCGGGTCTGGACCGCGTGGACATCCGCTCGGGCGTCCGCGCCGAAGCTGTTGACGCTGAAGCGCGATCCGTCGCGCTTTCGACGGGCGGCTCGCTGACCTTCGGCCAACTGGTCTTTGCGACCGGCGCCCGGGCGCGATCCCTCCCGTCCCTCACCGCCGGCGCTCTCCCGGTCTGCGTCCTGCGCGGCCTCGATGACGCCCGCGCCCTGAGAAGCCATCTCGTCGCCGGGAGCCGACTCGTGATCCTGGGCGGCGGGATCATCGGTCTGGAAGTCGCCGCGACGGCCAGGACGATCGGCGCCCAGGTCACCGTCGTGGAGGCCTTGCCGCGGCTGCTCAGCCGTAGCGGATGCCCGCTGTTGTCGATTTTCCTGCGCGAAGCCCATGAACAGCGGGGAGTGAAATTTCACCTCGGTCGAACCGTCTCCTCCGTCACGGCGAACAGCGTCGTCCTGGATGATGGCGCGCGCATCCCGGCCGATGTCATCCTCGTCGCCGCCGGCGTCATCCCCAATACGGAACTCGCGGCCGCGGCGGGCGCGGCGTGCGACAACGGCATTCTCGTGGACGATCTGGGCCGCACGTCCTTGCCGGATATCTGGGCGATCGGCGATTGTAGTCGAGCCTGGTGCGAAGAGCAGCGGACCCATGTCCGCTCAGAAACCTGGACGCGCGCCCGCGAACAGGCGGCCGTCGTGGCGATGGCCTTGTGTGGACTGCCAACGGCGTCGGCGTCGGAAGCGCCCGCCTACTACTGGTCCGATCAGTACGACCTGAAGATCCAGGTCGCGGGGTCGCCCATGGGAGACCTCGACCTGGTCAGGGGCGATATGTCGGCCGGCAGCTTCAGCATCCTGCACCTGGCCGGCGGCCGGCTGGTCGGCGCCACGGCGATCAACGCCCCGCGTGATCTGGGCTCCCTGAAGAAAATCATTCGTTCCCGCCGGCCCGTCGACGCCGAGGTTCTCGCGGATCTCTCGACGGACCTGAAGGCCCTCGCTTCCCCGAAGTCCGCCAACGCCGTCCTGACGGCGTGAGATGGCTTCCCTTTGATCGGATTTCCGCATGTATATCCTCGCCTTCATTCTGCTGTCCGCGGTCGCGACGTTTGGCGCGGGAATGGGCGTCGCACTCGCGCGCCATCGTTCCTTTCCCTCGTTCTTCGGAGCGGTTCACGGCGGCTTCGCGGCGGCATCGGTGCTGTTTCTGCTGGTGACCATCCTGCGCGACGCCGCTCCCCCGACCCTGGCCTGGTGGGCCCTGGGGGTGTTTGGAGCCGCCCTGGTTGGAGGGCTGACCCTGTTTCGGCTTATCTTTCGCAGGGGAGCGCCGATGTTCTATGTCGCCGCCCATGGGTCATTGGCCTTCATCGGCCTGGCGCTTCTCGCCAACGTGGCCTTTTTCCAGCAACCCTGACAGAGCCGGCGCCTGCCCCCGGAACGCGGGAGGCGGTCACGGCCTAACGCCGGAACACGCCGACCAGTTCGACGTGGGCCGACCACAGGAATTGGTCGACCGGGGTGACCGTCTCCAGGCGGAAGCCGGCGTCGATCAGCACGCGGGCGTCGCGGGCGAAGGTGACCGGATTGCAGGAGACATAGGCCGCGGTCGCGGCCCGGGCCTGGGCGAGCTGCTGCGTCTGTTCCAGCGCGCCGGCGCGCGGCGGATCGAGCACGACGGCGTCGCAGCCGCGCAGGTCATAGGGCGCCAGCGGGCGCCGGAACAGGTCGCGGGCCTCGGCGGCGACCGGCTTCAGCCCCCGGGCCGTGCCGATCCCGGCCTTCAGCGCGGCGATCGCCGCCGCCGAGGCGTCGGCGGCCAGCACCGGCGCCTCTGTGGCCAGCGGGAAGGTGAAGGTCCCGGCCCCGCAGAACAGGTCGGCGATCTTGCTCGCGCCGCGCACCGCCTCGACGGCGCGCGCGACCATGGCCGCCTCGGCCTCGGGCACGGCCTGGAGGAAGCCGCCGGGCGGCAGGGGCACGGTGGCCGGACCGAAGGCGACGACCGGCTGACGCGACATCACCAGGGTCTCGCCGGCCAGGCTGAGGCGGGCCAGATCGGCCGCCGCGGCGGCTTCGACGGCGCGCATCTGCGCGTCGCGGGACAGGCCGCCGCTGCGCCGCTCGACGCCGGTCACGTCGACGTCCAGCCCGGTCAGGGTCCAGGTCGCATGCAGGGTCGGAGCCGACCTGGGGTGTTCGAGAAAGGCTTCGGCGACCCGGGTCAGGGCGGGGATGGCGGCCACCAGCCGCGGATCGGCCACCGGGCAGGCGCGGATCTCGACCAGGCGCCAGCTCTTGCGCGCCTTGAAGCCGAGGACGGCGGCGCCGTCGGGGCCGCGGCGGGCGTGCAGGGCGAGACGGCGGCGCGTCCCCGGCGGCACGGCGACGGTCGGCTCGATCTCCGCCTCGATGCGCTCGCGGGCCAGGGCCCGCCGGACCTGCTCGCGCTTCCACTCCAGGTAGGGGGCGGCGGCCCAGTGCTGCAGGGCGCAGCCGCCGCAGTCGCCGTAATGGGGCGAGACCGGCTCGACCCGGTCGGGACTGGCCTCGAGCAGGGTGATCGCCTCGGCCCGGCCGTCGCGAACCTCGGCCCGGACCGTTTCCCCGGGCAGGGTGAGCGGAGCGAACACCGGGCCGTCGGGCGTCTCGGCCACGCCGTCGCCCTGCCCGCCCACCCGGGTGATGACCAGCCTCTGCGTCATGGCGCGCTTGTAGAGACTCCCCGCCCCCGGCGAAACATGAACGAAGATGAACGACCCGCTCAAAGGCCGTTCAGCTTTCGCCCCCTAAGCCTGAGCGCAACAGACCGGGGCGCCGCTCGTTCGGCCTCCGTCGCGCAACGGAAGCCAGGATTCGACCCGATGTTCGCCCGACCCATCGCCGCCGCCGCCCTCGCCGCCGCCGGCCTGTTGCTGGCCCCAGCCTCGGCCACGGCCCAGGCCTATCCGTACCAGGGACCCCAGAACTACGGGACCGGCGCCTATGGCCAGCCCTATGACTACGACAACCGCTACGGTTACCAGGACCGTTACGCCTATCAGACCCGTCGCTACGACCAGGCCTGCCGCAGCTACCGCAGCGATCGCCAGGTCAGCGGCGCGGTGATCGGGGCCACGGTCGGGGCGGTGGCCGGCTCGCAGCTGGCGGCGCGCGGCCGCCGCACCGAGGGCAGCCTGCTCGGCGGCGTGCTCGGGGCCGCGGTCGGGGCCGGCGTCGGCGGCAGCTCGGCCCGGGACTGCGACCGCTACGGCTCGGATTACCGCTACGACGACAGCCGGTATGGCGACGACCGCTACGGCTACCAGTCCCATGACCGGTACGACGACCGCTATGGATACGATGACCGGCGCCGCTATGACGACCGCTATTACGGGGACGATCGCTACCGGTACGGCCAGTCGGGCTACAGCAGCCATGAACAGGGCTACGGCTATCAGTCGGGCTATGGCGCCGCCGACCGCTACGGCTGCCGCACCGTCGAGACCCGCACCTATACGCGCGAAGGTCGCCTCGTGACCCGCTACGAGCAGTCCTGCCCGGACCGCTACTGACCGGATCGCGCCGCCGATTATTTTTCAGCCCCCCTGTCGATCGGCGGCGTGACGGAGGCCCCCGGCGGAGCAATCCACCGGGGGTTTTTCCTTTTTGGAGAGGGGGCGCTATCGCTCACGACGCGGTCGCTCGCTGCTTGAGCGCAGGGGGCACGCGCGCAGCATCGGAGCGCGTCGGGTTGAAAAGGCGCAGCCTTTTGACCGGGGCCCAACGAAAAGAGCGGCGGCTATGGCCGCCGCGCCCAGAGCAGGAATTCGGCGTTGCCGTCGCCGCCGGCGATGGGGCTGTCGACCATGGCCTGCACGGACCAGCCCTGTTCTTCCAGCCAGGCCGAGACCGAGGCGACCGCCGCCTGGTGGGCCTCCGGGTCCTTGACCACGCCCTTCTTGCCGACGCCTTTCGGCCCCTCGGCCTCGAACTGCGGCTTGACCAGGGTGACCAGGTCGGCGTCGGGGGCGGCCAGGGCGAGCGCGGCCGGCAGCACTTTTGACAGGCCGATGAAGCTGGCGTCGCAGACGATCAGCGACGGCGCTTCGGGGACCAGGTCCGGGGTCAGGTCGCGGGCGTCGGTGCGCTCCAGACCGACGACGCGCGGATCGGCGGCGATGCGGGGATGCATCTGGCCCGAACCGACGTCGACCGCATAGACCCGCGCCGCGCCGCGCTCGAGGCAGACCTCGGTGAAGCCGCCGGTCGAGGCGCCGACGTCGAGCACCGTCCGGCCCTCGACCGCGACCGGCCAGACGGTCAGGGCGTGGTCCAGCTTCAACGCCCCGCGCCCGACCCAGCGGTGGGCGTCGGCATAGGTCACGACCGCATCGGTGCTGACGGGCTGCGAGGCCGTCTTCGCCGGCGCGCCGTCGACGGTGACGCCGCCCGCCTCGATCGCCGCCCTCGCCTTCGCCCGGCTCTCCGTCAGGCCGCGGGCGACCAGCAGCTGGTCGAGCCGGACCCTTGTCACCCCACCGCGTCCAGACGGGCCAGGGCAGCCTGCAGCCGAACCTTGCCGGCCTCGGCCTCGGCCAGCTTGTCGCGCTGCTCCTCGACCACCTCGGGCGCGGCGCGGGCGACGAAATTGGGATTGCCGAGCTTCTTGTTGACGTGGCCGATGTCGCTGTCGAAGGCGGCGATCTCCCTCTCCAGCCGGGCCCGCTCGGCGGCGAGATCGATGATCCCGGCGAGGGACAGGGCGGCGGTGGCGCCGCCCGAGACGAAGGTCACCGCCCCGGCCGGGGCGGTCTCGGCCGCGCCGACCGCCGACACCCGGGCGAGCGTCAGGATCAGGTCACGGTGGCGGGCGATGCGCTCCGCGGTGGCCGCGTCCGGGGCGATGAAGGCCAGGGACGGCCGGGCCGACAGCGGCACGTTCATCTCGGCGCGCAGGGCCCGGATCTCGGTGACCAGATCGACCAGCCAGCCGATCTCGGCCTCCGCCGCCGGATCGATGAAGGCGTCGGGCAGGTCGGGCCAGGCGGCGCCGATCAGGATCGGCTCGGACCGGGTCGCCCCCTCTTCCGCCAGCTGCTCCCACAGCGCCTCGGTGATGAAGGGCATGACCGGGTGCATCAGCTTCAGCGTCTGGTCCAGCGTCCAGGCGGTCATCGCCCGGGTCTCGGCCCTGGCCGCCTCGTCGGCCCCGGTGAAGACCGGCTTGGCCAGTTCCAGATACCAGTCGCAGAAGACGTTCCAGACGAAACGGTAGAGGGCCGAGGCGGCGTCGTCGAAACGGCCGCCTTCGATGGCCGACGAGACCTGGCGCTCGGCCCTGGTCAGCTCGCCGCGGATCCAGCGGTTGACGGTCCGGTCGACCGCGGCCGGGTCGAAGCCGTCGACGCGGCGGGCCTCGTTCATCTGGGCGAAGCGGGCGGCGTTCCACAGCTTGGTGCCGAAGTTGCGATAACCTTCAATGCGTTGGCGGCTGAGTTTGATGTCGCGCGTGCCCGACAGGATGGCCATGGTGAAGCGCAGGGGGTCGGCGCCGAGCTCGTCGATGATGGTCAGGGGGTCGATGACGTTCCCCTTCGACTTGCTCATCTTCTGGCCCTTCTCGTCGCGGACCAGGCCGTTGATGATGACCCGCCGGAACGGAACCTCATCCATGAAGTGAAGTCCCATCATCATCATCCGGGCAACCCAGAAGAAGATGATGTCCGCCGCCGTCACCAGATCGGAGGTCGGATAGAACCGCTTAAGGTCCCCGGTATCCTCCGGCCAGCCCATGGTCGAGAACGGCCACAGGGCGGATGAGAACCAGGTGTCGAGGACGTCCTCGTCCTGAGTCAGAGCGACCTCGGAATCATAGTCGGCCATCGCCTGTTCGCGGGCATCGTCCTCGGTCTCGGCGACATAGATCTCGCCGCCCGGGCCGTACCAGGCCGGAATGCGGTGACCCCACCACAGCTGGCGCGAGATGCACCAGGGCTCGATGTTGCGCAGCCATTCGAAATAGATCTTCTCATAGCTCCTCGGCTCGAACACCGTATCGCCCCGCTCCACCGCCTTGATCGCCGGCTGGGCCAGGGTGTGGGCGTCGACGTACCACTGGTCCGTCAGCCACGGCTCGATGACCACGCCGGAGCGGTCGCCGTGCGGGATGACGTGCCGGGTCTTCTCGACCGCCTTGAGCCAGCCCTCCGCCTCGGCCCGGTCGACGAGGGCCTTGCGCGCGGCGAAGCGGTCCATGCCCTCGTAGTCGGCGGGGACGTCGGGCGTGTCGGCGGCGGTGATGCGGCCGAAGCCGTCCATGACGTTCAGCGCCGCCAGACTCGCCCGCCTGCCGACCTGGAAGTCGTTGAAGTCATGCGCCGGGGTGATCTTGACCGCGCCCGAGCCCTTGGCCGGGTCGGCGTAGTCGTCGGCGACGATGGGAATGCGGCGGCCGACGATCGGCAGGGTCACGAACCTGCCGATCAGCCCGGCGTAGCGCGGATCATCCGGGTGCACGGCCACGCCGGTGTCGCCCAGCATGGTCTCGGGCCGGGTCGTGGCCACGACGATATGGTCGCGGGTCTCGTATTCCGTCGGCTGGCCGTCGCCGTCCCAGGCGACCGGGTGCTCATAGGTCACGCCGTCGGCCAGCGGATAGGCGAAATGCCAGTAGAAGCCGTCCATCTCGCGCTGCTCGACCTCAAGGTCCGAGATCGCCGTCTGGAAATGCGGGTCCCAGTTGACCAGCCGCTTGTCGCGATAGATCAGGCCTTCCTTGAACAGCTGGACGAAGACCTTGCGCACGGCGGCGTTCAGCCCCTCATCGAGGGTGAAGCGCTCGCGGCTCCAGTCGCAGGATGCCCCCAGACGGCGCAGCTGCTGGACGATGGTCCCGCCGCTCTCGGCCTTCCACTCCCAGACCTTGGCCACGAAGGCCTCGCGGCCCATGTCGCGGCGGCCGATGTTGCCGCTGGCGGCCAGCTGGCGTTCGACCACCATCTGGGTGGCGATGCCGGCGTGGTCGGTGCCGGGCAGCCACAGCACCGCCCTGCCCCGCATCCGGTGATAACGGGCGAGGATGTCCTGCAGGGTGTTGTTCAGCGCGTGGCCGATGTGCAGCGAGCCGGTCACATTGGGCGGCGGGATGACGATCGAATAGGCTTCGGCCGCGGCGTCGGTCTTCGGCGCGAACACGCCGCTTGCCTCCCACATCGCATAGAGGCGCGGTTCGGCGGCTTTCGGGTCGAAGGTCTTGTCGAGCATGGGGAGGCAAGGTTTCGCGCAGAATGAGAAAGGGCGGCCCCGACTGGAGCCGCCCCGGAACGATCTAGCCTTGATCAGGTCGCGGGTGAAGCTAGCCGGCGTTGCGGGCGATGCGTTCGACTTCCTTGCGTACCTGGGCCTCGACGATGGCCGGCAGATTGGCGTCCAGCCATTCCTTCAGCATCGGGCGCAGCAGGCTGCGGGCCAGTTCGTCCAGGGTGGGGCCGGAAGGGGTCGAGGTTTCCATGGGTTCGGACTTCTTGAGGGAGGAGGCCAATCCGGCGAAGGCGGAGGCGGCGCTGGCCGCGGCGCTGTCGCCGACGAGGGTGTCATAGGTCTTCGGAGCCTCGGCGGCGGCCCCATGGTCCGGCTCCGGCGCGAACACGGACTCGCTGACCGCCTCGACCGGGAAAGGCTCGATGTCGAGCTCCGCGGGCGAGACCTCGAGGTCGCCGATGCTCTCGGCGGCCGGCGCCTCATAGGTGTCGGTCAGCTCCAGCACGTCCTCCTCGGAGGCGGCGGGTTCCTGCACCGAGGGGGTCTCGTCCATCAGGGCCGTGGAGGCCGGGGCCGCGTCAACGGCGGCCGCCCCGGCCTCCGAATCGGACGCGGCCGCGGCCGGGGCCGTTTCCGCAGGCGCGTCGTCCTCGGAAATGATCCGGCGGATCGACGCCAGGATCTCCTCCATCGTCGGTTCCTGGGCGGTCTGGTCGGTCATGTCGAAACCCCGAGGCGCGCGGCGTACGCAAAGTCAGAACGGTCGGCGCGGGATCGCGACCCCGCCCCGCCCCGTCGTCGCATCTCAGCCCGCTGGAATCAACGGGCGTTTTCGCCCCGCGGGATAACGGGCCGCGTCCGCGTCGCCCGTCCGGGATGACCGCCGGCTCAGTCCCGCGGCGCGGTCTGGACGATCTCGGACTTGAGCTGCCGGTCGATCGGGGCGTCGGCGGCGTCGACGGCGGGGACGATCGGCGGGGCGACGAGACGGTCGACGGCCTCGATCAGGCCGTCCCACGGCAGGGCCCCGCGGTTGCGGACGCGCTGGTAGTTGGCGGCCGGATCATAGACGGCCAGGGTCGGATCGAGATCGGGCCCCTCCAGCCGCCCCATGGCGGCGAGCAGGTTGGCCTGGGCGACATACTGGTTGCGCCGGGCGCTGGCGAGGGTGACCTCGGCGTTGCGCAGCTCCAGCTCCTGGTTGAGGACGTCGAGCGTGGTGCGCAGCCCCACCTGGGCCTCCTGCCGGACGCCCTCGGCGGCCACGGTGGCCGCCCGCACGGCTTCGCTCCCGGCCTCCAGGCTGGAGCGCGCCGACAGCGCCTGGGCGTAGGCCGAGCTGACCGAGCGGAGGGCGTTGCGGCGCTCGCCCTCGACATTGATCTGGGCGGCGTTGGCGCGCTCGAAGGCCTGGGCCACGCGCGAGCCGTTGAGGCCGCCGGTGAACAGCGGAACCGAGACGGTCGCCCCGGCCGTCAACCGGGTAGTGTCGGCGATGTCGCCGATCTGGTCAAAGTCGGTGTTGGAGCCGCCATAGGTGGTCGTCAGCCGCGCCGACGGCATGTATTCGGCCTTAGCGGCGGCGACATTGGCCTCGGCCGCGCGCAGGTTGTAGGCGGCGGCGCGGACGCCGGGATTGTCGCGCAGCGCCACCTCGAGAGCGGAGTCGAAATCGGCCGGCACGCCCGGCAGGTCCGGCATCGGGGCCAGATCGCCCGGCGACTGGCCGACCACGGCGGCGTAGGCGGCGCGCGAGACCGACAGCTGGGCCTGGGCGTTGGCCAGGTCGGCTTCGGACTGGGCCAGGCGGGCTTCCGACTGGGCGACGTCGGTGCGGGTGATCTCGCCGACCTCGAAACGGGCCGAGGCCTCCTCGAGCTGGCGCCGGAGCACGCCGAGGTTGGCCTGGCGGATGCGCAGGATTTCGGTGTCGCGGATCACGTCGGCATAGGCCTGGATGACCGCGGCGAGCACGGCCTGTTCGATGTCGCGCAGGTTCTCGCGCCCGGCCAGGATGCCGGCCTCGGCGGCGGTGATGCCGTGGCCGATGCGGCCGCCGCTCCACAGCGTCTGCGACAGGCCGATGCTGGCCGAGGCGCTGTCGCCCTCGAAGCCGGCCAGATCGCCGTAGCTCTGCGCGTGATTGCCGCTGACGGTGACGTCGAGCCGCGGGCGCAGGCCGGCGCGGGCCTGGACGATCGACTCGTCCAGGGCCCGCTGGTTGGCCCGCTGGGCCAGCAGCGACGGATTGGTCTGATAGGCCAGGGCGATGGCTTCCTGCAGGGTTTCGGCCCAGGCGGGGGCGGCGAACCCGGCGGCGACGGCGATGAGGGCGACCGAGGCGAGCGCGCGAGAGCGTTTCAGCATGACTGTTCCTGCCTGGCGCGCACGGGGATCGCGCGCCCCTTGTATCCCATGGGCCTGATGCGGGACGGTTTCCTCCCACGCCAGTTAAGATTTTTTCACCCCCTCCGCGAAGGCGGCGGCCGGCGGCTACAGGGCGAAGGTGGGGGTCGGGGCCAGTTCCGCAAGCACCGGCGGAGCGGCGTCGAACAGTTCGCGCCGCGACAGGCCGGACGCGCCCTTCACATACAGCACCGCCTTGCCGGCCGGCCCGGTCCGCTCGACGACGGCCAGCCGGCCGCCGACCCGGAGCGCCGCCAGCCAGGCGTCGGGGCGCGCCGGCACGGCGGCCTCGGAGACGATGACGTCGTAGCCGGCCCCGACCGGCCGGTCGAACGGGGCGACGGCGCCGGCGACGCCGGCCTCGGCCAGGGCCGGACCGACCACGTCCAGCACCGCCGGGTCGGCCTCCTGCGCCGTGACCTTCAGCCCCATCCGGGCCAGCACCGCGGCGGCGTAGGGCCCGGCGACGGCCAGGGCGGTCTCGCCGGCCCGCAGGTCCAGCGCCATCAGCAGCTTGGACAGGTCACGCGCCAGCATCAGCCGGCGGCCGCCGGCGATCTCCGGCTCGATCTCGGCATAGGCGGCGAAGGCGCGCCCGGCCGGGACAAAGCGTTCCCGCGGCACCGCAAGCAGGGCGGCCTGGAGGTCTCGGTCCGTGACGTCATTGACCCGGACCTGACTGTCCACCATGACCTTGCGCGCGGCGGCGAAATCCATCTGTCGGTCGTCCCGTTCAGGCGAAGGCGCGACACCGCGCCGGAAATCTGGCGCGCTTATAGGTCTGTGCGTTGCGGGCGACAATCCGATCTGATAGCGAACGCGCCTCGCGACGACGCGGCGCCTCATCCGGAGGGGCCACGGCCTGATGGCGGAGTGGTTACGCAGCGGACTGCAAATCCGTGTACCCGAGTTCGATTCTCGGTCAGGCCTCCATCGCGATCCCCGACAGATCAGACCGGCGCCGTCATCCAGCCGATGGCCGTGGCCGCGCCCACCGTCGCGGCCACGATGGTCAGCGCCACGGCGCCGCGCGCGTTGCGGTTCACGAAGAACAGAATGCTGCCGAACATGGTCAATTCCCCCGGACTGAGAGGCGCGTCGCAGATCGCGCCGTTCATCAACGTATACGAGGGGTTAATCGCGGTTTGGTGAAGGCCAATCACCTGTCGGGTGAAATGATGCAGGGCGATCGCCCCCGCAGTCGCCGCATCGGGCGAATCGACACCCCGACATCGGCATGCCGGGGGTGTCGCGGCCCCGCGGCAGGTCGGCCGGCGGCCCCGGCCCCTCCGATCCCGGGACGACGGCCGTGCCCCCGCCCCCGCCCGGCCGCTTCGCGACGGCCAATCGGATATTTCCCGTTGCGCGAGCCTGACTCGCGCTGCTATAGCGCCCGCCTTCCCGAGAGGAAGTATTCCGCGGTAGCTCAGTGGTAGAGCAGCCGACTGTTAATCGGCTGGTCGTAGGTTCGAATCCTACCCGCGGAGCCATTTCGGAACGAAACCGCGAACGTCGTGCGTCGCCGTTTCCACTCCACAGCCTCCTCCGGACGTCACGAGCGTCTGGAGGAGCCTTGGCTTCGCCCCCCGATCCGGATTTCGTCGGCGCCGGCCCCCACCCGCTGGACTGATTTGCGTCTGGTCCCGGAGTTTGATGGGTGCAACCTTTTCCGGCGAATGGAAGTAGCACTATGGGTCCGAATCTCCCCGCCTTGAGACCCGCCATGTCACCGACCGCCGACAACCGCCTTCGCGACGAAGTCCGCCTGCTGGGCGGGCTGCTGGGCGAGGTCATCCGCGCCGAGGGCGGGCTTGAGCTCTACGACCGCATCGAGGCGGTGCGGCAAGCCTCGGTGGCCTACCATCGCGATCCGGCCTCTCACGGCGCATCGAAGCTGGAGGCCCTGCTGGCCGAGCTGTCGCTGGATCAGGCGGTGGGGCTGGCGCACGGGTTCGCGGTCTTCTCGCTCCTGGCCAACATCGCCGAGGACCGGGCCGGCAAGCGTCTGGCCCGGGCGCAGACCGCCCAGGGCGCGCGGGCCGATACGCCCGAAGGGGCGCTGGTTCGCCTGACCGCCGCGGGCCGCTCCCTGGACGACGCCAGGGAATTGCTTTCAGGCGCCCTGATCTCCCCGGTGCTCACCGCCCATCCGTCGGAAGTGCGGCGCAAGAGCGTCATCGACCGGATCGCCGCGGTGTCCGATCTGCTCGACGCCTGCGACCCGCCCGGAACGGGGGAGGACCTTTCCTGCGCGCCGGACGTCCTGACCCGGGGCCTGCGCCGCCAGACGACGATCCTGTGGGCCACGCGGCTGGTGCGGACGACCGGCCTGGTGGTGCAGGACGAGATCGACACCGTCGTCTCCTTCCTCGACCGCGTGTTCCTGAAGGTCGCGCCGGAACAGCTGGCCGACTGGCGCCGCCGCCTCGCGGCGCCGGACCTCGGCCCCTTCATCCGCATCGGAACCTGGGTCGGCGGCGACCGGGACGGCAATCCCAATGTCGACGGGACGGTGCTGACGGCCGCCTTCCGGACCCAGGCGCGCGCGGTGCTGCGTTTCTATCTGGACGAGGTGAACGCGCTGGGCGCCGAACTCAGCCTGTCCGGTTCGATGGCCGGGATCACGCCGGAACTGAAGGCGCTGGCCCAGGCGTCCGGCGACGTCTCGCCCCACCGCGCGGACGAACCCTATCGCCGCGCGCTCAGCGAAATCTACGCCCGGCTGTCGGCGGCGCACCCGCTGCTGACCGGCCAGACCGCGCCGCGCCCAGCCGCCTTCGCCGCCGATCCCTATGCCGGGCCGGACGCCTTCCGCGCCGATCTGGAGATCCTGCGGGCCAGCCTGACCGCCGCCCACGGCGAAGTCTTCGCCGACGACCGGCTGGCGCGGTTGATCACGGCGGTGGACGTGTTCGGCTTCCATATGGCCACCCTGGACCTGCGCCAGAACGCCGACGTGCACGAACGGGTCGTGGCCGACCTGTTGAGGGTCGCCGGCGTCGCGCCCGACTACGCCGCCCTGGACGAAGACGCCCGCCTGGCCCTGCTGTCCGCCGAGCTGGCCTCCGGCCGCCCGCTGTTCAACCCCTATGCGGCCTATGCGGCGGAGACGCTGAAGGAACGCGCCATCCTCCAGGCCGCCGTCGAGGCCCTCGCCCGCTTCGGACCCCAGGCCATACGCACCCATATCGTCTCCAAGACCGACGCCGCCTCGGACCTGCTGGAGGTCTATCTGCTGCTCAAGGAGGTCGGCCTGTACCGGCCCGATGACCCCGGCGCCTGCCCCATCCAGGCCGCCCCGCTGTTCGAGACCATCGACGACCTGCGCGCCTCCAGGTCGACCCTGGAGCGCCTGCTGAAGGAACCGTCCGCCCTCGCCGTCGCCCGCGCGCGCGGGGTGCAGGAGGTGATGATCGGCTATTCGGATTCCAACAAGGACGGCTCCTACCTGACCTCGACCTGGGAACTGCACCAGGCCTCCCGCGCCCTGCTGGAGGTGACCCAATCCGCTGGAGTGAGGCTGCAGCTGTTCCACGGCCGGGGCGGGGCGGTCGGGCGCGGCGGGGGCTCCAGCTTCGAGGGCGTGCTGTCCCAGCCGACGGGCACGGTGGCGGGCCGCATCCGCATCACCGAACAGGGCGAGGTCATCGCCAACAAATATGGCGAAGCCGATGTCGCCCGCCGCAACCTCGACGCCCTGACCGCCGGCGTCCTGCTGGCCTCTCTCGCCCCGCCGCCGGACGACGCCCTGACCGCCCGGCACGGCGCCACTGTCGCGGCCCTGTCCCAGGCCTCGATGCGCGCCTATCGCGCCCTGGTCTATGAGACGCAGGGCTTCATCGACTATTTCCACGCCGCCACCCCCATCGCCGAGATCTCGGAACTGAAGATCGGTTCGCGCCCGGCCTCGCGCACATCCTCCACCGCCATCGAGGACCTGCGCGCCATTCCCTGGGTGTTCAGCTGGTCGCAGTCGCGGGTCATGCTGCCGGGCTGGTTCGGCTTCGGCTCGGCGGTGCGGGACGCGGACATGGAGGAGCTTCAGGTCCTGGCCCGCGACTGGCCGTTCTTCCGGACCCTGATCCAGAACATGGAGATGATCATGGCCAAGGCCGACATGAGCATCGCCCGCCGTTACGCCGCCATGGTTCCGGACGCCGCCCTGGCCGGACGCATCTTCGGAGTCATCGAGGCCGAATGGGAGCGCACCCGCGACGCCGTCCTGGCCATTACGGGCCATGACCGCCTGCTGGGCGGCCAGCCCGAGCTGGACCGGCTGATCCGGCTGCGCATGCCCTATGTCGAGCCGCTGAACCACGTCCAGATCGAGCTGATCCGCCGTCGGCGGGCCGGCGACGACGACCCGCGCGTGCGCGCGGGCATATTGCTGACCATCAACGGCGTGGCGGCGGGTCTGAGAAACAGCGGCTGAGGCCGCGGAACACGGACAGCGTCAAGCCGACAAGGCTGACGGAGCGGGTACGGGTTCGACCTGTCGCGCGGCGGAGGTCGGGACGATGCGGACGAAGCGGGTCAGGCTGTCGGTCCAGGCCGACAACAGACGCCGGGCCAGGGGGGAGCCGGTCGCGGCGGCGTGGGCCTGGACCAGCGCGCACAGGCGCCCTGCCGCCGCCTCGTCGATCGGCGCGGGCGAGGCGAGGTCGCCGTTGAGCGCCAGGGCCACGCGGTCGTCCTGATCGAGCACGAACAATTCTCCGCCGCTCATGCCGGCCGCCAGGTTCCAGCCGACCGGGCCGAGCACCGCCACGCAGCCGCCGGTCATGTATTCGCAAGCATGGGCGCCTGCGCCCTCGACCACCGCGTCGGCGCCGGAGTTGCGCACCGCGAACCGCTCGCCCGCCGCGCCCGCCACGAACAGCCGGCCCGAGGTCGCGCCGTAAAGGGTGGTGTTGCCGATCAGCGGCTGGTTTTCACGCCACTCGATGGGTTTGACGACGATCTCGGCCCCGGACAGGCCCTTGCCGACATAGTCGTTGGCCTCGCCGGTGAGTTCGAGCTTGAGGCCCCTGGCCCCGAAGGCCCCCAGGCTCTGGCCGGCCGAGCCCTCGAGCCGCAGCAGCAGGGCGCCCGGCGGTCCCGCCGGACCCCAGCGGCGCACGATGGCCGAGGAGACGCGGGCGCCGATGGTGCGCTGCACATTGGCGATCGGATAGCTGAGCTGCAGGTTCTGGCCCCGGTCGAGGAAGGCGCCGGCGTCCGAAAGGACCCGGGCGTCCAGGGTGTCGGCGACCTCGGCGCGGCCCTTGGCGGCCCAGGCCTTCTTCTCCGGCGCCTCGACCCGGACCAGCAGGGGGTTGAGGTCGAGGTCGTCCAGATGGCCGCCGCCGCGGCGGACCTGACGCAGCAGATCGGTGCGGCCGACGACCTCGTCCAGGGTGCGGGCGCCGAGGCCGGCGAGGATTTCGCGCACCTCCTCGGCGATGAAGCTGAACAGTCTCACGACCTTGTCGGGCGTGCCGGTGAATTTCTCGCGCAGCCGTTCGTCCTGGCTGCAGACGCCGACGGGACAGGTGTTGGAATGGCACTGGCGCACCATCAGACAGCCCATGGCGATCAGGCTGGCGGTGCCGATGTTGAACTCCTCGGCCCCCAGAATGGCGGCGATGACGATGTCGCGGCCCGTCCTCATGCCGCCGTCGGCGCGGACCACGACGTCCTTGCGCAGATTGTTGAGGCTGAGCACCTGATGGGTCTCGGCCAGGCCGATCTCCCACGGCAGGCCGGCGTGTTTGATCGAGGACTGGGGCGAGGCGCCGGTGCCGCCGTTGTGGCCGGCGATCAGGATGATGTCGGCCCGGGCCTTGGCGACCCCCGAGGCGATGGCGCCGATGCCCGAGGCCGAGACCAGTTTCACCGCGACCCGGGCCTCGGGATTGATCTGTTTCAGGTCGTAGATGAGCTGGGCCAGATCCTCGATCGAATAGATGTCGTGGTGCGGCGGGGGTGAAATGAGCGTCGCGCCCACGGTCGAGTGCCGCATCCGGGCGATGAATTCGGTGACCTTGAAGCCGGGCAGCTGGCCGCCCTCGCCGGGCTTGGCGCCCTGCGCGATCTTGATCTCGATCTCGCGGCACTGGTTCAGATATTCGGCGGTGACCCCGAACCGGCCCGAGGCGACCTGTTTGACCGCCGAGTTCATGTCGTCGCCGTCCGGGCGGGTCGCATAGCGTTCCGGGTCCTCGCCGCCCTCGCCCGAGACCGAGCGGGCGCCGATGCGGTTCATGGCGATGTTGAGCGTGCCGTGGGCCTCGGGCGACAGGGCGCCCAGCGACATGCCGGGCGTCAGGAAGCGGCGGCGGATGTCGGAGACGCTCTCGACCTCGTGGACGGGGACGGGGGTCAGGCCCTCGCGCCAGTCGAGCAGGTCGCGGAGGGCCAGGTCGGGCTGGTCGTGGACGGCCTGCGAATACTGTTTGAAACGGCGATAGTCGCCCCGGTTGCAGGCGTCCTGCAGCAGGTGGATGGTCTTCGCTTCATGGGCGTGGGTCTCGCCGCCCGCCCGAATCTTCAGGAAGCCGCCGATCGCCGGGGAGGGCGCGGCCCCGGTCCAGGCCAGGGCGTGACGGCGCAGGGAGGCCTGCTCCAGCCCGGCCAGGCCGATGCCGGAGATGCGCGAGGGGGCGCCGGGGAAGAATTCGCTCGTCAGGGCGCGGCTGAGGCCCAGAACCTCGAACTCGCAGCCGCCGCGATAGGCCGAGATGACGCTGATGCCCTTGCGCGCCATGATCTTCATCAGGCCGGCCTCGATGCCGGCCTTGTAGTTCAGACAGGCGTCGTGAAGGCTCAGACCCGGCCAGGCGCCGCGGTCCAGACGTTCCTGGAACAGCTCCTGGGCCAGCCAGGCGTTGACGGCGGTGGCGCCGACCCCGACCAGCACGGCGAAACCGTGGGGATCGAGCACTTCCGAACTTCGCACCACGATGGAGACGAAGGAGCGCAGGCCGGTGTCGGTCAGGCGGCCGTGGACGCCCGCCGTGGCCAGGATCATGGGGATGGAGACGCGCGTCTCCGACGCCCGCTCGTCGGTCAGGACGATCAGGCCGCAGCCGCCACGCACGGCGGCCTCGGCCTCGGCGTTGACGCGGTCCAGCGCCGCGCGGAGCGCCGCGCCGGGACGGGCGTCGTTCTCGTGGCTGTCGCCCGCCGCGGGGCGGTTTCCTGCCTGGGCCGTCTCGGGGACGGGGTAGGAACAGTCGATCACCACGGTGGAGCCGGCGCCGACGACCCCCAGCATCCGCTCGTACATGCCGGTGGTCAGGACCGGGCTGTCCAGCACGAAGACATCGGTCTGGGCCTCTTCCTCGGCCAGGATATTGCCCAGGTTCTTGAACCGGGTCTTCAGGCTCATGGCCCCGGCCTCGCGCAGGGGATCGATCGGCGGATTGGTGACCTGGCTGAAATTCTGGCGGAAATAATGCGCCAGCGGGCGCGGCTGATCCGACAGCACCGCCGGCGGCGTGTCGTCGCCCATGGAGCCGACCGCCTCCTTGCCGTCCCTGACCAGGGGGTCGAGCAGCAGGTCCAGATCCTCGCGGCTGAAGCCCGAGGCGATCTGGCGCCGGGTGAGGACCTCGCCGACAGCGGCGCGGGGCTCGGGTCCGGGGCCGATCAGGGGCTCCAGATCGACCATATTGCCGAGCCAATCCGTATACGGATGATCGGCGGCGAGGGCGTCGACGGCCTCGGTCTCGTCCAGCAGCCGGCCTTCCTTGAGGTCGGCCACGATCATGCGGCCGGGGCCGATCGGCAACCGCCGCCTGATGCGGCTCTCGGGCAGGCCGGCCAGACCCGCCTCCGAGCCGACCAGCAGCAGGCCATCGACGGTCTCCATGGCCCGAAGCGGACGCAAACCGTTCCGGTCCTTGCCGGCGACGACCCAGCGGCCGTCGGTGGCGCAGACGGCGGCCGGACCGTCCCACGGCTCCATCACCGCATTGCAATAGGCGTAGAGGGCGCGGTGTTCGGTCTTCATCAGGCCGTCGTCGCGGGCCCAGGCCTCCGGGATCAGCAGGGCCTTGGCCATGGGGGCGGGGCGGCCGGCGCGGACCAGCACCTCAAAGACGTTGTCCAGCGCGGCGGAGTCAGAGCCGCCCGGCTGGACCACCGGCTTGACCTCCCCGTCGCGGTCGCCGAAGGCCTGGGCCGCCATGCGGATCTCGTGCGACCGCATCCAGTTGAGATTGCCCTTCAGCGTGTTGATCTCGCCGTTGTGGGCCAGCATCCGGAACGGCTGGGCGAGACGCCATTCGGGGAAGGTGTTGGTCGAATAGCGCTGGTGGAAGATGGCGTAGGCCGCCTCGAAGCGCGCATCGAGCAGGTCGGGATAGAGCCGGTCCAGCAGCTCGGCCCGAACCATGCCCTTGTAGACCAGCGACCGCGCCGACAGGGAGCAGATGTAGAAGCCGGGCAGGCCTTCCGCCTGCACCGCGCGCTCGATGCGGCGGCGGCACAGGTAAAGCTCGCGCTCGAGCGCCTCGCCCTCGAGATCGGCCGGGGGGGCCAGCATGATCTGTTCGATCTCGGGCCGGGTGGCGTCGGCCCTCGAGCCCACCACCGACAGGTCCATCGGGGTCTGGCGCCAGCCATGGATATAGAAGCCGGCGCGCAGCACCTCGGTCTCGACGATGGCGCGGGCGCGGTCCTGGGCCGAGAGGTCGGTGCGCGGCAGGAATATCTGGCCGATGGCGATGGGGCCGGGGCGCGGGATCTGGCCGATGGCGCGGATCTCGTCGGCGAAGAAGCCCTGGGGCGCCTCGATCATCAGCCCGGCGCCGTCGCCCGACTTGCCGTCGGCGTCCACGGCGCCGCGGTGGGCGACGTTCTTCAGCGACCGGATGGCCAGTTCGACCACCTCGCGGCGCGGCCTGCCGTCGATCGCGGCGACCAGGCCGACGCCGCAGGCGTCGCGCTCGGAGGAGGACTGATAGGCGTGGCCGTCAATGAGGCGGGCGCGGCCGGTTTCGTATGTGGCCTTCCAGCTCATGCCGCAACCTCCCTGACGCGGGCGCGCAGATGGCGGTCGATCTCGGCGGCGGCGTCCTGGCCGTCGCGCACGGCCCAGACCACCAGCGAGGCCCCGCGCACGGCGTCGCCGGCGGCGAACACGCCGGGCAGGCTGGTGGCGAAACCGCCGGGGGACGTGACCACCGCGCCCCGGTCGGTCAGGGCCAGATCGGCGGAATGCTCGGCGAAAGCCTCGGGTTCGAAGCCGAGGGCCTCGATCACCATGTCGGCGGGCAGGTCGAAATCGGCGCCGGGGACGGGGACGACCTCCCGCCTGCGGCCGAAGACGGGCTCGGACAGGCTCATGCGCGCGGCCCGGACGGTGGTGACGGCGCCGTCCCGCGACATCAGGGCCCTGGGCGCGGCCAGCCATTCGAAGCGGACCCCCTCCTCCTCGGCGTTGACCACCTCGCGGGCCGAACCGGGCATGTTGTCGCGGTCGCGGCGATAGAGGCAGACCACGCTCTCGGCGCCCTGGCGCACGGCGGTGCGGACGCAGTCCATGGCCGTGTCGCCGCCGCCGACGACGACCACGCGGCGCCCCCTGGCGTGAGGCCAGCGGTCGGATTCGGCGTCGCCCAGGTCGCGACGGTTCTGAGGGATCAGGAAGTCGAGCGCCGCGACCGTGTCGCCCGGCCCGCAGCCCGGGGCCGACAGCGTGCGCGGCCTGTACACCCCCATGGCCAACAGGACCGCGTCATGGCGTTCGCGAAGCTGGTCGAGGGTGACATCCCTGCCGACCTCGCAGCCGGTGACGAAGGTCACACCGCCCTCGATCAGGCGGTCGACGCGACGCTGGACCACCGCCTTGTCCAGCTTGAAGCCGGGGATGCCGTAGATCAGCAGGCCGCCGGGACGGTCGTGGCGGTCATAGACGGTGACCCGATAGCCGGCGCTTCTCAGCCGGTCGGCGGCGGCCATGCCGGCGGGGCCGGCTCCGACGATGCCGACGGACTCCAGCCGATCATGGGCGGGGCGGATCGGCTCGACCCAGCCATTGTCAAAGGCCCGGTCGCCCAGCCAGGCCTCGACCGAGCCGATGGTGACCGCCTCCCAGCCCGAGACGTTCAGGGTGCAGGCGCCTTCGCACAGCCGGTCCTGCGGGCAGATGCGGCCACAGATCTCGGGCATGGTCGAGGTGGCCGAGGCCATGTTCCACGCCTCGCGCGCGTCGCCGTCGGCGGTCAGCCGCAGCCAGTCGGGGATGTTGTTCTGCAGCGGGCAGCCGCTCTGGCAGAAGGGCACGCCGCAGTCGGTGCAGCGCCCGGCCTGGGTCTCGACCGTCGCGAGCGGGGGCGGCGCCATGATCTCATCGAACGCAGACACGCGTTCCATCGCCGTCTTCTTGGCGAGACGACGAGGCTCCGAGACGAAACCCCGAGAGGCGTTTGGACCGACATGCTGCATGGCAACATAAAAGCAAACTACGGGGAGACCGGCAAACGCATTCTTCACATGCGACAAAATTGGTCCTGCACGGCAACATAATGCCGATTTTTGGCCGATTGTGGATCGTTGCTTGCTGGTAACATATGTCAGCGCATGACAGCGACACGCCCTGACCGGATCATTTTCGGCTCAATCCTTGGTCTGCCCCCTGGCGCGGCGGGGCCACGTGTGACCCGAACCGCCCCCCCATCCTCCTCCAGTCGCCGCGGCGCGCGTCCGGCGACCCGGCGCCTGGCCCGCGCACGGATGGACAGGTCCCGCCCTGACCGTTGCGAAGGAGGTGTGATCGTGCACCGTCCTTGGACGATTCGGACAAAGCTGCCCCTCCACCCCAGTCTGAATTGATAACACAGCACGGAATTTGCCGCCGAATGCGGAAAGCCTCTTGCGCATCTCGCAAATGCGGTAAATGGTTCGCAAATGCGAGATATATGAAGGGGGTTCACATGTCGCAGTTCTGGAATCGGCTACCGGGCGTCGTCGCCCTCTGTCTGCTCATCGCCATGCTGTTTACGGTGGGCGGGGCCTTCGCCGCCGCGCCGGTCGAGGCGGCGGCCACGGCCATCGTGGCGCCGACCGTTGAGGCGCCGGCCGCGCCGGTTCTTCTGGGCCACCAGGCGGCGCTGGCGCTCGACGGCGCGGGGACGGCCTGGTTGGGCACGTCCACGGCGCTGGTCCTGCTGATGACCCTGCCCGGCCTGGCGCTGTTCTACGGCGGCATGGTGCGGCGCAAGAACGTCATCGCCACCATCACCCAGTCGGTCGGCGTCTTCGCCGTGGTCTCGCTGGTGTGGTTCGTCGCCGGCTATTCGATCGCCTTCGGCAAGGCCGTGGCGCTGGGCGGCTATGACGGCGATACGGTCAACCAGGTCATCGGCGGCTTCGACGCCATCTTCTTGAACGGGGTGACCATGGAGACGGCGCACAGTCTGTTGCCCGGCATTCCCGAATTCCTGTTCATCGCCTTCCAGCTGACCTTCGCCATCATCACGCCCGCCCTGATCACCGGCGCCTTCGCCGAGCGGCTGAAATATTCGGGCCTGCTGCTGTTCACCGCCCTGTGGTCGCTGGTGGTCTATGCGCCGATCGCCCACTGGGTCTGGGGCGGCGGCTTCCTGGGCGCCGCGGGCGTGCTGGACTTCGCCGGCGGCGCCGTGGTGCACGTCAACTCGGGTGTCGCGGGCCTGGTCTGCGCCCTGTTCCTGGGCCGGCGCACCGGCTATGGCGACAGCCCCATCGTGGCCCACAACCCGGTGCTGACGATGATCGGGGCCAGCCTGCTGCTGGTCGGCTGGATCGGCTTCAACGCCGGCTCGGCCGGGGCCGCCAACGCCCTGATGGCCGTGGCGCTGACCAACACCGTGCTGGCCGCCGCCGCCGCCGCCCTGACCTGGAAGCTGGTCGAGGTGATGGAGAAGAAGAAGCCGTCCTTGATCGGCGTCCTGTCGGGCATGGTCGGCGGTCTGGTCGCCATCACCCCGGCGGCCGGTTTCGTCGATCCCAAGGGGGCGGTGATGATCGGCCTGATCGCCGGGCCGGTCTGCTATGCGGCCTCGGTCTGGATCAAGAAGCTGCTGCGCTACGACGACAGCCTGGACGCCTTCGGCATTCACGGCGCCGGCGGTCTGGCCGGGGCGCTGCTGACCGGCGTGTTCGCCACCACCGCGATCAACGGCCTGTCGGAGGGCGCCGACCTGCCGACCCAGGCCATCGGCCTGGCGTGGACGATCGCCTGGAGCGCGGTGGGCACCTTCGTGATCCTGGTGATCTGCAAGTTCACCACCGGCCTGCGCGTCAGCGAGGCCCAGGAGGCCGAAGGGCTGGACTCCACGCTCCACGGCGAAGCTCTCGAGCACGCCTGAGGAGCCGGGCCGGGCGCGGTCCTCCCCCGCGCCCGGCCCAACCGGCCCGTCGGGTCATCGACCGGTAAGCGTCAAACATCATCAAGCACACCAAGGGGATAGCATCATGAGACTGTTTTCAGCCTGCGCCGCCGCTGTGGCGCTGCTCGCCTCGGCCGGGACCGCCTCGGCCCAGGACGCGGACGTATCGGCCAATGTCGTCGTCACCAGCGACTATGTGTTCCGCGGCTTCAGCCAGACCGACGAGGAACCGGCGCTCCAGGGCTCGGTGGACGTCGCCATCGGTGGTTTCTACGCCGGCGCCTGGGCCTCCAACGTCGATTTCGGGGACGAGACCGACGCCGAGATCGACCTCTACGGCGGTGTCCGCGGCGAGGCGTCTGGGTTCGCCTATGACGTCGGCCTGGTGGCCTATCTCTATGTCGGCGACAGCGGCGCGGACTATGACTACGTCGAGGTCAAGGCGGCGGTGTCGAGGGCCGTGGGTCCCGTGACCGCCGGGGTCGCGGTCTATTTCTCACCGGACTTCTTCGGAATCGACGAGGAAGCGACCTATGTCGAGCTGAACGGGGCCTTCGTCCCGGCGGACAAATGGACCGTGTCGGGCGCGGTGGGCGAGCAGTTCCTGAACCTGACCGACGACTATACGACCTGGAACCTGGGGGCGGCCTACGCCTTCACCGACAATCTCGCGGTGGACGTGCGCTATCACGGAACGGATGTGGAGTCGCCAATCTCGGATGATCGCGTCGTGGGGACGGTCAAGGTCCTGTTCTAGGGTCCGGACTCAATTCGGATCGAGCGGGACTTGAGATTTCTCCCGTGCCGCTCATCCCCGCGGGGATGAGCGGCATTGAGTATGGACCCTAGGCCCATGCCTCGACGGCGTCGGCGGTTGTGATGGTGTGTGGCCGCTTCGGGAACGGGCCATGGCTGAACTGACCGACGATGACCACACGACGGACCCTGCGATCGGACGAAGGCGTCACGCCAGTCCCTCCTCATGCCGACAGTAATGGCCGAACAGGGCGATGACGACATAGCAGACGACCGGCACGATCAGGGCGATCCGAAGGGTCGAGGCGTCGGCCACCAGCCCGGTCAGCGGCGGCACGATGGCCCCGCCGACGATGGCCATGCAGATGATGCCCGACCCCTCCGCCGCCCGCCTGCCCAGCCCGGCCGAGGCCAGGGTGAAGATGGTCGGGAACATGATGGCGTTGAAACAGCCGACGGCCAGCAGGGCCACGCCCGACACCGTCCCTGTGGTCAGGGCGGACACGGCGATCAGCGTGACGGCCACCAGCGCCACGGTGGTCAGCACCTTCCACGGCGCCACCACGCGCATGACGGCCGCGCCGACGAACCGCCCCACCATCGCTCCGCCCCAGTAGAAGAACAGCAGCTTGGCCGCGTTTTCGGCCGCCAGGCCCAGGGTGTCGGACTGCATCAGATAGTTCGTCATGAGGCTGGCGATCGCCACCTCGGCCCCGACATAGACGAAGATGCCCAGCGCGCCGAAGGCGAAGCGCGGCCGTCGCAGCAGGTTGAAGGCCTTCAGCATGCCGGTGGCCGGGATGGTCTCCTCGACCAGCCGGCGGCGGTTGAACCAGACCACCAGGGCCACCAGGGCCAGGGCGATGGCGATGCCGGTATAGGCGTGGGTGATGACGGCTGACTCGGCTGCGCGGTAGGCGGTCAGGGCCGCGCCGGTCAGGGTCGTTTCATCGACGGTCGCCAGCGACCCCAGGATCAGGATGGCGCCGACGTAGGGGAATATGGTGGTGCCCAGCGAGTTGAAAGCCTGGGCGAAGGTCAGACGGCTGGAGGCGCTGCGCGGCTCGCCCAGCATCGAGATCAATGGATTGGCCACGACCTGCACCAGGGTCACGCCCGCGGCCAGAACGAACAGAGCCGCCAGGAAGGTGGCGAACAGGCCCGAACCCGCCGCCGGAATGAACAACAGGCAGCCCGCCATCATGACCAGCAGACCGACCACCGCGCCGCGCATATAGCCGATCCTTTGCACCAGGGCCGCGGCCGGCAGGGAGACGATGAAATAGGCGGCGAAGAAGGCCGTCTGGATCAGCATGGCCTCGAAATAGTTCAGCTCGAACAGGTGCTTCAGCTTGGGCACGAGCACATCATTCAAGCTGGTGATGCCGCCGAAGATGAAGAACAGGCCGAATACGAACCACTGTAGATAGCCGACGTCGCCGTGGCTGTGTCCCACGGGCCGGGCCGGGCCCGGGGCCGGTGGGTTGGTGCTGTCGATCATCGCCGAAGTTCCGTTCCAGGGTTGAGGGTTCCAGGCGGCTGGACTTGCGGCATCGGTTTCATTCCACACGTCGGATGAAGGTGATGACTAACTCGCTATCGCTGGGTGGTGATTCATAATGCAGCATTGGGATGATTCCCAAGGCTGCATTGGTCCGGCCGACGCCGGAGGATCGTCAGGTGCTGCAAGCGCGGCTTCGGGCGCCGACGACAAGACAGCGCGGTCGGGAGCGGCGGCGCCATCTCGGGGGTCGGGTCCTTCCTGAAGGAGCGCGATCCCGCCATCCGCGTCGCCCTGGCCGATCCGGCGGGCGCGGCCTTGTTCAACTGGTTCACCAAGGGCGGCGTCGGCCGCTTCGCGCGTCCGGAACGGCAACGTCAGCTTCGCCCTCTTCCGGCCCCTGGCCATGGGTGTCTGAATCTAGCGATCACCTGACAGCAGCCGCCCGATCTCGGTCAGCGCCGCGCGGTATTCGGCCGGGATCGGGACCAGTCTTTCGGGGCCGCCGCTCAGGGCGGCGAAGGTGGGGGGCTCCGCGGGCGCGAAGCCGAGGACGTCGGCGATCACGTCCGGAAACTTCGCCGGGTGGGCGGTGGCCAGGACCACCACGGGTCCCTCCCGCGGATCCAGTCGTCGCGCGGCGCCCAGCGCCACGGCGGTGTGCGGACAGACTGTTCGGCCATAGCGGCGCCAGGCCGTGGCGATCTCGACGCGGGTCGCCTGTTCGTCGATCGATGTGACCGCGAGCTGGGCGCGAAGAACCTCCAGCAGTTCGGTCGGGAGATCGACGGCGCCGTCGCGGGCGAAGCGTTCGAAAAGCCGCCGCGTCAGGCCGGCGTCGCGTCCGCCGGCCTCGAACACCAGGCGTTCGAAATTGGAGGGCGCCTGCACGTCCATGCTGACGCTGGCCGTGGCCCGGGCGTTGGTCCGCTCATATCGTCCTGCGTTGATCGCCCGGGCCAGGGCGTCGTTGCGGTTGACCGCCGCGATCAGGTCCAGCGGCACGCCCATCGCCCGGGCCGCCCAGCCGGCGAAGGCGTCGCCGAAATTGCCGGTCGGCACGACGAACCGCACGGATCGCGCCGGCGCCCCGAGGGCGGACGCCGCGGCCAGATAGTAGGGAATCTGACCCGCCAGCCGCGCCCAGTTGATCGAATTGACCGAACTGACCCTCCGGCCCTCGCGCAGCGACGGTTCGGCCAGGAGGCCCTTCACCAGCGTCTGGCAGTCGTCGAAATCCCCCCGCACCGCCAGGTTCAGCACATTGTCCGCCCCGACCGTCGTCATCTGCCGGCGCTGCACCGGAGACACGCGATCCAGCGGATGCAGCACCACCAGGTCGATGTTGTCGGCCCCCGCGAAGGCCCGCACGGCGGCGGCCCCGGTGTCGCCGCTGGTCGCCGTCAGCAACAGCAGCCGCTCGCCGGTCCCGGCCAGGGCCGCATCGGCCAGACCCGCCATCAGCTGCATGGCCAGATCCTTGAACGCCGAGGTCGGACCGTGGAACAGCTCCAGGACCCACAGGTTCGGCTCCAGCTGCACCAGGGGCGCTGTCGCCGCATGATGGAAGGTCTCCTCCAGCCGCGCCGCGGCCCGGGCGATCACCGTCCCCGGCAGCGTCCCGCCGACGAAGGGAGCCAGCACCTCGCGCACCAGCGCGGCGTACGGTCGCCCGGCCGCCGCGGCGATGTCGGCGGCGGCCAGCTTCGGCCAGGTCTCGGGCAGATAGAGGCCGCCGTCGGGAGCGATGCCGCCGAGCAGGGCCTCGGTGAAGGAGACCGCCGGGGCCTCGCCGCGTGTGCTGATGTATTTCACGGGACACCGTCCGCCGGCGCCAGGCCATAGGTGTCCGCGTCCGCCGCCGCGTGGAAGGCGATCCGCCGAAAGAACGGCGCCGGGTCCTTGGGCGTCACGACCCAGGCGGGATCGTGGAACAGCCGGTCGTGCAGCCGGGTCAGGGTGAAACGCAGCGCCGAGGCCGCGGCCAGCGCCGGCAGGGCCTCACGTTCCGCCCGCGACAGCCGCCGGCCCTGCTCGTAGCCTCGCACGAAGGCCCCCATCGCCTCCCGGTCGGGACGCCCCTCGGCGTCGAAGCCCCAGGCGTTCAACGCAATCCCGAGGTCGTAGACATAGGCTCCGTCGCAGGCGAAATAAAAGTCGATCACCCCGCCGATATCACGGTTCGCGAACAGCACGTTGTCCGGAAAATAGTCGGCGTGGATCGCCCCGCCCGGCAGCCTGGCGGCCCCCTCGAACACCGCCTCGGCCCGGTCGAGTTCCGCAACGAGCGACTCCAGCATCGGTTGATCCGCCTCCCCGGCGCGTTCGGCGCAGCGTCTGGCCAGGTCCCGCCAGGCGGGGGGGCCGACCGGATTGGCGCGGCGCAGCGGAAAGTCCGCGCCCAGCCGATGCAGGTCGGCCAGTCGCCGCCCCGCCAGCGCCACGTCCGGCGCCCCGGGCCGGCGCAGCCACACCCCGTCCCGCCATTCCAGGATCGCCGCGGGCCTTCCATTGATCTCGCCGATCCGGGCCCCGGACCGGTTCCGCATCACCCGCGCCGCCGGATAACCGCGCTCCGCCAGATGGTCGGTCAACCCGAGACAGAACGGCAGCGACGCGGCGTCCGTGCGCCCTTCGAACAGGGTCAGAATGAAGCGGCCGACGCTCGTGTCCAGCCGGTAGTTGGTGTTCTCAACCCCCTCGACGATCCCCTCCATGGCGATCAGGCCGCCCAGGTCATGGGTCGCCAGGAAGGCCGCGGCCTCGTCATGCGAAACCGGGGTGAAGATCGCCATCGGTCAGGCCGTGCGCTGTCGGCGGAGGCGCACGATGTCGGCGAGGTCGGCCAGCACGCTCTCGGTGGTCGGCCAGCGACCCGCGCCTCGCCCCTTGCACATCCACGTCCAGCCATTCTCCCCGAAGACCTTAAGCGCATTGCGCTCGCCCCTGAGGCCGAGAAAGAGGGGATCGGCGCCGCCTTCGTCGAGCGATACGCGCGCGACCAGCACGCCATCGACCTGGTGGCAGGCTCCGATCTGCTTGACGCCTTCCCGGCGCGGCGCACTGTCGGGCGTCAGGGCGTCAAGCGCCACGGCGTCTGACTCCAGGTCCCGGTCGAACGCCTCGAACGCGAGCAGCCGGACCTTCGCGGCCGAGTCATGCCCTTCGAGATCGGACGAAGGGTCCTCCTCCGCGAAGCCGGCGATCCGGGCCTCGGCCAGGGCCGCCTCGAACGACGCGCCCTGCCCCAGCCGGTCGAGCATGAAGTTGACCGTGCCGTTCAGCACCGCCTCGAAGCCGGTGATCCGCCCGACCGCGCGGGCGGCCCGTACGGTTTCGATCATCGGGGCCCCGCCGCCCACGGCGGCGGAATAGGCCAGATGGGCGTTGTTGGTCGCCGCCAGATCGCGCAATCCCGCCGGATCGAGGCTGATAGCCTGTTTGTTCGCGCTGGCCACGTCGATCCCGCGTTCCAGGGCGGCGCGGATCAGGGCATGGCCCGCGGCGCCCTCGGACATGGCTTCCAGCACCAGGTCCGGCCGCCGCCCGAGGAGGTCGACGGGGTCGGCGGTGAACAGGTGGGCCGGGCAAGCCACGTCGCGCGCCTTGGTCGGGTTCCGCACGAGCACGCCGACGACCTCGTAGCGGCTGTCGTTCAGCAGCCGGGCCAGCAATCCTCCGCCCACCACGCCGCAACCGGCGACGGCGACACGGACCGGCTCGATCTTCGGGGCCGGTCCCGGAGGGGCGGTCTGACGGCCCACCACCGTCGCATCCGCGCGGCCCAGCGCCGCCACCTCGATTTCCAAGCCGCGCTCGCAGGCCAGGTCGATGGCGCCGGGCTGCACCAGGTCCCCGCCCAACCGGAGCGCGACATCCCATGACGCCCGCGAATACCGCAGCGGCGTACCTGAGGCCGAGGCCGGGTCGCGATCGTAGAGTCCATCGACATCCTTCACCAGCCTGACCCTCGACAGGCCCAGTTCGGCGGCCAGGAACACCGCCGTCAGGTCGGATCCCCCACGTCCAAGCAGCGCCACCCGGCCGTCCGGCCGCACAGCGCCGAATCCGGGGACCACCACCACATCGTGCCGCGCCAGCGCCTCGCGAAGCCGGTCCCCCTGCAGACCGCACGGATGGGCGTGCTCCAGCGGCCCCTCCGCCACGATTCCCAACTCCCGCACCGTAAGGGCCACGGCGTCAAGACCGATGCGGTCGCAAGCGATCGCGGCGAAGGCCGCGGCCTTCTCCTCGCCCAGCGCCACATAGCCCGGCAGCAGGTCGTTCTCGTGGCCCAGTCCCAGCGCCCGCGCGTCCGACAGCAACCGGTCCGTATGACCATCGAAGGCCGAGACCACCGCGACGACCTTTCGCCCGTGCCGGACATGGCCATAGATTTCCGAGGCCACCGACGGCGCATCGGCCGGGCTCCGCAGGATCGAGCTGCCGAACTTCAATACGACCACCTCGGGAGGGGCGAGAACAGGCCGAAGATCGGGTTCGGCGGGGAGGACGGCGAGATGGGACATTTCGGGCTCTGGGATCGACGGAAAGGAAGATGAAGGTCGAAAATAAAAAAACCCGGCCGGGGGGCCGGGCGGGTCAGGGTCTGTGCGCGTCGTCTGGTGGCGCGCTAGCCCGTCTCCGCCCCGATGGACGTAGTGGTGCGGGTGAGGGTGATGGTCATACCGAGCCCGGTGTCGGACAGGCCGATACGCGCCGGTCCGGGAGTGGCGGCGGTCGTTCCGGCGATGTGCGCGAGCAGCGACAAGACGGGCGTCCCCAGAAGGAGGTTCAGCCGTTACGATGTCCCGCGCCGCACAAGGCGTCAACCCTGGAAAAGCACAAAACTTGCGTAAACCAGGATGACAGATGGACTGTTGCCACAGTCGCACCCTTTCGGTCGTGGAGTTGAGGTTGAATATTTCTCTTGACCCGCGGCCTTCGCATCCGCAACCTAGACCCGCTCATCAAGACCGGCTGAGGGATAGGCCCTTTGACGCCGGGGCAACCATCGGGCTCCAACCCGAACGGTGCCAACTCCTGCGAGGACGTCTCCGGACGGCCGCGAGAGATGAGTGGAGCGTCGATTAGGCGGCGCGTCCACGGTCTGTCACCGCACCAGAGTCTTGCCGAGCAGGATGATGCGGAGACCGCCATGACGACCACCCTCGCCCCCGCTCCCGTCGCCCCTCGCAGTCCCGCGCCGGCGTCTGTTTCCGCCGCGATTCCGACCGCGAAGGCGATGCGGGACTCCGACCCCGCCAAGGTCGCCCGCGACATCGTCGTGGCCGTTCCCGACGACTTCCGTCTCGCCTCCGGCGAACGGCTCGGCCAGGAGGTTTTCCGCGGCCGGCTGCATGGCCGCGCCGGCGCTCCGCTGGTCGTCGTCGCCGGGGGCATCTCCAGCGGCCGGTTCGTCCACCGCACCGAGACCAACGGCCTGGGCTGGTGGTCCGGCGCCGTGGCCCGGCGCGGACCGATCGACCTCGACCGCGTCCAGGTCCTGGCCTTCGACTTCGCGCCCGAGGGCGCCCGGTCGCCGGTCACCATCACCACGCAGGATCAGGCCCGGCTGCTGGCCCTGATGCTCGATCACCTCGGGGTGGAGAGGATCGCGGCCTTCGTCGGCGCCTCGTACGGGGGCATGATCGCCCTGGCCTTCGGCGAGTTGTTCCCACGCCGGGCCGAACAGCTGATCGTGGTGTCGGCCGCCCATCGCACCCATCCGCAGGCCACCGCCTGGCGGGGCATCCAGCGCCGCATCCTGCGGCTGGCCGCCGCCGCCGGCCGTCCCGAGGACGGCGTCGCCCTGGCCCGCGAACTGGCCATGACGACCTACCGCACCGCCGAGGAGTTCGGCCACCGGTTCGCCGGCGCCGCTCCGGCCGCGGCCGGCGATCCATACCCCGTATGCGAATATCTGACGGCGCGCGGCCAAGCCTATCGCACCCACACGACCCCGGCGCGCTGGCTGTCGTTGTCGGACTCCATCGATCGCCACCGGGTCACGCCCGAGGCCGTCGCCACGCCCGTCACCCTGGTCGGTTTCACATCCGACCGGCTGGTTCCGATCGACGATGTCCGCGAACTGGCCGCCCGGCTGCCGGCTCTGTCGCGCCTGATCGAGGCCCCGTCCCTCTACGGCCACGACGCCTTCCTGAAGGAGGACGCCCTGGTCGGCGAAATGCTCCGCACCGCCCTCCGCGAGATCGACCGATGACCATCCAGAACCCCCGCACCATCGCCGCGCGCACCGGCGTCGATCAGGACACGGCCCACGGCGCCGTCATGCCGCCGCTGTATCTGTCGTCGAACTATTCGTTCGCCGGCTTTCAGCAGAAGCGGCGGTACGACTACAGCCGCTCCGGCAATCCCACCCGCGACCAGCTCGCCGAGACCCTCGCCGAATTGGAGGCCGGCGCCGGCGCCGTGGTGGTCGCCACCGGCATGGCGGCGGTCGATCTGGCCTTGGTGACGCTGGAGCCGGGCGACCTGCTGATCGCCCCGCACGACTGTTACGGCGGCACCTGTCGGCTGCTCTGCGCCAGGGCGAAGAAGGGGCATTTCGAGGTTCTGTTCATCGACCAGGCGGACCCCGGGGCGGTTGAGGCCGCGCTGGCGCTCAAGCCCAGGCTGGTGTTCATCGAGACGCCGTCGAACCCGCTGTTGCGGGTGGTCGACATCGCCGACATCTGCACCCGCGCCCATGCGGTCGGGGCCAAGGTCGTGGCCGACAACACCTTCCTGTCGCCGGCCCTGCAACAGCCGATCCGGTTGGGCGCCGACTTCGTGGTCCACTCGACGACCAAATACATCAACGGCCATTCCGACGTGGTCGGCGGCGCCGTGGTGTGCGCCGGCGCCGACGACCACGCGCTGCTCAGCTGGTGGGCCAACTGCCTGGGGGTCACCGGCTCGCCGTTCGACGCCTATCTGACGCTGCGCGGCGTGCGCACCCTGTTCGCCCGCATCGAACGCCAGCAGACGACCGCCGGGGCGATCGCAGCCGCGCTGGACGCCCATCCGGCCGTGAAGGCCGTCCATTATCCCGGCCTGAAATCCCATCCCGGCCACGCCCTGGCCACGCGCCAGCAGAACGGCCCCGGCGCCATGCTCAGCTTTGAACTGCACGGTGGGATCGACGCCGTCCGCGAGGTCGTCGAGGCGCTGGCCCTCTTCACCCTGGCGGAATCCCTGGGCGGGGTCGAAAGCCTGGTCGCCCACCCCGCCACCATGACCCACGCCGCCATGACGCCGGAACAACGCGCCGTCGCCGGCGTCACCGACGGCCTGTTGCGGCTGTCGGTGGGCCTTGAGCACCAGGACGACCTGCTGGCCGACCTGTCCCAGGCGCTGGCCGGGGTGGCGGTGGGGGAAGCGGCGGCGGCCTGATTGCGTTCAGGCCCAGTGCATCTGCACCCGGTGCGTGGCGGCCCAGTGAGTGGCCCTGATGGCGTCGATGATGGCCCTGGCGGCCGCCCGCGTGCCCAGCTTGCCGCCCAGATCGGCGGTCGTCGCACCGGCCGCCAGAACCGCCGCGACCGCCGCCTCGATCGAGTCCGCCTCGTCCTCCAGCTTGAGGCCGTGACGCAGCATCAGCGCTGCCGACAGCACGGCGCCCACCGGATTGGCCAGGTCCTGGCCGGCGATGTCGGGGGCCGAACCGTGGATCGGCTCGAACAGCCCCGGACCGCCTGACCCCAGCGACGCCGACGGCAACAAGCCGATCGACCCGCCCAGGACCGAGATCTCGTCCGACAGGATGTCGCCGAACATGTTCTCGGTCAGGATGACGTCGTAGTCGCGCGGCCGGCGGATCAGGTGCATGGCCATGGAATCGACCAGGGCGTGCTCCAGCCTCACCTGGGGGAACTCCTCGGCATGGATGCGGGTCACGACCTCGCGCCACAGGCGGCCGGTCTCCATCACATTGGCCTTGTCGACCGAGGTGACCTTGCCGCGCCGTTGCAGGGCCGTCTGGAAGGCGGCGCGGGCGATCCGCTCGATCTCCTCCACCGTATAGATGCACAGGTCCGACGCCATCGTCGCGGTGCGGGTCTTCTCGCCGAAATAGCTCCCGCCGGTCAGCTCGCGGAAGACGATCAGATCGACGCCCTCGACGATCTCCTTCTTCAGCGGCGAGCGGCAGGCCATCACCGGCGACACCTGCAAGGGCCGCAGGTTGGCGTACAGGCCCAAGACCTTGCGCAGGTCGAGCAGGCCTTCCTCCGGCCGCCGCTGGCCGCCGTCCCACCGCGGTCCGCCCACGGCGCCCAGCAGCACGGCGTCGGAGACCGCGCAGGCGGCGCGGGTCTCGTCCGGCAGAGGATCGCCGGTGGCGTCGATCGCGACCCCGCCGATCAGATGTTCGGCGAAGTGGAAGGTGTGGCCATAGAAGTCGGCGATGACACGCAGCACATCGACGGCGGCGGCCGTAACCTCCGGGCCGATGCCGTCACCCGGCAGGACGACGATATTGTAGGTATGGGGGCTGGTCATGCGACGGGTTCCGGTCGGGTGTTGTGTTCGAAGGATTCGATGGCGGGCAGGTGGGACTGCAGCCAGCCCAGGGTGTCGACCCCGTCCAGCAGGCACTGGCGCGCGAACGGCTCGACGGTGAAGGACACGGCGGCGTGGTCGCCGCGCCGCAGCTCGCCGGCCTCCAGATCGATCGTCACCAGCTGGTCCGGGTTGTTCGCCAGATCGTCCCAGGTCGCGGGGTCGACCACGACCGGCAGCAGGCCGTTCTTGAGGGCGTTGGCGGTGAAGATGTCGGCGATCTCGGTCGCGACCACGGCGCGAAACCCGTAGTCCAGCAAGGCCCACGGCGCGTGCTCGCGCGACGATCCGCAGCCGAAATTGGCCCCCGCGACCAGGATTCGGCTCCGGGTCGGGTCGATCCGGTTCAGCGCCGCTTCGGGCTTGGGCGATCCGTCCGATTCATAGCGCCAGTCATGGAAGGCCAGGGCGCCCAGCCCGTCGCGCGAGGTGGTGGTCAGGAACCGGGCGGGAAGGATCTGGTCGGTGTCGATATTGGTCTGGCTGAGCACCAGGGTTCGCGAGGTCAGCACCTTGAAGGGTTCAGGCATGAGCCGCCTCCTGTAGATAGACGCGTGGGTCGGTCAGGACGCCGGCGACGGCGCTGGCCGCCGCCGTGGCCGGGCTGGCCAGGATGGTGCGCGCGCCCTTGCCCTGTCGGCCCTCGAAATTGCGGTTGGAGGTGGATACGGCCAGCTGGCCGGGCCCGACGAAGTCTCCGTTCATGGCGATGCACATCGAACAGCCCGGGATGCGCCATTCGGCCCCGGCGGCGATGAAGACCTGGTCCAGTCCCTCGGCTTCGGCATCGCGCCGCACGGCCTCGGACCCCGGCACCACCAGCATGCGCAGCCCCGGCTTGATCTTGCGACCCCGCAGAATCTGCGCCGCCGCGCGCAGGTCAGGCAGCCGGCCGTTGGTGCAACTGCCGATGAAGACCACGTCCACGGCCTGGGTGGTGGTGGTCTCGCCGGCGGTGAAGCCCATATAGGCCAAGGCCTTGCGCTCGCTGTCCGAGGTCGGCTGGGGCGCCTTCGAACCGATCGGCGAGCCGGCGTCGGGCGTCGTGCCCCAGGTGGCCATGGGGGTGATGGCGGCGCCGTCCAGCCGGAACTCGCGATCGAAGACCGCGCCCGGATCGGTCGCCAGCGTCAACCAGTCGGCGGCCAGGGCGTCATAGTCCGCGCCCGATGCGACGTGGCGCCGGCCCCGCAGCCAGTCGATGGTCTTTTCATCCGGCGCGATCATGCCGGCGCGGGCCCCGGCCTCGATCGACATGTTGCACAGGGTCATGCGCCCTTCCATGTCCAGGCCCCGCACGGCCTCGCCGGCATATTCGATGACAAAGCCGGTCCCGCCGCCGAACCCCAGGGCGGCGATGACGGCCAGGGCCACGTCCTTGCCCGACACGCCGGGCTGCAACGCACCGTCCACCGTGACCCGCAGCGATTTCGCCTTGCGTTGCAGCAGGCATTGGGTGGCCAGGACGTGGGCGACCTCCGAGGTGCCGATGCCGAACGCCAGGGCCCCGAAGGCGCCGTGGGTCGCCGTGTGGCTGTCGCCGCAGACCACGGTCATGCCCGGCTGGGTCAGACCCAGCTCCGGCCCCATGACATGGACCACGCCGCGATCGGCGCTGTCCCATCCGGCCAGGGCGATGCCGTGTCGGGCGCAGTTCTGCTCCAGCCGCGCCACCTGGCTTTTCGCCTCGGGGGTGACATAGGGGCGTTCGCCATCCATCGCGGGAAGGGTGGGGGTCGAATGATCCAGGGTCGCGAACGTCCGGTCCGGACGACGCACCCTCAGCCCCCGCGATTCGATCTCGCTGAAGGCCTGCGGGCTGGTGACCTCGTGCACCAGATGCAGATCGACATAGAGGACGGCGGGGGTGGCGTCGGTTTCCTGCACGACGACATGACGGTCCCAGACCTTCTCGTAGAGGGTGCGGGGGGCGGTCATTTCATACCCCGCTCATCCCGGCGAAAGCCGCACGCCGTCGCATGTTCGCGCTCCCTGGGCCGCGTCGCCACGCAGATCGCCAGCAGTTCGGCGTCGTCGATCTCGCCGATCTCGTCGGCCCGCGCCTTGAAGGCCGCGAAGGCTTCCGTCAGATGCATCCCGATCAGGGGATGGCCCAGAACCTCGGCCCTCTTGGCCACGGCGTGGCGCCCCGAGTGCTTGCCCAGGACGAAGAAGCTGCCCTCGAAGCCGACGTCCTGGGGCCGCATGATCTCGTATGTGCGGGCGTCGGCGAACATGCCGTGCTGATGGATGCCGGCTTCATGGGCGAAGGCGTTGATGCCGACGATGGCCTTGTTACGCACGATCGGGGAGTGGGTGATCTCGCTCAGCAGGCGGCTGGTCGAGACCAGCCGGGTCGTGTCGATCCCGGTGGTGACGCCGAACGTCTCGGCCCGCACCCGCAGCGCCATGACCACCTCTTCCAGCGAGGCGTTGCCGGCCCGTTCGCCGATGCCGTTGATGCTGGCCTCGACCTGCCGCGCCCCGGCCGAGACCGCCGCCAGGGTGTTGGCGACGGCCATGCCCAGATCGTTGTGGCAATGGGCCGAAAAGACCACGTCGGGGAATTCCGGCCGGATGCGGGCGATCAGGAACCGGTACAGCGCCTCGATCTCGTCGGGCGTCGCATAACCGACCGTGTCGGGCACATTGAGCGTCGTCGCGCCGGCCTTCGCCACGGCCTCCAGCACCTCGGCCAGGAATTCCGGCTCGGTGCGGATGGCGTCCTCGGCCGAGAATTCCACATCGTCGAACCGGGTGCGGGCGTATTCGACCGACCGGATCGCCGCCGCCATCACCTGGTCGGTCGTCATCTTCAGCTTGGCGGCGCGGTGGATGGGGCTGGTCCCCAGGAAGATGTGGACACGTCGCCGCGGCGTGCCTCTCAGCGCCCGCCAGGCGGCGTCGATGTCGCCCTCGCTGGACCGCGACAGCGAGCAGAACACCGGCCCGGAATCATTCTCCGCGATCTCGCCGACCACGGCGCGGATACAGTCCTCGTCGCCCGGAGAGGCGGCGGCGAAGCCGGCCTCCATGACGTCGACGCCCAGATCCTTCAGCGCCCGGCCCATGCGGACCTTGTCGGCCGGCGACATGGAAAAGCCCGGGGCCTGTTCGCCGTCGCGCATGGTGGTGTCGAAGACGATGACCCGATGCGGATCGTGGCCGACGGCGGCATCCATCACCGGGGTCATGCCGCCACCTCGGTCTGAAAGGACGCGACCGTAAAGGTCGTGCGGCTGGCCCCGACCAGCTTGTCGATCTGACGCCCCAGATTCTCGGGGCAGCGTCCGGCGTCGCGACCGCGCACCGTGATCTGGACCCGGCGCGACGCCCCCTCGTCCGACAGGCTCAGGCCGTCGATGTGGAAGCCCCGGCGCTCGACGAGGCCGA
>NZ_CALMZS010000186.1 GCF_937870815.1 uncultured Brevundimonas sp.
TCCTCGTGGAGGTCGCGAAGGATCGCGTCCACGACCTCGTTCCAGGGACCGTAAGTAATCCGGCAGCGCAAAACGCAGCGCTCCCGTTGAATGGAACGACGGTCGGCGTCGGCTTGGGCGGATTTCGATCCTGTCCTCATGGGCCTCAACTTGCCCGGGCGAGCTTTCAAAACCATGAGCGTCGGTCGGCTACTCGTCTGGATGCGTCGATCCGGGCTAAGACCAACGGCATGAGCGCACCCCTCAGGTCCGGCCTTCGAGCGGTCCCCCGAAGCATCTGGGCGATCGGCTTCGTCTCCATGTTCATGGACGTCTCGTCGGAGATGATTCACAGCCTCCTGCCCGTCTTTCTGGTGACCGGCCTTGGCGCGAGCGTCGCGCTCGTTGGACTGCTAGAAGGCGTCGCCGAGGCCACGGCGTCGATCACCAGGGTTTTCTCCGGCTGGCTCAGCGACCGCCTTGGCCACCGCAAATGGCTGGCGGTGGCGGGCTATGGCCTGGGCGCCTTGACCAAGCCGATCTTTCCGCTCGCGGTGACCCCGTTCGAGGTGTTCGGCGCGCGATTCGCGGACCGCGTCGGCAAGGGCATTCGCGGCGCGCCCCGCGACGCCCTGGTCGCCGACATCGCGCCGCCCGGGATCCGCGGGGCGGCGTTCGGTCTGCGCCAGTCCCTCGACACGATCGGCGCTTTCGCTGGCCCCCTCGTGGCAATGGGCTTCATGTTCGTTCTCGCAGGCGACATCCGCGCGGTATTCGCCTGGGCCGTGGTTCCAGCCGCGCTTGCGGTCGCGGTGCTCATCTTCGCGGTCCAGGAGCCCCGCCCCGTCGACGGCGTGCGTCATCCGCGACCGCCGATCCGATGGATCGATGTGCTCGCGATGGGCGGAGCGTTCTGGTCTGTCGTCGCCCTGGGCGTGGTGTTCACCATGGCGCGGTTCAGCGAGGCCTTCCTGGTGTTGAGGGCGCAGGATGTCGGCCTCGCCATCGCTCTTGTGCCCGTGGTGATGGTGGTGATGAATGTGGTCTATTCGGTCGTGGCCGCGCCCGCCGGGAGCCTGTCGGACCGGATGGGTCGACGTTGGCTGCTCATCCTGGGCCTCGCGATTCTGATCGCCGCCGACATGGTCCTTGCCTTCGTGGCGACTATTCCCGGTGTTCTGATCGGGGTCGCCCTGTGGGGCCTGCACATGGGCCTGACCCAGGGATTGCTGGCGGCTCTGGTGGTGGATACGGCCCCGTCGCACATGCGTGGAACGGCCTTTGGTCTGTTCAATCTCGCCAGCGGCGTGACCTTGCTGGCGGCCAGTGTCGTCGCCGGCTTGCTGTGGTCCCGGATGGGACCGGAGGCGACCTTCCTCGCCGGCGCCGTGTTCGCCCTGCTGGCGACGGCAGGGCTTGTGTCTATGGTATCGCGTCGTCCGGGCGGAGGGACGGCGGCCCTCTGAGCGGCTTCCTGGCCGTTAGTCGCCGCCCTCGACCGCACTGGAACCATCAGTAGGGTGAGGACTTCATCCGCCCCACCCCGTCGAGTTCCTCGAAGGCCTTAGGCGCACTCAAGGTTGATGTTCTGCGGTTCGCCGGACACCTGTGCCGCCAAGGCACTGGCCAGCCGACGCTCAGCGATGGTCGCGATCTGAAGGGAAAGGCAAGGCCTGGTCTGTGAGACCTCGGATCCTCCCGGGAACCGCCAGCCTGGGGCCTGTCTGCAGGCCGGGGAACAGATCATATCCGCTCCAGCGCCCCCTTAAGCTTTGCCGCGACCTCCGCCGCCTTGTCCGACAGCGCCGGATTTCCGATCGCCTGCATGGAGGCGACCGGATCGATCGCGGCGACCTCGATCATCCCGTCCGGGCGTTCCTGCACCACCACATTGCAAGGCAGCATGGTGCCGACCTTGTCCTCGAATTGCAGCGCCTCATGCGCCATCGCCGGATTGCAGGCGCCCAGGATGAGATAGGGTCGGAAGTCCACGTCGATCTTGGTCTTCAACGTCGCCTGAACGTCTATTTCGGTGATGACCCCGAAACCTTCCTGCTTCAGCGCCTCGCGAGTCCGGCCGACCACCTCGTCGAAACCGCCCTCGAGGGTCCTGGAAAAATAGTAGGTCACGGCTTTGTCTCCGTTGCAGATATCGCGTGGCGATCAATCGTCGTTGGGCTCATCTTGAGACGCGTCGGTCATCCAGCCCCACCGCTGGAAGATTTCCGCGCCCGCCGGGGCTTCCCGGAACTCCAGCACT
>NZ_CALMZS010000187.1 GCF_937870815.1 uncultured Brevundimonas sp.
GAATACATCGCCGCCTGGATGGGCTTCTCCAAGGTCGGCGTCGCCACCGCCCTGATCAACACCAATCTGACCGGCCACGCCCTGGCCCACTGCCTGTCGATCTCCAACGCCTCCCAGGTGGTCACCGACGCCGACTCGTGGCGCAAGGTCGAGGACGCCCGCCCGCTCGCCGGCCGCAATCTCATGCTCTGGGTGCTGGGCCTCGCCGACGCCGACGAGGCCGACGCGCGCCGCGGCCTCGACAAGCCGGTTCGGGGGGCCTCCTCGGTGCGGCCGGCCCGCTCGGTGCGCTCGGGCCTGACCAACCGCGAAACCGCCCTGTACATCTACACCTCGGGCACCACCGGCCTGCCCAAGGCGGCCCGGATCACCCACGCCCGGGCCCGCACCTATATGCGCGCCTTCGCCGGGGCCACGGCGGCGACCGACAAGGACGTCACCTTCAACGTCCTGCCGCTGTATCACTCCACGGGCGGGCTCGTCGGCATCGGGCCGGCCCTGCTGAACGGCGGCCGGCTGGTGCTGCGCAAGCGCTTCTCGGCCTCGAATTTCTGGCCCGACGTCAAGGCCTCCGGCGCGACCCTGTTCGTCTATATCGGCGAGCTGTGCCGCTATCTGGTCAACTGCCCGGCGGGCCCGGACGAGCGCGCCCACAAGCTGCGCCTGGCCTTCGGCAACGGCCTGCGCCCCGAGGTCTGGACCGAGTTCCAGACACGGTTCGCGGTGCCCGAAATCCTCGAATTCTACGGCTCGACCGAAGGCAATGTCTCGCTGTTCAATTTCGACGGCAAGCCGGGTGCGATCGGCCGCGCCCCGGGTTTCCTGAAGAAGCAGATCAATTTCCGCCTGGTCCGCTTCGATATCGACAGCGAGGAGCCGGTGCGCGGGCCCGACGGCCTGTGCCAGCCGGCCCGGCCGGGCGAGGTCGGCGAGGCCATCGGCCGGATCGGCGACGACAGCCGCCACGCCTTCTCCGGCTATGCCGACAAGGCCGCCTCGGAAAAGAAGATCCTGCGCGACGTCTTCGTGCGCGGCGACCGCTGGTTCCGCACCGGCGACCTGATGCGCCAGGACTCGGAAGGCTACGTCTATTTCATCGACCGGATCGGCGACACCTTCCGCTGGAAGGGCGAGAATGTCTCGACGGCCGAGGTCGAGCAGCGCCTGGCCGAGGCCCCGGGGGTCCGGGAGGTCGTCGCCTACGGCGTCCCGGTCCCCGGCTACGACGGCAAGGCCGGCATGGTCGCCCTGGTGGTCGACGGCAAGTTCGGCGCCCGCGCCTTCGCCGCCTGGGTCGACCGGGAGCTGCCGGCCTACGCCCGTCCGGTCTTCGTGCGGATCATCAAGGCGGCCGACACCACCGGCACCTTCAAATACCGCAAGACCGACCTGGTCGCCGACGGATACGATCCGGCCCGGATCGACGGGGCCGTCTATGTGCGGGGCGGCCGCAGCGGCTACACCAGGCTGGGCGATACGGCCCTGCGGGCCATCCTCGACGGCGAAACCCGGCTGTAGGGACGTGCGGGGCCGCAACCGCCCCTTAATGATTAACGGCGATGTTGGCGGCCTCTCGCGTCAGGATCCCGGCTTTTCATGTTCCAGATCATCGGCATCGTCCTGCTGTTCGGCATGGTGTTCGGCAGCTACATCCTGGCGGGCGGCAAGATGGCCGTCATCCTCCACTCTCTGCCGTACGAGCTGATGGCCATCCTGGGGGCCGGGGTGGCCGCCTTCCTGATCGGCAACAGCGTCCCGACCATCAAGGCCACCCTCGCCGGCTTCGGCAAGGTCTTCGCCGGCAACAAGTGGAAGCGGCAGGATTACAAGGACCTGCTGTCGCTGCTGTTCCAGCTGACCAAGACGATGAAGTCGAAGGGCGTCATCGCCCTCGAGAGCCATATCGAGAAGCCGGCCGAGAGCGCCATCTTCCAGAAATATCCGAAAATCCTGAAGGACCATTTCGCCACCGACTTCATCTGCGACACCCTGCGGATGATGACCATGAACCTCGAGGACCCGCACCAGATCGAGGACGCCATGGAGAAGCAGCTGGAGAAGCACCACCACGAGGGGCTGGCCGGGGCCCATGCGCTGCAGACCATGGCCGACGGCCTGCCGGCGCTGGGCATCGTCGCCGCCGTGCTCGGGGTCATCAAGACCATGGGCTCGATCACCGAACCGCCCGAAATCCTCGGCGGCATGATCGGCGGGGCCCTGGTCGGCACCTTCCTCGGGGTCTTCCTCGCCTATGGCCTGGTCGGACCGATGGCGGTGCGGCTGAAGGACATCGTCGACGGCGACGGCGCCTTCTACAAGATCATCCAGTCGGTGCTCGTGGCCCACCTGCACGGCAATGCGGCGCAGATTTCGGTGGAGATCGGCCGCGGCGACATCCCCTCGTCGGCCCAGCCCTCCTTCCTCGAGATGGAGGAGTCGCTGCAGGGCGCGCCGGCCGAGGCCTGAGCCGCCGGATCACGGCCCCATCACCGCCTCTCACCGGAGATCACGGCCCCGGGAACAGCCGCGCCCGCGGCCGGTTACCCGCGGGACCGATCGTGGAGGCGGGCGGCTGTTTCGCCCGGGCGATCGCGCGGAGGAACACGCATGAAGCTGATGATGATCACCGCCGCGGCGGTCGGGGCCCTGGCCCTGGCGGCCTGCACCCCGGCCGGGGACGAGAAGGCCGAGGACGCCGCCGCCGCGGGGGCCGAGACCTCGACCACGGCGCCCGCCACCGCCGGGACCATGGCCCCGGCGGACGGGACCACGGGAACGACGCCCGGGACGACGACGCCCGCCGATCCCGACGGCGCGACCACCCCGCCGGGCCAGACGCCGCCGACCCTGCCGCCGGAGCCGAACGGGTCGACGTCGCCGGCCACCTCGTCGCCGCCGCCGATGTAGGCCCGGCGCCCTCGAACCTTCAGGAAAGGGGATCGCCCTGCGGTCCCCTTTTTTGCGTGGATGACGGGCGTTCACGAACCCGTGAGAATTTCACTTGCTTATGCGCTCACGAAGTCGTTATCTCGGCCTGCGAGGATTCATGACCTCGTATGACCCTTCTGAAGGAAGAAACACCATGCGCATCGTTGCCCTGATCGCCGCCTCCGCCGCCGCCCTGGCCCTGGCCGCCTGCCAGCCCGCCGAGAAGACCGAAGAAGCCGCTCCGGAAGCCGCCGCCGCCGAAGCCGAAGCCGCCGCTCCGGAAGCCGCCGCCGCCGAAGGCGCCATGACCGCCGAGACCCCGGCCGCCGAAACCGCCCCGGCCGCCGAGACCCCGGCCGCCGAGACCACCCCGGCGCCGGCTCAGTAATATCCGAGTCAGGCGAACCTCCGGGTTCGTTCGGAAAGGGTCGCCCTCGCGGGCGGCCCTTTTTCGTCGCCCCCCGTCCCGGCGGCCCCGCGCCAATTTCGCTTGCGGGCCCGGCGCCGGCCTCGGTATCTCGGCGGCGGGACAGTATCGTCCGTTCGAACGAAGGATCTCCCCATGCGCATCGTCGCCCTGATCGCCGCCTCCGCCGCCGCCCTGGCCCTGGCCGCCTGCAACAACAACGCCGAGGACGAGGCCCCGGCGGCCGCGTCCGAAGCCGCCGAGGCCTCCGGCGTCGCCGACCCGGCCGCCGTCGACCAGACGGTCGAGCAGACCGCCGCCGACGCCAGGGCCGCCGCCGAAGCCGCCGAGGCCTCCACGGCCGCCCAGGCCGCCGCGCCGGCGCCCGAGCCCGCCGCCGCGCCGACCCCGGCCGCCGAAGGGCACTGATCCCCCGCGACCCCGGATCAGGGGCCGTCCGCGGGCGGCCCCTTTCTCGCCGGCGCGTGTTCCGGCCGGGCCCAAGCCATGACTGACGACCGCTCGCCCCGTCTGGTCTGGACCGAGGACGGCGCGCCGCGCTCGGGGCGGTTCGACGACATCTATTTCTCGCGCGAGGACGGCCTGGCCGAGAGCCGGGCCGTGTTTCTCGCCGGCTGCGGCCTGCCGGAGGCGTGGCGGGGCCGCCGGCGCTTCACCGTGGCCGAGCTCGGCTTCGGGACCGGGCTGAACATCGCCGCCCTGCTCGACCTGTGGCGCCGGGAGGGGCCGCCGGCCGGCCGGCTGCACATCCTCTCGGTCGAGGCCTATCCGATGCGCCGGGACGAGGCCGCCCGCGCCCTCGCCCACTGGCCGGAGCTGGCCGGGGCGGCCGGCGCCCTGCTCGACGCCTGGCCGGGGCCGACCCCCGGCTTCCATCGCCTCGACCTGCCGGGCTTCAGCGCCACCCTCGACATCGCGGTGGGCGAGGCCGCCTGGGCGCTGTCGCAGTGGTCGGGCCGGGCCGACGCCTGGTTCCTCGACGGCTTCGCCCCGGCGACCAATCCGGCCATGTGGTCGGAGGCGGTGCTCGACGGGGTCGCCGCGCGCTCGGCCCCGGGGGCAAGGGCCGCCACCTTCACCGTCGCCGGAGCGGTGCGGCGCGGCCTGGCCGATCGCGGCTTCGCGGTCGCCCGGCGGCCCGGCCACGGCCGCAAGCGGGAACGGCTGGAGGCGCGCCGGCCCGACGCCGCCGGGGCGGCGGCCGCGGCGCCGACCGTCGCCGTCATCGGGGCGGGCATCGCCGGCGCCGCCGCGGTCCGGGCCTTCGCCGCCCTCGGCCTGCCCTGCACCCTCGTCGAACAGGCGGGGCCGGGCGCCGGCGGCTCGGGCTTCCCGTCGGCGCTGGTCACGCCCCGGCTCGACGTCGGCGACGCCGCCATCGCCGCCCTCAACGCCCAGGCCCTGTCGCGCGCCCGCGCCCTCTATGCGGCCGTGCCGGGCGCCGTCGTCGCCGAGGGGGTGCTGCAGCTCGAGCAGGCCGCGCGGGACGCCGCCCGGTTCGCCAGGGTCGCCGCCCAGGAGATCTGGCCCGACGGGGCGATGTCGACGCAGGACGCCGCCGCCTGCGCCCGCCGGCTGGGCGAACCGGTGGAGACCGGCGGCCTGTTCATGCGCGACGCCCTCGCGCTGAACCCCCGACCGGTTCTCGACGCCTGGCTCGGCCCGGCCGGTCGGGTGACCGCGGCCGTGGCCCGGATCGAGCCGGGGCGGGACGGTTGGCGTCTGGTCGACGCGGCCGGCGGGCTCATTCTCGAGGCCGGCGTCGTCGTCGTCGCGGCCGGCTGGGGCGCAGCGGCCCTGCGCCCCGACCTGCCGTTGTCGCCGGTCCGCGGCCAGGCCGAGTGGGCCCCAGGCGTCGGCGCTCCGCCGGTCGCCTGGGGCGGCTACGCCTCGCCGACGCCGGACGGCGTGCTGTTCGGCGCCACCCACGACCGGGGCGTGACGACGGCCGGGACCGACGCCGCCGCCCGCGCCCGCAATCTGCACGCCCTCGCCGCCCGCCTGCCGGAACTGGCCGCGCGCGTGGCGGGCGCGGGCGACCTGGGCGGCAGGGCCGCGGTCCGCGCCGCCACCCCCGACCGGCTGCCGCTGGCCGGAGCCCTGGGGCCCGGCCTGTTCGCCCTGACGGGGTTCGGCTCGCGCGGCTTCTGCCTCGCCCCGCTGCTGGCCGAACACGTGGCCGCCGCGGCCGCGGGCGCGCCGTCGCCGCTGCCGGCGGGCCTGGCGGAGCGGGTCGATCCGATGCGTTTCGTGATCGCCGGCGCCCTTGCGCAACCGTCGCCGGAGGCGGACCGTGGCCGGGGGGCCGGGGAGGCGCCCGCCAGGGATCCGGAGACCGAACCATGAACCGCCTGACGTCATACGCCGCCATCGCCGCGGCCGCAGCCCTGGCCGCCGCCTGCGCGCCGACTTCCGACGGGACCTCCGCCGCCGGCGCCGCGGCGGCGACGCGCTGCTTCAGCGGCGACCAGGTGCGCAATTTCCGCGCCGCGGGGGCGGGCCGGCTCTATGTGCGCGCCCTGCGCGACCAGGTGTTCGAGCTCAACACCGCCGGCGGCTGCATCGATCTGGACGTCGCCCACCAGATCGCCGTCACCTCCGAGACCGGCGCCCTCGCCGGCGGCCGCATCTGCACCGGCGACTGGGCGCGGATCACCCTGCCGGCCTCGTCCGCCCCGGTCGCGACCTGCCGCGCCCGGGTCAGCCGGACGCTGACCGCGGCCGAGGTCGAGGCCCTGCCCGACGCCCACCGGCCCTGACCGTCAGGCCTTCTGGGCGTAGCCGAGGCGCTGGTTCAGCTTCTCGATCAGGTCGATGGCGGTGTCGGCGATGACCGAGCCGGGCGGATAGACGGCCGCCGCGCCCATGTCGATCAGGGTCTGGACGTCGGACGGAGGGATGACGCCGCCGACCACGATCATGATGTCGGAGCGGCCCAGCCGTTCCAGCTCGGCCTTCAGTTCGGGCACCAGGGTCAGGTGGCCGGCGGCCAGGGACGAGGCTCCGACGGCGTGGACGCCGCGCTCGACCGCCTCCCTCGCCGCCTCGGCCGGAGTCTGGAACAGGGCCCCCGCCGTGGCCTCGAAGCCGAGGTCGCCATAGGCGGTGGCGATGACCTTCTGGCCGCGGTCGTGGCCGTCCTGGCCGAGCTTGGCGATCAGGATGCGCGGCGGCCCGCCGTCGTTGTCGACGAAGGCGGCGACCATGTCGCGGGCGCGGGCGATCTTCGGATCGGCCCCGGCCTCCCGGGCATAGACGCCCGAGACCGTCTTCACCGTGGCGACGTGGCGGCCGAAGGCGGCCTCCAGCGCGTCGGAGATTTCGCCGACCGTGGCGCAGGCGCGGGCCGCCTCGACCGACAGCTGCAGCAGGTTGGCGTTTGCGCGCGCGCCGTTGGTCAGCGCGTCCAGCGCCGCCTGCGTCTTCGCCTCGTCGCGTTCGGCGCGGAGCCGCTTCAGCTTGTCGAGCTGCGACGCCAGCACGGCGGCGTTGTCGACCTTGAGCACCGGAATGTCGTCGACGTGGTCGGCGAGGTATTTGTTCACCCCCACGACGGTCTGCTGGCCGGTGTCGATGCGGGCCTGGGTCTTCGCCGCCGATTCCTCGATGCGCAGCTTGGGCACCCCCGCCTCGATGGCCCTGGCCATGCCGCCCAGAGCTTCGACCTCGGCCATGTGGGCCCGGGCCCGTTGCGCCAGTTCGTGGGTCAGGCGCTCGACGTAGTAGCTGCCGCCCCAGGGGTCGATGACCCGGGTCAGGCCGGTCTCCAGCTGCAGCAGCAGCTGGGTGTTGCGGGCGATCCGGGCCGAGAAGTCGGTGGGCAGGGCCAGGGCCTCGTCGAGGCTGTTGGTGTGCAGGCTCTGGGTCTGGCCCCCCGCCGCCGCCATGGCCTCGACCATGGTGCGGCTGACGTTGTTGAACACGTCCTGCGCCGCCAGCGACCAGCCCGAGGTCTGGCAGTGGGCCCGCAGCGACAGCGAGCGGGGGTCCTTCGCCCCGAATTTCGAGACCGCCTCGGCCCACAGCAGGCGGCCGGCGCGCAGCTTGGCCACCTCCATGAAATAGTTCATGCCGATGGCCCAGAAGAAGCTCAGCCGCGGGGCGAACCGGTCGACGGCCATGCCGGCGTCGATCCCCGCCCTCAGGTATTCGACGCCGTCGGCCAGGGTGTAGGCCAGCTCGAGGTCGGCGGAGGCGCCGGCCTCCTGCATATGGTAGCCGCTGATCGAGATCGAGTTGAACCTGGGGGCGTGCTCGGCCGTCCAGGCGAAGATGTCCGAGATGATCCGCATGCTCGGCCCGGGGGGGTAGATGTAGGTGTTGCGGACCATGAACTCCTTGAGGATGTCGTTCTGGATGGTCCCGGTCAGGGCCGCGTGCGGCACCCCCTGCTCCTCCGCCGCCACGATATAGAGGGCCAGCACCGGCAGGACCGCGCCGTTCATGGTCATCGACACCGACATCTTGTCGAGCGGGATGCCGTCGAACAGGGTGCGCATGTCGTAGATGGAGTCGATGGCCACCCCGGCCATGCCGACGTCGCCCCTCACCCGCGGGTGGTCGCTGTCGTAGCCGCGGTGGGTGGCCAGGTCGAAGGCGATCGACAGCCCCTTCTGACCGGCCTCGAGATTGCGGCGGTAGAAGGCGTTGGACGCCTCCGCGGTGGAGAAGCCGGCATACTGGCGGATGGTCCAGGGATTGGACGCATACATCGTCGGATAGGGCCCGCGATGGAAGGGCGCGATCCCGGGCAGGCCATGGATGAAATCGAGCCCCTCCAGGGCCGGGGCGCCATAGGCGGGGGCCACGTCCAGACCCTCGGGCGTGCGCCACGGCTCGCCGGCGGGAGCCGGCCCGGTCGGGCCGGGGTCGAGCTCGACCCGGGTGAAATCCGGGCCCGTCACCGGCCGGCCTCCCCGGTCTCGAAGGCGGCGGCGAGGCGGATCGGCGTCAGCGGCACGCAGGCGTCGCCGCCGCCCTCCGGCGCCACGGCGGGCTCCGGTTCGGCGGGCGCGGGGCGGGGCCCGGGGTCGATGAACCGGGTCACCCCGACCATCGCCGCGCCGCCGCCGGCCAGCGCCGCCTCCAGCGCCTGCCGCGCCCGCGCCACGCGCGGCTGGACCAGATGCCCGCGCAGGGCCTCGACGATGCCGCCCTCGGCCTCGATCCGCTGGAATTCGGCCCAGCCCGCCTCGGCCAGCTCGCGCGTGCGCTGGTCGAGGAACCACGACCCCGCCGCCGGATCGGCGACCCGCCCGACATGGGCCTCCTCCATCAGCACCAGCTGGGTGTTGCGCGCCTGGCGGCGGGCGAAGGCGTCCGGCCGGCCGCGGGCGCGGGAGAAGCCGTCCAGCACCACTGCGTCGGCCCCGCCGACCGCCCCGGCGAAGCCGGCCGCCGTCAGCCTGAGCAGGTTCGGCCACGGATCGCGCGCCGCCAGCATCCGGCGGGACGAGCGCGCCTCGATGACGGCGGGGGTCTCGGCCCCGAAGGCGCGGCTGAGCGAACGCCAGATCAGGCGCAGGGCGCGGACCTTGGCGAGGCCGTCGAAATACTCCTGGTCGACGGCGACGCCGAGCACGGTTCCCTTGAGGGCCTGCTCCGCCGTCATCCCGGCCTCGAGGGCGGCCCGGACGAGAGCCGTCGCATTGGCGGCCACGAAGGCCAGTTCCTGCCCGATCGAGCCGCCCGCCTCATGGACCACCCGGCCCCCGGCGAGGAAGAAGGTCGCCTCCGGATAGGCGGCGGCGTGGCGCGCCGCGGTGTTGGCGGCCAGCCCCAGATGCTCCTCCATGGCGCGCGGGGCCTCGCCGGTCTCGGCGAAGGCCGAGACCGGGTCCATGTGGAACATCAGCCTGGCCCGCGGCGAACCCTTGGCGGCCACGGCGAGGGCGTTGGCCGCCTCCGGTCCGCCCAGCCCGGCGTCCAGCCCGACCGCCGCCAGCTCCAGCGCCACCCCGTCCAGCGCCGCCACCAGGGGGGCCGGGTCGGCCAGCGCCGCGCCTCTGAGCACCACCGAAGCCGCGCCGCCCTCGAGGTCGGCCAGCACCGCCGCATTGACCGCCGCCGCGTCGTCGCCCTCGACCAGGGTGCGCAGGTCCCACGGCCGGCCGGCGGCGTCCGACGGGCGGGGGGCGGACAGCGGCTCGGCGCCCGTCGCCGCGGCGTAGAGCGGCCGGATGGCCAGCTGGTCGGCGTCGAGGTGGATCAGGCTCTCGATCGGCCGGTCCTTCAGCGCCTTCTCGGCCAGGGCCTTCCAGTCGGCGGGGGACGGGGTCGGAAACGTCATCCGCCTCCAATGCCCTCACGCGCGCGCGCGGTCCAGCCGAGGGCCGGCCGACCGGGGCGAAAAAGACCGTTCGCAGCGCCGGGGCCGGCGTCCTCCTCCGTCGGGAAACAGACGACATATCGCCCCGTCGATCGGCCGCGCAAATGAGCCACCGAAGCGGTTTCGGTTAAGCTTCGCCCGCCTATATCCCTTCCGGACGCAGCAGGAGCTTGTCATGGCCGACCTTTCCGCCTTCCCGATCACCCGCCGCTGGCCGGCCCGGCATCCCGACCGCCTGCAGCTCTATTCGCTGAACACGCCCAACGGGGTGAAGGCGTCGATCATGCTGGAGGAGACCGGCCTGCCGTATGAGCCGCATCTGGTCGACATCAACAAGGGCGAGACCTGGGTTCCGGAATTCCTGTCGCTGAACCCCAACGGCAAGATCCCCGCCATCCTCGATCCCGACGGCCCGGGCGGCAAGCCGCTGGCCCTGTTCGAGTCGGGAGCCATCCTGATCTACCTCGCCGAGAAGACCGGCAAGCTGATCCCCGCCGACGCCGCCGCCCGCTACGAGACGATCCAGTGGGTCATGTGGCAGATGGGCGGGCTGGGGCCGATGTTCGGCCAGCTCGGCTTCTTCCACAAATTCGCCGGGCGGGAGTACGAGGACAAGCGGCCGCTGCAGCGCTACGTCGCCGAGTCGAAGCGGCTGCTCGGGGTGCTCGACCGGCGGCTGGAAGGCCGCGACTGGGTCATGGGCGAATACACCATCGCCGACATCTCCATGCTGGGCTGGGTGCGCAATCTGATCGGCTTCTACGAGGCCGGCGATCTGGTCGAGTTCGACACGCTGAAGAACGTGCCGGCCTGGCTGGAGCGCGGCCTCGCCCGTCCGGCGGTGCAGCGCGGGCTGGAGATGCCGAGGCGGCCCGACGCCCAATAGCCGATCACCGTCGGCAGGGCCTGCCAGACGACGGCCACCGTCGCCGCCCCGCCGCCGAGCAGGGCCAGCTGGTCGCCGGGCCCGCCGGCGCGGAACCCGCGGCGGCCTGCGCCGTTGCCGCGACATGACCCGCACGTCCGGCAAGGCTCCCGCCGCCGCTCCGCCCGGCCTGGTCGTCGGCGGCCTCGGCGGACCGGCGGAGGAATTGCTCGAGGCCGGTCAGGAAGAGGTGTTCTCGCGCACCGAGGTCGAGAGCGGGCGGATCGAGCACCAGGCCGGGGCCGGCGGCGCGCGGCGGCGGCCCCCGGAGACCTGACCGGCTCCGTCCCGGGCGATTTTTCCGCGCCGGGCCGAGAACTTCCCCGGCCGCGGCCGGTTGGTCCGCCGAACCTCAACCCGGAGTCCGTCATGCACGCCCAACAGATGATCGCCGCCCACCCCCACGTCCGCGGCGAGGTCAACACCGCCCTCGCCCGCTGCGTCGAGGCCTGTTTCGACTGCGCCCAGGTCTGCGCCTCCTGCGCCGACGCCTGCCTCGGCGAGGAAAGGGTCGCCCAGCTGGTCCAGTGCATCCGGCTCAACATGGACTGCGCCGACGTCTGCCTGACCAGCGGCCTGATCGCCACCCGGCGCTCGGGCGGCGACGTGCCGGTGATCGCCGCCCAGCTTCGGGCCTGCGAACTGGCCTGCGCCCGCTGCGCCGAGGAGTGCGAGCTCCACGCCGCGATGCATCAGCACTGCCGCATCTGCGCCGAGGCCTGCCGCGACTGCGAGCGCGCCTGCCGTGACGCGGTCGCGAGCCTGCCCGCCGCCGACGCGCCCCGCCACTAGAGCCTGATCGGTTGAGGCGGAATCGCTTCGCGATTCCGCCGAGGCCGTAAATCAGGCTCCAGTCTAATGCTGGAGCGAAGATCCGGGGGCGTCGGGGCCGACCCCCGGGCCCGCTCAGGCGGCCCGGCGCCGGGAGGCGGGGGCGGCGATCAGCGGCTCGAACAGGCGCCGCGCCAGATGGCGCACCACGGGCGCCGCGACCCCGTCCCCGGTCAGATGGTAGGCGTCGCTGGAGTTGGGCGGCAGCACGAAGTCGTCGGGCAGGCCCATCAGCCGCGCCGTCTCCCGCGGCGACAGCAGCCGCGACCGGACCCGGCGGCCGTCCACCACCAGGATGATCTGGCGGCTTGAGCCGCCGGCGGGGGTCCTCAGGCAGCCGGCCAGGTCGTCGAAGCGCACCTCGGCGCGCTGCACCTTGGCGCCCGCCTCGACCCGGGTGCGCCGGTAGACGCCGCCGACCATGCGGCGCCCGGCCCGTCGCGCCGCCTCGACCTTGGCCGCATTGACCGGCGACATCAGGCCGAGCAGCCGCCCGGTCTCGGCCGGGTCATGCCAGCGGACGCCGTCCGGGGCCTCCTCGACCAGGTCCGCGAAGGTCGCCGCCCGGGGCGGCGGCGGCGGCAGATTCCACCACAGCAGGCGTTCGCGGCCCGGCTCCGGCAGCGCCGCCGCGGCCCGGCGCACCGCGCGGCCGTGGAACGGCCCGGCCGGCTCCCGGCACAGCAGTCCGGGCGCGATCTCCGCGCCGTCGCGCACGCCGATCACGAACAGCCGCGGCCGGCTCTGGGGCACGAACAGCTCGGCGTTGACGACCAGCGGCCCGTAGCGGTAGCCGGCCTGGGCGAAAGCCGCGCAGATCGCCTCGAAATCCCGTCCGCCGTGCGAGGTCAGGGTCCCGCAGACATTCTCGATCGCGACCAGCCGCGGCGCGCGGCCCTGGCCGGCCAGCCCCCGCACCAGGCCCATGAAGGCGTGGAAGGTTCCGGACCGTTCGCCGCCGAGCCCGGCCCCGGTCCCGGCCAGAGACAGGTCCTGGCAGGGGAAGCTGCCCCAGACCAGATCCGGCTCGCCCGGCAGGGCCGCGGCGTCCAGGGCGCGGATGTCGCCCACCGTCAGTTCTCCGCCCACGCCCCAATTGGCCTCGTAGGCCCGGCCCTTGCGGGCGTCGAAATCATTGGCGAACAGGCAGGTCCAGCCCTCGCCCAGCCCGGCCCTGACCATGCCGCCGCCGGCGAAGAATTCGTAGAAGCTGGGCATGCCGGCGTCTTCCGCGGTGAACGCCCCGGGGGCGATGGGGCCGACTCCAGGCGAGACGGCCTCCGCAGGCGACAGAAGCGGGCCCGATTCCGCAAGCCGTATTTTTCGCCCCCGGTCCCGGCCGGGCCCTCGCGCGGCGCCGGTCATTCCCTGCTGGCGCGGGCGGCCGCCCGCCAGGCCTGTGGCGTCGCGCCGCAAGGTGGTGCGCCGCCCGGATTCCTATATTGAAGCGCCGGACAGCCGATCAGGGAACGCTCGCCGATGCCGACTCCACGCCTCGACCGCCGAACGCTTCTCCGCGGGGCCGCCGCCGGCGGAGGGCTGTTGGGGCTGCAGGGCCTGCTGCCCGCCTGGGCGCAGACGGGATCGCCGGGCCTGCGCGCCGACCTGCCGACCCTGACCGGCCCCGACATCGGCCTGACCGTCGGACATTCGCCGTTCAGCGTGGGCGGCCGCACCGGCCATGCGGTGACCATCAACGGCATGCTGCCGGCCCCCCTGCTGCGCCTCCGCGAAGGCCAGGACGTCCGCCTGTCGGTGACCAACCGGCTCGAGGAGGACACCTCCATCCACTGGCACGGCCTGCTGGTGCCGTTCCAGATGGACGGCGTGCCCGGGGTCAGCTTCCCCGGCATCCGGGCGGGCGAGACCTTCGTCTACGAATTCCCGATCCGGCAGTCGGGCACCTTCTGGTACCACAGCCATTCGGGCCTGCAGGAGGCGCTCGGCCACTACGGCCCGATCGTCATCGACCCGGCCGGGGCGGACCCGGTCGGCTACGACCGCGAGCATGTGCTGGTCCTGTCGGACTGGAGCTTCATGCACCCGCACCAGATCCTCGACAAGCTCAAGAAGAGCCCGGGCTATTTCAACCGGCAACGCACCACCCTGGCGGGCCTGCTGGACGGCAGCGACGGCGTCAGTCTCGAGGAGCGCCGGATGTGGGGCGGGATGCGGATGGACCCGCGCGACATCCTCGACGTCACCGGCTCGACCTACACCTATCTGATCAACGGCCACGGCCCGCAGGAGAACTGGACGGGACTGTTCCGGCCCGGCGAGCGGGTGCGGCTGCGCATCATCAACGCCTCGGCCATGTCGATCTTCAACGTCCGCATTCCCAGCCTGGCCATGACCGTGGTCCAGGCCGACGGCGAGAACGTGCGCCCGGTCGAGGTCGACGAATTCCAGATCTCCGTCGCCGAGACCTATGACGTGATCGTCCGCCCGACCGGGGACCGGGCCTACACCATCGTCTCCGAGGCCATCGACCGCTCGGGCATGGGCCGCGCCACCCTGGCGCCGCGCCTGGGCATGACGGCCGAGGTCCCGCCGCTGCGCGAGGTCCCGACCCTGACCATGCGCGACATGGGCATGGGCGGCATGGACCACGGCGGCGCGGCCGGCGCGGCCGGAATGGACCACGGGGCCATGGCCGGCATGGATCACGGCGCCGCGGCGGCCGGGGGCGGGGGCGAGGCGGCCGGGGGCGGGGCGGCGATGTCGATGGCCGGCATGGACATGCGCGACCCCGAAAACGCGCCGCCGGACATGGCCGTGGGCGTCGGCGTGGACATGGTCGCCATGGATCCCGCCAACCGCATGGGCGAGCGGCCGACCGGGCTGGAGCGGGTCCCGCACCGGGTGCTGGTCTACACCGACCTGGTCTCGCTGCGGCCGAACCGGGACCGGCGTCCGCCGTCGCGGACCATGGAGATCCACCTGACCGGCAATATGGAGCGGTTCATGTGGGGGTTCGACGGCCGCAAATTCAGCGAACTGGTCGAGCCCATCCGTTTCGGGCGCGACGAACGGGTCCGCGTCACCCTGGTCAACGACACCATGATGGCCCACCCCATCCACCTGCACGGCCATTTCTTCGAACTGGTCACCGGCGGGCCGGCCGGGCATCAGCCCCTCAAGCACACCGTCAATGTGGCCCCCGGCGGCAAGGTCACCTTCGACCTGACCGCGGACAACCCCGGCGACTGGGCCTTCCACTGCCATTTGCTGCTGCATATGCACGCCGGCATGTTCAACGTGGTCACGGTGCGGCCGATGGAAGGGGGCGCACAGTGATCCGGTTCGCCCTGCTCCTCGCGCCGCTGGCCGTCGCCGCCGCCCCGCACGGCGCCCTGGCCCAGGACCCGCACGCCGGCCATGTCATGCCGCGCCCGGCCCCGACTCCAGCCCCGACTCCAGCCCCGGCTCCGGCCCCCGCCCCGGTCCAGGATCCGCATGCGGGCCATGCCATGCCGGCTCCCCCGACCCCGGCCGCCCAGGACCCTGACGCCGGTCAGCGGCCGCCGGACGCCGATCCCCACGCCGGCCACGGGCCGGCGGCGACGGCCGGGGGCCCGCCGGATGCGCCGACCAGCGCCGACGACCCGGGCCGGCCCGCCGAGCCGCCGGCTCCGGCCGCGGCCTTCGGCGGACCGGTCCATGCCGCGGACCTCGTCTTCGGCCCCGAGGCCATGGCCGCCTCGCGCCGGATCGTGCGGGCCGAACACGGCGATATCCGCACCACGGCCGTCATCGTCGATCGCCTCGAGGCGAGCTTCGGCGACTCCGGCGACGCCTGGCTCTGGGACGCCCAGGGCTGGAGCGGCGGCGACATCAACCGCTTCTGGTGGAAGTCCGAGGGCGACGGCGAGGGCGGCGACGTCGAGGAGGCCGCGCTGCAGGCCCTCTACAGCCGCGCCGTGGCGCCGTTCTGGGACGTCCAGGCCGGGCTGCGGCAGGACATCCGGGCGGACGGCCCCGACGCCACCCATCTGGTGATCGGCGTGCAGGGGCTGGCGCCCCACTGGTGGGAGGTCGACGCCGCCGCCTTCCTGTCGACCGACGGCGACCTGACCGCCCGCGTCGAGGCCGAATACGACCAGCGCATCACCCAGCGATGGATCCTCCAGCCGCGCCTCGGGATCGAGCTGTCCGCCGGCGACAGCCCCGAACTGGGCCTCGGCTCCGGCCTGTCCTCGGTCGAGGCCGGCCTGCGCCTGCGCTATGAAGTCCGCAGGGAGTTCGCCCCCTACGCCGGGGTCGAATGGAGCCGGGCCTTCGGCGCGGCCGCCGAGGCCCTCGAGGCGCGCGGAGGCGAGGCCGAGGACCTCCGTCTCGTCGTCGGCCTCAGGGCCTGGTTCTGATCGAACGCCGCCGCGGGGCGGCCCCGAGGTCGGCGTCTACCGGATCATATGGAAAACGCGCGCAAGGCGCCGGGCCGCCGCAACAGCGGAGAGCCCGGGTTCGCCGCTTCCCTACAGGCCTTCCGCCGGCTCCACCAGTGAGTAGGTGGTGCTCCGGCCGCCGCCCGCGTCCCTGACGAGGACGCCGCGCTCGACCAGATCGGTGATATCGCGCAGGGCGGTGTCGGTCGAGGTCTTGACAAGGGCGGCCCATTTCGAGGTGGTCAGCTTGCCCTCGAACCCATCCAGCAGCCGGTTCACCACCTTCGTCTGGCGCTCGCTCAAGGCCTGCCCCGCGAGGGCTTCCCAGAAGCGGGCCTTGCGCATGACGGCGCCGAGGATGGTCTCGGCGCCGTCGAAAGCGCCGTCGAGGCCGGCGAGGAACCACTCCAGCCAGGCGGTGACGTCGAGGTCGCCCTTCTGGGTCCGTTCCAGCATGGCGTAATAGGCCTGCCGCACCGTCCTGATCTGCGCCGACATGCTGTAGAAGCGCTGCGGGCTGCCCTCGGACCGGGCCAGGGCCATGTCGGCGATGGCGCGGGCGATGCGACCATTGCCGTCGTCGAACGGGTGGATGGTCACGAACCACAGGTGGGCGATGGCCGCCTTCAGCACCGGGTCGGTCGCGGCCGGCGCATTGAACCAGGTGAGGAAGGCGTCCATCCCGGCGTCGAGCCGGTCGGCCTCCGGCGCCTCGAAATGCACCCGCTCACGACCGACCGGGCCGGACACGACCCGCATCGGGCCCGGGGCCTCGGTTCGCCAGCCGCCGACGACGATCCTGGTCATGCCGCTGCGGCCGGTGGGGAACAGGGCGGCGTGCCAGTCGAACAGGCGCTCGCGGGTCAGGGGCTCTTCATAGCGCTGGGTGGCGTCCAGCATCATCTCGACCACGCCGTCGACGTGGCGGTCCGCCGGCGTCGGGGCGGCGATGTCCAGGCCCAGGCGGCGGGCGATGGAGGAGCGGACCTGGTCCTTGTCCAGCACCTCGCCCTCGATCTCGCTGGACCTGAGGACGTCCTCGGTCAGGGTGGCCAGCACGGCCTCGGCGCGCAGGTCGAAGCCCAGACCCTGCATCCGGCCGAGCAACCGGCCCTGCCGATGGCGCACGGCGGCCAGGCGGTCGGCGAGCGCGTCCATGCGCCACTCGAACCGGGGCCAGGCGTCCTGCTCATGGATGTATTCGGCCATTCACCGCATCTCTTGCGGAGAATATGGGCCACAATCGCCGCGGGGGCGATCACCGCATGAATTGCGGTGATCAGGTGCGAAATTCGCCGCAGGGACGTTTCCCGGGCCAATCATGGGCGAGGGCCCGACCTGCAGTGGGCCTGATCGCCATCAAGTCATTGAAAAGAATGGTGGACGCGACAGGGATTGAACCTGTGACCCCTACGATGTCAACGTAGTGCTCTCCCGCTGAGCTACGCGTCCGCCTTGACGGTCCCCGGGCGCCCGGGGACGGGAAGGCGCGGTCTATAACCCGGCGGCCTCGGCTCCCGCAAGGGCCATATTGGCGGGCCGCGCCGACCCGGCGCGGCGCGACTCGCCGGCTAGGCCGCCACCATCCGCTCGACCTCGCCGACCAGGTCGCGCAGATGCACCGGCTTGGACAGCACCTTGGCCTGGGGGCTGGCCTGGGCCGCCGACAGGGCGACGGCGGCGAAGCCGGTGATGAACATGATCCGGATGCCCGGCTGGCGCGCCGCGGCGACGCGGGCCACCTCGATGCCGTCGGCCCCGGGCATGACGATGTCGGTCAGCAGCAGGTCCCAGGGACCCTGGTCGAGCGCGTCGATGGCGTCGTCGCCGTTCTCGCAGTCGACCACCGAATGGCCGGCCCGCTCGAGCGCCCGCGTCAGGAAGCCCCGAAGCGAATGATCGTCCTCGGCCAGGAGAATGCGCGCCATGAAGATAATGCCCCGTCTTGTCAGCCGGAACGCTACGACGCGATCGGTAAACCCGCCATGAAAATCCCCGATACGGCGAAGCGGCCCGGGCGCGCGAACCTGTGGATCGATCGCCGAAACACGCTATGGGTCGGCCATGCGGGACAGCGGACAGGAGGCGGATCACGGCGCGGGCGAGGCCGCCTTCGCCCTGGTCGCGCCGGCGACGCCCGGACCGTTCGTCTTCGCCTCGCCGCATTCGGGCGACCTCTATCCGGCCGACATGGGCGCGGCGGCCGGACTCGATCCGGCCAGTCTGCGCAGCGCCGAGGACGCCCTCGTCGACCGGCTGGTCGCGCCTGGGCCGGCGGCCGGCGCGGCCCTGCTGCTGGGCCGGTTCGGCCGCGCCTACGTCGACCTGAACCGGGACCCGGAGGATCTCGACCCGGCCCTGATCGACGGCCTCGAGGGGCGGACCGCCTCGCCGCGGGCCGGGGCGGGCTACGGCGTCATTCCGCGCCTGACCGGCGACGGCCGGCCGCTCTATGACCGGCGGCTGGGCCGCGAGGAGGCGGCGGCCCGCATCGCCCGCGCCCACGCGCCCTATCACGCCGCCCTCGAGCGGCTGATGCGCGAGGCCCGCGCGCGGCACGGCGAGGCGGTGCTCATCGATTGGCATTCGATGCCGGCGCGGGCCGCCCAGGGGGCCGGCGGGGCGCGCGGGCCGGACGTGGTGCTCGGCGACCGGCACGGGGCCGCCTGCGCCGCCGACCTGACCCGGCGGCTGCGGCGCGCCTTCGAGGCGCTGGGCTGGCGGGTGGCGCTGAACCAGCCCTATTCCGGGGGCTGGACGACCCAGCGCTGGGGCCGGCCGGCCGAGGGCTTCCACGCCGTGCAGATCGAGCTGAACCGGGCCCTGTATCTGGACGAGGCGACGCTGAGGCCCGGCCGCGGATGGCCGCGCTGCGCCGCCGGGACGGCCCGGGTCATCGCCGCCCTGCTGGCCGGCCACGAACCGCTGGCGCGGACGTAAAAAAAGCCGCGCCCGAGGGCGCGGCTTGGAAAGTCTATAGGGAGGAAACGCCCAGGAAGGGCATGACGCCGCGAGGCGTCGAAAATCAATCTAGTGTGCAGCGCACAACGCGTCAACCGGATATTTTGCACCTGCGTTCACGCCCTGTAACGGAAAGCGCGGTCCCGAGGCCGTCGCAACCCAGAGCGCTTGCGAGACGGTGTCAGCGCGGCGGCAGGTGCGGCTCCAGCAACCGCCGCGCCGTGCGCACCGCGCGCGCCGCCGGCGACGCCGCCTGACGCCAGACCAGCAGGAGGAACACCGCCGCCGCCGCCAGCCCCAGCCACGCCGGCCCGAACAGCCAGGCGGCCGCGGCCAGGGCGAAATAATAGCCGCGCACGCCCTGGCTGAAGGCGCTGAGGGCCGGGTTGAGCAGGTCGGCCGCGGCCTCGCCGAGCGCCTGCCGATCGGCCTCGGCGTCCACCTCGGGCGCCGCCCCGATCAGCGCCAGGGCGTAGTTCATCTGGCGGATCGACCAGATGAAGTCGAGCAGGCCGCGGGCGAGACAGACCAGCACCAGGGCCAGCCTGGCCTCGAGAATCCGGGTCGGCACCGTGTCCGTCCCGACCGAGGCCAGGCCCTGCAGGGCCTGGTCGCCGCCGAACAGCACGCTGGCCACCGCCGCGATCAGCAGCAGGTTGGTCGAGGCGAAGAAGCCGGCGGAGTTGATGGTGTGGCCCATCAGCTGGCTGTCGACGATCCGCACCTCGCGGTGGGTCATGACCCTCATCCAGGCCCGCCGGACCACGATCATGTCGTCGTTCAGCGAACCGCTGCGCCGGGCCAGCCCGGCCAGAAGCGGCCCGTAGCCGAGCCAGCAGACAAGGAAGAAGGCCAGCGCCAGGCCGTCGGGGATGGTCATGACCGCTCCAATTCGCTCCTGCTCGCCGTCGTGGCCCCGGGAACCGGCCGGGGCAAGTCCGCCTTGCGTCGGGCGTCTTGCGCGCCTATCACCCCGGCCTCCCCGTACCGCACTGCACCATAGGCGAGTCCGTCATGAACATCGACGCCATCCCCGCCGGCCCCAACCCGCCCTGGGACGTCAACGTGGTCATCGAGATCCCGCAGGGCGGCCTGCCGGTCAAATACGAGATGGACAAGGCCTCCGGGGCGCTGTTCGTCGACCGCTTCCTGCACACCGCCATGTACTATCCGGGCAACTACGGCTTCATTCCGCACACCCTGTCGGACGACGGCGACCCCTGCGACGTCATCGTGCTGAATCCGACGCCCGTGGTGCCCGGCTGCATCATCCGCTCACGTCCGATCGGGGTGCTGAAGATGGCGGACGAGGCCGGCGGGGACGAGAAGATCCTGGCCGTGCCGGTCGACAAGCTGAACCCCTATTACACCGACATCGCCAGCTACCGTCAGCTGCCGGCCATACTGGTCGAGCAGATCGAGCATTTCTTCACCCGCTACAAGGATCTGGAGAAGGGCAAGGCGGTCACGGTCAAGGGCTGGGGCGACGCCGGCGAGGCGGCCGAACTGATCGCCGCCGGCATGCGCGCGCACCAGGACAGGCTGAAGGCCGCCGCCGGCTCCGCCGACGCCGCCTGAGCCGCGCCGGGCGGCCGCGTCAGGGCCGTTCGACGCACATCGCCACGCCCATGCCGCCGCCGATGCACAGGGTGGCCAGGCCGCGGCGGGCGTCGCGCCGCTTCATCTCGTGCAGCAGGGTGGTCAGGATGCGGGCCCCCGAAGCCCCGATCGGATGTCCGATGGCGATGGCGCCGCCGTTCACATTGACCTTGTCCGGGTCCAGTCCGAGCTCCCTCAGTACACAGAGCGACTGCGCCGCGAAGGCCTCGTTCGACTCCGCCAGATCGAGGTCGGCGACGCTCCAGCCGGCCCTTTCGAGCGCCTTGCGCGAGGCCGGGATCGGGCCCGTGCCCATCAGCGCCGGGTCGACGCCGGCCGTGGCCGCGGCGGCGATGCGGGCCAGCGGCTCCAGCCCGCGGGCCCGGGCCTGGTCGGCGCCCATCAGCACCAGGGCCGCGGCGCCGTCGTTGAGCCCCGAGGCGTTGGCGGCCGTCACCGTGCCCTCCTTCGAGAAGGCCGGGCGCAGCGAGGCCATGGCCTCCAGCGTGGCGCCGTGGCGGATGTATTCGTCGCGGTCGACGATGGTGTCGCCCTTCCTCGAGGCCACGGTCACCGGCGCGATCTCGGCGTCGAACCGCCCGGCCTTCTGGGCCGCCTCGGCCCTGTGCTGGCTGGCCACGGCGAAGGCGTCCTGCTCTCCCCGGCCGATGCCGAAGCGCTCGGCGACGTTCTCGGCCGTCTGGCCCATGTGATAGCCGTTGAACGCGTCCCACAGGCCGTCGCGGATCATGGTGTCGACGAAGGCCAGGTCGCCCATTTTGTGACCCGTCCGCAGGTGCTGGGCGTGCGGCGCCTGGCTCATGCTCTCCTGGCCGCCGGCGACGACGATGCGCGCCTCGCCGAGGGCGATCTGCTGGGCGGCGACCGCCACCGCCCGCAGGCCGGAGCCGCAGATCTGGTTCAGGCTCCAGGCCGGGACCTCCTGCGGGACGCCCGCCCCCATGGCGGCCTGGCGCGCCGGCCCCTGGCCCGCCGCCGCCTGCAGCACATGGCCGAGGATGACCTCGTCGACCTCCTCGGCGCCGACGCCGGCCCGTTCCAGCGCCGCCCGGATGGCGACCTCGCCGAGCTTCGACGCGGGCAGGCCGGACAGGGCGCCGAGAAACGATCCGACCGGCGTGCGCGCCGCGGAGACGATGACCACTTCGACAGACATTTGAACGAACCTCGGAAGGCGGCGCTGCGACGGGGAGGCGTTAGGCCGCGGGAAACAATTCGTGCCGTTTCTGCCGCATCCCGCGCCTTTCGTCACCCTCGTCGCGGCTGTTCAGCCGATGGTCATCGCCGCCGCCCATGCTGCGGGGAACGAAAAACGGAGCCAAGGGCTTGATGGGGCCATGCTCAAGCGGATGAAGACGATTCTCGGCCGGGTCTGCGTTCCCGACGAGCTCGACATGATCGAGCACTACCGCACGCCGGCCGAAAGGACCGCCGACCTGGTCGTTCACGTCGTCGGCCTGACCCTGGCCGCGGTCGGGGGCGTCGTCCTGGCGGTGCTGGCGGCGCTGTATTCCGGCGTCGGCGCGGTCGTGGCCACGGCCGCCTACGCCCTGTGCCTGATCGTCATGCTGACGGTCTCGACCATCTACAACCAGACCCGGCCCTGCGCCGCCCGCCCGATCCTGCGCCGCATGGACGAGGCCGCCATCTTCCTGATGATCGCCGGCAGCTACACCCCCTTCACCACCCAGCGTTTCGAGGGCGCCTGGTCGGTCGGCTTCACCCTGCTGGTCTGGGCCGTGGCCCTGGGCGGCGTCTTCGTCAAGCTGATCGCGCCGCGCCTCTCGGACGCCTTCTGGAGCGCGGTCTACATCGGCTTCGGCTGGCTGGCGGTGCTGGCGCTCAAGCCGATGATCGAGACCGTCCACCCGATCGCCTTGGCCCTGCTGGTCGCCGGCGGCCTGATCTACACCGCCGGGGTGTTCGTCTTCATCAGCCCCCGGGTGAAGTTCCGGCGGGCCATCTGGCACGCCTTCGTCGTCACCGGCGCCATGACCCACTGGGCGGCGGTGCTGGTCGGCGTGGTCCTGGCCCCCGCGGCGCTCGGCTAGACATTCGCGTGCGCGGCGCAGCATAGTGCGGCATTGCAACAGGATCGGGGACCGCGCGTGGCCGACAAGAAGCCCGGAGCCGGCGACACCGTCGTCATCAAGAAATACGCCAACCGGCGGCTCTACAACACCGCCACCTCCGCCTATGTCACGCTTGAGGACCTCGCCCGCATGGTGCGCGACGGGGTCGATTTCGTGGTCTACGACGCCAAGACCAACGACGACCTGACCCGCCAGATACTGACCCAGATCATCTTCGAGGAGGAGAGCCGCGGCGAGGCCCTGCTGCCGGTCCAGTTCCTGCGCCAGCTGATCGGCTTCTACGGCGGCCAGATGCAGGGGGTGCTGCCCAGCTATCTGGAGATGTCGCTCGATAGCTTCAGCCGCCAGCAGGAGCAGATGCGCGGCCAGTTCTCCAAGGCCTTCGGGGCCGCGCCCGGCGTCGGCCTGATCGACGAGGCGGTCAAGCGCAACATGGCCATGTTCGCCGAGGCCATGAAGATGTGGCCGGGCTTCGGCCCCGCCGGGATGGCGCGCCCGGCCGCGTCGCCGCCGCCCGAACCGGCCGACGCCGATCCCCTGGCCGAAATGCGCCGCCAGATGGACGAGATGCGGGACCGGCTCGACAAGCTCTCCCGCGCCCCCGGCAAGGCCGGCTGAGCATGGCCGACGACGTCCGCCCCGTCGGCCCGGTCCAGCGCCGCGACGAGCGCCGCGAGCGCGACCGCCGCGCCGCCGAACGCCGGGCCGCCTCGGCCTCCCGCGCCCTCGTTCCGGCCGACTTCCCCGCCGAACCCGCCGGGGCCCCGGCAAGACCTGCCCCCGCGCCGGCCTCCGACGCCTCGGCCGCCGCCTTCGCCGCCCAGATGATCGGCCAGACCGGCCAGAGGCGCGGCCTCAAGGGCGGCCCGCCGGTGCTGGACGCGGCCCGCTCGGCCTATCTGGGGAATGCGTATTCCGGCGCCGCCGAGCGGCGGCCGAAGCCGGGCAAGGCCCGCGACACCGACGTCTGAACGTCCGGCACGGTTTTTGCTGACGGAAGGCCCGAACGCCTCCGTCCGGGACCGCCGCCATGCTGACCTTCCTCGCCCGCACCGTCGACGTCGCCGTCGTCGCCCTGATCTTCGTCGCCTTCAGCTGACCTTGCGCCGGCGTCGCCGCGAAGCTAAGGACCGCCCCGTCATCGGGGAGTAGCCGCCCGCGCCTCCAGCGGGGTTCGCGTCAACATGCTTCCTCTCCCGGAGAGGATGGCGCGGGAAGTTTCGGGGCCTCAAGCAGCGAGCGACCGCGTCGCCAGCGTCAGGCCCCGCCAGCACGGCAAGACCGCTGGCATTCGCAGGGGATTTCCACGCGGAGCCCGGCTGCGAACGCCACAGGTCCGCCCGCCGGGGCTCCGCGCACGAAGACGATTTGAACGCCTTCCTGATCTCCACCGGCCTCGTCTCCCTCGCGGAGATCGGCGACAAGACCATGCTGCTGGCCATCGTGCTGGCCGCGGCGTGGCGGCGGCCGCTGCCGATCCTGCTCGGTATTCTCGCCGCCACCCTGGCCAACCACGCCTTCGCCGCCCTCGCCGGCACGGTGCTGGGGCATTTCATGGAGGGCGAGTGGGTGCGCTGGGCCGTCGGCCTGGCCTTCCTCGGCTTCGCCGTCTGGGCCCTGGTCCCCGACCGCTTCGAGGAGGCGCCGGACACCACCGAAAAGACCTTCTCCGGCGTGTTCTGGACCACCACCGCCGCCTTCTTCGTCATCGAGATGGGCGACAAGACCCAGGTCGCCACCGCCGTCCTCGCCGCCCGGTTCCAGTCCCTGCCGCTGGTCGTCGCGGGATCGACCCTGGGCATGATGCTGGTCAACGCCCCGGCGGTGTTGCTCGGCGAGGCGGCGGCGAGGCGGCTGCCGCTGAAATGGATCCGCGCCGTCGCCGCGGCGGGTTTCGCGGCGACGGGGGTTTGGGTGCTGGCCCGGGGCTGATAGAAGAGCCCACCTCCCGGAAAGCCCGACATTTCATGCATCTTCTCCTACGCCTCGTCGCAGCGGCCGTTCTGGCTGTCCTGCTGGCCCTGATGATCGGGCCGTACCAGAATATCGAGTCCGCCAGCCGGGTCTGGGACAAGGCGGCGCATTTCATCGCCTTCGGCCTGATCCTGTGGAGCCTGGGCGTCCTGTTCCGGCGCCTGCGTCGGACCTGGGCGGCCGCCTCGGCGGTCGCCATCGGCGGAGCTGTCGAGATCGTCCAGCAATTCACCGGCCGCGACCCGAGCTGGGGCGATCTTCTCGCCGACATCCTCGGCGTGGCCTCGGCCCTGGCCTTGTGGGCCCTGTGGCGCGGCTTCCGCCCGCGCGAGGCGTTTCAGACCTCGAACACCCGGTAGGGAGTGTCGCCCAGCGCCTTCAGCACCGGCAGGGCCACATTGTAGACCGGCGTGCCCTTGTTGGTCCGGCCCTCGGGCGCGCCGCGGTGGGCGTGGCCGTGCACCACCAGGCTGATGTTGTCGTAGCGGTCGATGGTCTCGCCCAGCCGCGACGAGCCGAGGAAGGCGTGGATCTCCGGCGGCTCGCCCATCACCGTGTCGACCACCGGCGAATAGTGCAGCACCACCACCGACCGCTCGGTCCTCAGCATACGGATCGAGTTCTCGATGTGGTTGGCGTCCTCGACCGCCTCCTGCACGAAGCTCTTGATCGCGGCCTCGCCGAACGGGCTGAGCATGTAGCGGCCGAAGCCGCCGATGAAGCCCTTGCCGCCGGCGAAACCGACGCCGTCGATCTCCCAGGCCTGGCCGGTCAGCATCCTGACCCCGGCCTCGCACAGCAGCCGCGTCACCTCCTCCGGCTGGCCGCATTCGTGCTCGTGGTTGCCGAGCACCCCGACCATCGGAATCTTGCAGCCGCGAATGTCCTCCAGCAGGATTTCGACCTCGCGCGTCTTGCCGAAATTGGTCAGGTCGCCGCACAGGCACAGCACGTCGGCGTCCTCATGGACCCGGTCGAACAGCTCGCGGTGCGGCCGGTCGTGGGCCTCGCCGACGTGCAGGTCGCCGACCGCGGCCACGCGCAGCCGCCTCGACGGCCCCGGCTCCAGGCCCGGCTGCGGCGTCTGCGGATCGGTGTGGGCGGCCCCGTCCGGCGCCTCAGTGGGTGGATTCATGCCGCTCCTCCAGGCCCTTGCCGACGACGTCGCCGAAACCCCATTCGGTGATGTCGGCGATATAGTCGCGCGGGCTGAACAGCCGCCCGCGGCAGACCTTGACCCGCGGCGCCGGCAGATTGACCTGGGCGTGCAGCCGCCCGGTCAGTTCGGTCATCAGCCAGGTCGGCACCCGGTCCCGCTCGGTCGGATAGGCGAAGCGGAAATTGAGCAGATGGGCCATCAGCACCTCCCAGTAGAGGTCCATCTGATCGAGCAGGAATTTCCAGTCGATCGCCGCCGACTGTTTGAGGATCACATGGTTCACGTCCGCGCCGTCGTAGCGGTAGCGGTCCTGGATGAAGACCTTCGACAGGATCAGCGCCGTCGGCGGGGTGATCCCGACCTCATGGCCGTAGACCTCGATCACATCCGCGCCGAACCAGCTGTCGCTGACCGCTATGGTGCCGTTCGACATGGCGAAGATCACGTCGAAGAAATGCTCGTCCTTCCACACCTTGGCGATCCAGCGCTCGTCCTCGACGTCGGTGCGGTAGCCGCGCGCCTGGAAGAAGGCGAGGATGCGCGGATAGTCGCCCGGCTTGCAGAACACGTCGAGATCCTTGGTCGGCCGGCGGATGCCCGTATAGGCCGTCACCGCATAGGTGCCGGACAGCAGGAACGGGATGCCGCTCTGCTGCAGCAGGCCCAGGGCCTCCTCGTAGAAGGCGACCGCCTCCTCCGGCGGGTGGAAGCTCGGGTCGGCGACGGTGTCTGACATGGGCTGCGGACCCTCGGGGGCGAGGGACTGGAAACGGTCGCGGTTGCGCGCCGGTTCCTTGCCGCCCCGGCCGCCATGCATCTGATTTGTTTACGGTCAGGCCTTACCGGTAGCCGTTCGGGAGTGACCGGAGGGGGTCGGTTTGCAAGGTCGTTGGCGTCTGTTCAGGCACGACGCGGGCCGCGTCGCCGGTCCGCCCGCCTGGGCCTATGTGATCCTGTACGCCCTGGCCATGGGGCTGGGCTACTGGACGTTGGCGCGGTTCGGCACCGCCACGGTCTGGCTGGCCACCGGCGTCGTCACCGCCGCCCTGCTGCAGCTGCACCGCCGCCCCGCCCTGGCGGTGCTGGCCGCCTGCGCGGCCCTGGACGTCCTGATCAACGCCATGCGCGGCGGCGGCTGGACCGCCCTTTTCGTCAACACCCTGATCAACGTCGGCACGGCCATGGTCGCCGCCGTGCTGGCGCGGCGGGTCTGCGGCGCCGCCCTCGACCTGCGCCGGCCGGGCCGGCTGGCCCGCTTCGCCCTGCTGGCCGCGGCCCCCGCCGCCGTCGGGTCGATGCTCATCGGCATGGGCGTCCTCGCCCTGCTCCGGCCGCTGCCGTGGGCGATCTGGGCCTTTCATCTCCAGAACTACATCGCCATCGAACTGCTCGGCCTCCTGCTGGTCACGCCGGTGCTGCTGCTGCTGGCGCGGCGTCACCGTTTCGAGGCCGCCGCCCCGGCGGGGCGGCCCGAGAGCATCGCCCTGCTCGGGCTGATGCTCGCCGCCACGGCCGTCGTCTTCTGGCAGGACGACGCTCCGCTGATGTTCCTCGTCGCGCCGCCGATGATGCTGGTCGGCCTTCGGCTGTCGCCGACCTGGACGGCCGGCGCCCTGATCGCGCTCGCCCTGGTCAGCGGCGCCGCCACCCTGCTCGGCCACGGCCCTGTTCACCTCAGCCGCATCGCCGAGACGCCGGGGCTGGAGAGCATACCGCCGATGGTTCGGCGGCTGGGGGGCTACAACCTGTTCCTGCTGGCCATGGTGATCACCATCCTGCCGCTCAGCACGGTGATGACCGAGCGCCGGCGCCTCGAGGCCCGGCTGCGCGCCCGCACCGCCGCCGCCCAGGAGGCCCGCCGCGTGGCCGAGAACGCCGCCGCCGCCCGTTCGCGCTTCCTGGCCATGATGAGCCACGAGATGCGCACCCCGCTGAACGGCGTGGCCGGCTTCGCCGACCTGCTCGCCGGCCGCTCCGACCTCGACGCCGGGGCGGTGCGCCAGGCGCGCCAGATCCGCGAGTCCAGCGACGGCCTGCTGATGCTGGTCGAGGACATCCTCGACTTCGCGCGCGGCGAATACGCCGTCTCGCCCGAGCCGCTGGACCTCGCCGCCGTCGCCCGCGAGGCCATGGGCGCCAGCCGCGCCGCCGCCGACGCCCTGGGCCTGACCCTGGCCATCGACGACCGCCTGCCGTCGCGTTCACGCTTCCACTGCGACCGGCGCGCCCTGCGCCAGGCCCTGCATCCGCTGATTGCAAACGCGGTCAAATTCACCAGCGAGGGCGGGGTGTCGGTGCGGCTCGACCGGGCCGGCGACGGCGTCGTCATCCGCGTCTCCGACACCGGCTGCGGCATCGAGCCGGCCCACCACGCCCAGCTTTTCGAGGCCTTCTCCCAGGCCGACGCCTCGACCAGCCGGCTGCACGAGGGGGCGGGCCTGGGCCTGGCCCTGGTGGCGCGCCACGCCCACCGGCTGGGCGGCCGCGTCGAGGTCGACAGCCGTCCGGGCGAGGGCTCGACCTTCACCCTGCACCTGCCGCTGAGCCGCGCGCCGGACGCGGCCGTGGAGACGCCCGCGCCGGCGGCGGCGGCCCCCGAACCCGGGGCCGGCTTCGGCGCGGCGGCGACGCCCGGGCCCCCGCCCCGGGTGCTGGTCGTCGACGACCATCCGGTCAATCGCGAGGTCGCCCGCATCATGCTCCAGGCCTTCGGCTGCGAAGTCATCGAGGCCTGCGACGGCCATGAGGCGGTCGCCGCCGCCGCCGGGGCCGGGGCCGCCATCGACCTGGCCCTGATGGACGTGCGCATGCCGCGCATGGACGGGCTGGAGGCCACCCGCCGCATCCGCGCCCTGCCCGGCGCCTCGGCCGAGGCGCCCATCGTGGCCATGACCGCCGACGCCATGCCCGAGGACGTGGCCCGCTGCCTCGCCGCCGGCATGAACGGCCATCTGGCCAAGCCGGTCAGCCAGGCCGCCCTGTTCGCCATCGTCTCCCGCGCCCTCGCCGGCGACCTGCCCCCCGCCGCCGCGCCGGCCGAAGCGGCCTGAGAGGGGCGGGCGGCGACGGCGGCCCCGGGCCCCGAACCTTCCTGCCGCGCTCCGCGATCCCCGGGACCGGCGGGACCGGCCCCGGGAAGCCGCGAAACGCCGCCGTTCGGACGTCCGCCTCGTCCCCGGCTTCTCCCCGGAAGCTTCGTCGCCACCTACCACATCTAGCGGTCGCGGAAAATGTGATCGCAATATAGCCGCATTCCGGCTTGGCGAACGGTCCCCGGAGTCGCATGGTTGCGACCACCTTCCGGATTCGCCGACAGAGTTGCCTCAATGAACGCGCACGCCCCCGTCACCGCCCCGACCGCCGGCCTGCTGACCGCCTCGGCCGCCTACAAGCCGTTCCGCTATCCGTGGGCCTTCGACATGTGGAAGAAGCAGCAGCAGGTCCACTGGATGCCCGAGGAGGTGCCGCTGGGCGAGGACTGCAAGGACTGGGCGGCCAATCTGACGCCGTCGGAACGCAATCTGCTGACCCAGATCTTCCGCTTCTTCACCCAGGCCGACATCGAGGTCCAGGACAACTACATGGAGCGCTACGGTCGGGTGTTCAAACCGACCGAGGTCAAGATGATGCTGGCCTC
>NZ_CALMZS010000188.1 GCF_937870815.1 uncultured Brevundimonas sp.
CCCATGACGGCGATCTCGGCCGAGGGCCAGGCGTAGTTGACGTCGCCGCGCAGGTGTTTGGAGCTCATCACGTCATAGGCGCCGCCATAGGCCTTGCGGGTGATGACGGTCAGCTTGGGCACGGTGGCCTCGGCATAGGCGAACAAGAGCTTGGCCCCGTGCTTGATCAGGCCGCCGTACTCCTGACGGGTGCCGGGCATGAAGCCGGGCACGTCGACGAAGGTCACCAGGGCGATGTCGAAGGCGTCGCAGAAACGCACGAAACGGGCGGCCTTGCGGCTGGAGTCGATGTCCAGCACCCCGGCCAGGACCTGGGGCTGGTTGGCGACGAGGCCGACGGTCTGGCCGTCGAGGCGGCCGAAGCCGGTGACGATGTTCCTGGCGAAGTCGGGGCCGATCTCGAAGAATTCCGCCTCGTCGACGACCTTGAGGATCAGCTCCTTGATGTCATAGGGCTGGTTCGGATTGGCCGGGACCAGGGTGTCCAGGCTGGCCTCGTCGCGCTCGGGGTCGTCGTAGGAGTCGCGGACCGGGGGCTTGTCGCGGTTGGACAGGGGCAAAAAGCCGATCAGGCGGCGGACCTCGGCCAGGGCCTCCAGGTCGTTGTCGAAGGCGCCGTCGGCGACGCCCGACCTGGCGGCGTGGACGCGGGCGCCGCCCAGGTCCTCGTGGCTGACCACCTCATTGGTGACGGTCCTGACCACGTCGGGGCCGGTCACATACATATAGCTGGTGTCCTTCACCATGAAGATGAAGTCGGTGATGGCCGGGGAATAGACGTCGCCGCCGGCGCAGGGGCCCATGATGACGCTGATCTGGGGGATGACGCCACTGGACAGGGTGTTCTGCAGGAAGATGTCGGCATAGCCGGCCAGGCTCTCGACCCCTTCCTGGATGCGGGCCCCGCCGGCGTCGAACAGGCCGATGATCGGGGCGCCGTTGGTCAGGGCCATCTTCTGGAGCTTGACGATCTTGGCCGCGTGGGCGCCCGACAGCGAGCCGCCGAAGACGGTGAAATCCTTGGAGAAGACATAGACCAGACGGCCGCCGATGGCGCCGCGGCCGGTGACCACGCCGTCGCCGGGGATGCGCTGGGATTCCATGCCGAAGTCGTGCGAGCGGTGCTCGACGAACATGTCGGTCTCCTCGAACGAGCCCTCGTCCAGCAGCACCTCGATGCGTTCGCGCGCGGTCAGCTTGCCCTTGGCGTGCTGGGCGGCGATGCGCGCCTCGCCGCCGCCGAGACGGGCCGCCGCGCGGCGGGCTTCGAGCTGTTCGAGGATGGTGTTCATGCGGCGTCTCCTTGAGCGCGAGGCTTAAGGAGGGCCGGAGGCGGAGGCAAGCGCCCCCTCCGCCGCCGTTCCGGCGATCCCCCGGGGAGGTCGCTAGCCCAGGGCCCGGAACCACCGCTCCAGCAGCGCCGCCTCGGCCCGCCGGGCGGCGGTGCGTTCGGCGGCCTCGGCGTCGACGCCCCACCGGCCTTCCTGGAAGGCCTCGTCGAGGCGGCTGAGCTCGAAGGCGGCCTCGCCCGACAGCACGCCGCGCTGCACCGCGAAGGCCAGCACGGCCGAGCCCAGCAGGGGCGTGGCCATGGCCAGGCCGGTCAGGGCGAAGTCGTCGAGGCGCAGGGCCAGCTCGCGCGCGCGGGCCACCGCGGCCGGGTCCTGGGCGCGGTGGAGGATCCCCTCGACCGGCTCGAGGTGGACGCCCAGCTCCAGCGCCGCCCAGTCGCGCCACGGCGTCCATTCGCGGGCCTGTTCGACGGCCAGGGCGGTCGGATGGTCGGCGGGGTAGCAGACGAGGTCCGAGCCGGCGAAGGCGGCGATCTCGTCGGCGACCGCGTCGCGCGCCTGGCCGACGCGGTCGATGGCGGTCGAGGCCAGGCGGGTGGCGGGCATGGTCGCGGGATCGATGAACTCGCCCTGGGCGGCCCATTCGTCGGCGACGAGACGGGCGGCGGCTTCGGTCGGCAGGGTCAGGGGGGCGTGGGCCGGCGTCTTCGGCGTGCGGCCGTCGAGGGTGACGCTCCAGCCGCCCTCGCCTGCCGCCACCTCCACGGCCTTCCAGAAGCGCTTGAGGCGCTCCTCGGACTCGCGGAAGCCCTTGCGGGCGGCGACATTGGGGTCGAGGGGCGGAATGCGGCTCATGCGGAGGCTCGGGCGGCGCCGGTCATATCGGCGAAACCGTCGAGCACGACGGCCAGTTCGGAAAAGCCTCCGGCCACATGGCGGGCCCCGGCGGCGACCTGTTCCTCGGCGGTGTGGAAGCCCCAGGCCACGCCCAGCGGCAGGACGCCGGCGTTGATCGCCATCCTGACATCATGTGACGTGTCGCCGATCATCACGGTGCGGGCCGGGTCGCTGTCGCAGGCGGCCATGGCGGCTTGGAGCATGGCCGGATCGGGCTTGCCCGGCCCGTCCTCGGCGCAGTGCGACGACAGGAACAGGTCGGCCCAGCCCTCGCGGGCGAGGTTGCGGGCGACGCCGCGGCGGTTCTGGCCCGTCGCCAGGGCCAGCCGCCAGCCGTCGCGGTGCAGGCGGCGCACGGTCTCCATGGCGCCGGGATAGAGCGGCTCATGAAAGTCGGGATCGCTGTGCCTGCGCTGGAAGACGGCTTTGAAGGCCTCGACGAAGCGGACGAGGTCGATGTCGCTCAGATGCGGCTCGAGCTCACGCAGGGCCACCGGCAGGGACAGGCCGACGATCCTGCGGACGCGATCGTATTCGGGCTCGGGCAGGCCGAGCGCCCGCGACGCCTCGGTCGCGGCCTCGAAGATCGAGGCGCGGCTGTCGACCAGGGTGCCGTCGATGTCGAAGACTGCGAGGGGTCTCATGGACCGGGCGATCTCCTGCTTGGTGCGTCGTCGGTGCGAGGATGCGGGCGCCGGCGACGGAAATCCCGCGGACCCCCGTT
>NZ_CALMZS010000189.1 GCF_937870815.1 uncultured Brevundimonas sp.
GATCTGGGGGTCGGCCGCCAACCGGCCGGTGAACACCATGGTCTGCATGTCAGTCTCCTGTTGATCCGAAGCGCCGGGGAGCCGATCTCCCCGATTCCGCTTCACCCGGGACCTCCCTTCCTCCGTCCTCATCCTGCCCGGACGGGGCCTCCGCCCCGCCCGGCGCATGTCTCAGGCGGCCGCTCCGTCGAGGACGGTCTGGACGGGATGGCGGCGCAGCACCGCCTCCACCACGTCCGATCGGTCCGTCGGCACGAACACCCGGGGCGTAAAGGCGATGATCTCGACGAAACACCCGAGCGCGACCAGGGCGTCCCGGTCCGTCCGCCCGCCGACCACCTCGATCCGCCAGCGGTCCATGACCCGCGACCGCTTGAGCCACAGGCCGCCCTCCAGCGAGAGCTGGACGTTGCGATCCAGCAAGGTGGCGGCGGTCCTTGCCCCGTCCGACCAAGCCTCGCCGACATCGGTCAGGCCGAGACTCGCCTTGAGGCTTCGGGCCTGGACCTCGTCCAGCACACGCCCCAGCCAGCGCCGGCCGTCCGGCGCCCTGACCCGGCGCACCGAACAGCCGCGCGCGGGCAGCCGGCCCCAGATCGGCAGCAGCAGACCGGTCGCGAGCGTGAGCTCGCGCGTCCGCCAGGGGTCGGTTCCCGCGACCTCCTCATCCCAGACGCGGCGCCATTCGTCGGTCGCCGCGGGCTTCCAGGCCGATTCCTCGAAGGTCCTCTCTGGCAGGGTCTGACGCCCATCCGGCCGGACCAGGCGAACGGCGGCGACCAGCCGGTCCTCGTCCGTGGCGGTGGTCAGGCCGAGCTCGGCGACCGCCGCCCGGCCGGATTTGGCGTTCACGACCAGCTGATGGGCGACGTCGGCGGCCCGGGCCAGCGCGTCATGCGAGAGCAGGATGTCGCGACGAACCCTGAGCGAGAAGGTCACCAGGGCGGTTTCAGCGCCGGTCGAGACATCGGTTCGGATGGTTTCCTGGTGCAGAACCGCCAATTCCTCCGCCTCGATGTCTTCAAGTCCACGGTCCAGATCCCCCGACGCGGCGGCGCGCTCGAGGATGCCCGAGAGAATGCGGTCGAAGTCCTCGAACAAGGCGTTCTGGTCGGCGATCCTGAGCGCCAGCAGGCGGTTGAGGAAGGTGTGGATCGGCGGCAGGTCGTCGGACGGCTTGAGTCCGCCGTCGGCGTCGAGCAGCTTGAGACCCGTCCTGTGTATGAAGGTCTCGAGCGTCATCGCAGCGAGTTCACCGAACGCCAGGGCCCCGTAGAAGACCAGCAGGGCCCGGCGCGCCCATGGGCTTTCCAGATTGTCCTCGGCCCGGAAGAGGCCCGCCCCGGCCGTCCGGCGCTCGCCGCGCGTGAGCGCGCCGAGCGTGTCCAGACGGCGGGCGATGGTCGAGGTGAAGCGTTTTTCGCCCTGGATGTCCGTCGTGACCGGCCGGAACAGCGGGGCCGAGGCCTGATGGGTGCGGTGGCTCCGGCCCAGGCCCTGGATGGCGGCGTCGGCCCGCCAGCCCGGTTCGACCAGATAGTGGACCCGGCGCTGCCGGTTCGCCGCCGACAGGTCCGCGTGATAGCTACGCCCGGTGCCTCCGGCGTCGGAGAAGATCAGCACCCGCTTGCGGCCGCTCATGAAGGCGTCGGTCTCGGCGCGCGCCGCCGAGGCGCCGCGCCGTTCCACCAGCCTGCGTCCGTCGCGCACGACCACCCGCCGGGACCGCCCGGTGATCTCGGCGACGGCGTCCGCGCCGAGGGCCTCCAACAGGGCGTCGAGCACCCCGGGCACGGCGGGCAGGCAGGCCATCCGTTCGATCAGGCTCTCGCGCCGGGCCAGCGCCTCCCGGCTGACGGCCGGGCGGCCCCCGTCCATGACCGGAACCAGGGTGACCTCGCCGCTCTCCCCCTCGACCGCCTCCATCAGGTGGATCGGGAATGCCTCGCGCAGGTAGTCGAGGACGTATTCGCGCGGGGTCATGTCTATCGAAAGGTTGTTCCATTCCTCGGGCGGGACGGACGCCAGCCGCCGCTCCATCACCGCCTCATTGGTCGAGACGATCTGGACCACGGCCGAGCGATCGTGGCCCAGATCCTCCCGGATCGAGGCCACCAGGCTCGGCGCCTTCAGCCCCGCGAGCAGATGGCCGAAGAAGCGCAGCTTGGCGCCCTCGAAGGCGGAATGGGCCGCCGAGGCGGCTTGGCCGCTCCTGGGCTTGCCCGCCTCGTCGTTGACGCCGACGGCCTTCAAGGCCTCGGCGAGATTGGCGTGGATCAGCTGGAAGGCGTCGGCCCAGGCGTCCCAGATCGCGATGTCGTCGGACGTCAGGGGATGGACCAGCGGCTCGTATTCGACCCCTTCGAACGACAGGCTCCGCGCCACATAGAGGCCGAGCGCCTTGAGTTCGCGCGCCACCAGCTCCATCGCCGCCACTCCGCCCCGGTCCATGGCCTCCAGGAAATCCGCCCGCGACATGAAGGGCGCCTCCGGCCCGCCCCACAGGCCCAGCCGGGCGGCATAGGCCAGGTTCTCGGCGGTGGTGGCGCCGGTCGCCGAGACATAGAGGACCCGCGCATCGGGCAGTCGGTTCTGCAGCGCCAGACCGGCCATCCCCTGCAGCGACGCCTTCTTCGTTCCCCGCGCGCCCTTGCCGCCACCCGCGGCGTTGGCCATCGCATGGGCCTCGTCGAAGGCGATGACGCCGTCGAAATCCGCGCCGAGCCAGGCGATGATCTGGTCGAGCCGCGATTGACGGGCGCCCCGCGCCGGTTGGCGAAGCGTCGCATAGGTCGTGTACAGAATGCCCCGGTCGAGCCGGATGGCGTCCCCCTGTTTCCAGCTCGAAAGGGGCACGATGTCATGAGCGCCGCCGCCGATCGCCGCCCAGTCGCGCCGCGCGTCCTCCAGCAAGGCGTCGTTCCGTGACAGCCATAGCGCGCGCACCCGGCCCTGGCTCATGTTGTCGGCGATGACGGCGGCGATCTGGCGGCCTTTGCCGCAGCCGGTGCCATCGCCCAGGAAGAAGCCGCGCCGCAGCTGGACGGCGTCCTCCTGGTCCTCGGGCGCGAGCACCATATGGTGGGGCGCCGTGTCCAGCCGCCACTGTCCGGGCAGATGCGCGGCGTGGGCCTCGCCGGCGTAGATGACCATCTCGGTCTGGGCGTCCGAGATCCAGCCCTGGTCGCGCATGGCCGGAGGGAGTACCGGTCGATAGGTCGGCGCCGGCGGCGCCACCGAGGCCATGGGCCCGGACTCGACCAGAGGCGACGGATGCGGGCGGGGCTCGGGCAGAACGATCCGCCCCAGGGCGTGGGCCTGGTATAGCCCGACATCGCGACCCTCCCCCGTCCAGGCGCGAACCTCATAGGTCAGGGCCGCAGCCCCACCCAGAAAGGCCAGCCGGCCGGAGGGCAAGGCCAGGCCTCGCGCGCGTGGTCCCAGCAGGGCGTCTATCGTCACCGGCAGGCGCGTTCGCGGCCTGGCGCCGATCCGCGGCGAAATCGCCCCTGTCATCCGCGCCGCGCTCTGCAGGTCGTCGGCGGTCTGGAGCGGCGCGGCGCCCGCGGGACCTTCGGCGCGGTCGATCACCAGCAGACCGGTCTCAACGGAGGTCCCATGTTTGGCGAAACCGCCGGACGGCAAGGCGATGCGGCTCACGACGGCGCCGACCTCGCAGAGGCGGCGAAGCAGCGCGGCGTCCGTCAGGGCGTTCAGGGGGACGATCGCGGCCAGCCGGCCATGGTCGGCCAGGGCCTTCAGGGCCGCCGTCAGATGGGCGGCCAGGTTCGAGAACGGCGGATTGCACACCACCACGTCGAATTCGCCCGAGCCCGCGGACAGGTCATGGATATGGCGTCCGTCGTGGCGCGTCCGGTCCGCGCCCGGAAAGAGCCCGTCGAGGAGGTCGGCCCGACCGGTCGCGAGCTCGTTCAGGCTCAGCAGCCCACCGCAGGCCTCCGCGACCGAGGCGATGAGGCCCGTTCCGGCCGAGGGCTCGAGGACGCGGTCGCCGGGACGCACCTGGGCGGCCAGGACGGCGAGCGCGGCCAGATGAGGCGGCGTCGAGAATTGATCGAACTCGACCTGCGCCTCGCTGCGCCGGGACTGGGTCAGCCCGAGCGCCGAGACGGCCGCCAGCAGGGCGGTGATCTCCGCCGGCGCATCTTCCAGGCGGCCGACCTGGGGCGCGAGACGCCGGATCTGCAGGACCGTCGCCGCCTCTATCGCGTCATAGGCGTCGCGCCAGGCCCAGACGCCCTCGGCGTCCGACCCGCCGAACGCGGTCGTCATGATGGCGGCGACGAGCTTGCGGTCGAGCGGACGGGACCGCGCCAGATGCGCCGCCAGCGCCCGGGCGGCAGCGAGGATATTGGCGGCGGCATCGCCGGCGGCCGGATCGGCGAACAGGGACAGGTTGGGGGTCGAGGACATGGCGAAGGCTCCGGCAGCCTGGAGCGGAGGGCGCCTCCCTCCCGGACCTGCAGGCTCGCCTCGCCCCGCCCTTTCCTCGCCTTTTCCGCGCCAGGGATTCGCACGACTACGCCGCCCCGGCTGAGCCGGGGCGGCGTCCGTCAGGAAGACTGGCGGTCAGGCGGCGGCGGGATCGAGCGCGGCCTCACCGGCCGGGGTGACGGCGAACGCCCCAACCCCGTCGTCGTCGAACGCAGGGTCTTGCTCGTCGATGGGCCGGTCGTCAGCTTCGTCGGCATCGTCCTGCGGCGAGCCCGCCCAGGACAGGCCGGCCGGCGCCCAGGTCCGCGACGCCGCCTGTTCGGCGACCCAGTCGACCAGTTCGCCCTTCTTCAGCGACCTGGCGCGGTCGTCTTCGGCCCCCATGGCCTCGAGCATCCCCAGCAGCAGCCCCTTGGAATGAAGCTGAAGGAAGGGCGCGTCAGGCGTCCAGTGCAGGGTGATGTCCGCCGCGCAGAGCGCGGCCAGTTCAGCCGCTTCCGCGCGGGCGCTGCGCCGGATCAGGGTCGTGCGTTCCTCGCGGACGTCGAGGCTGATCGCGGTCAGTTCGGCCAGCAGACCCATCTTCTCGCCATGCGGCAGCGCATGAACCCAGGCGATGACGGTCTCGCCCGAAGCCTGCCAGGTCGCGCGGCGATCGTCGAGCCGCTGGCGCACCTCTCCGTCCAGGGGTTCGATCACCCGCCCGCCGGCCGGATTGAAGCCGGTGGCGAGGATGGCCAGAGCCGAGTCCGAGCGCGCCACATGGGTGCGCAGCACCAGAACGGTGAACAGGCGCGCGATCAGGGCGGTCAGGGCGGCGCCCGGGTCATCGGCCAGGGCGCGGATCAGTCCCCGCGTCGCGACGTCGGTGCGCACGCCGTGCAGGGCATGGTTGACGCCGTCGATCTCCGGCTCGGGCGTCGCCACTTCGGGAGGGACATAAGCCAGCGGCGCCGACGCCCGGTCCGGTGAATCGCTCCCGGTCGAGCCGTCCTCCTCGATCTCGGGCTCCTCGGGCGTGTAGCAGCGCAGATCGACGCCCGTCCCGGCGGCGGGCCACATCACCATCGTGGTCACCACCCGCCCGCCGCAACCCGTCTGGTCCGCCGTCACCCGGGCGCGGATCATGGCGATGATGGCGGCGTCCACAGTCTCGGGGTCGCCGGCCTCCGAGAGAGCCCGCCGGGCCGTCTCCGCCCGCTCATTGAACACCTCGCGCTGGGCCCGGTAACGCGCCATGTCTTCAGCCGGAAGCTGGCCGCCGTAGACATAGCCCAGCGCTTCCAGGTCGTCGGGCAGTTCAGGCTCGGGACCGGCGGTGACATGCACCGCGATCCCCTCGGCCTCGAAGACGGCGGCGATGGCGCGCGCCCGTCGGATCCACAGCTCGGTCAGGATGTCGGGATCGAGCAATACGGGCGCCAGCTCCCCGAACAGATCCGCCTCGGTGCGGCCGCCGGCTTCTCCATAGCGGACCGGATCCACCAGGGCGCAGCGGCGGTCCCGGGCGGTGACCCGCCCTTCGTCGAGCCGTTCCGTGATGCGCCAATCCTGAAATCCATGCCCGTCCAGCGCCGCCTCGGCGAGCTCGGCCTGTTCCGCCTTGTCCGGCAGACGGGCCAGCAGCCGGGCCTGTTTGAGGGTCATGCGCCCGGCCTTCAGGGCCGCGAGGGCGACCGGCGGCAGCCCGGCCAGGGCGGCCAGGCGTTTGACGTCGATCTCGGCGTAACCGAGAGCCCGGGAGATCACGGACACCGTCAGCCTGGATTTCAGCATCCGGCCGATGGCGGCGATGACATCCGCGACATGAACGGGCACGGCTGTGTTGGTCAACAGGACGACCGCCGCCTGGCGGGCCGGATCGGTCTCGACACAGACCGTGACCGGGTAATTTTCGTCGATCTCCCCCGCGTCCAGCAGCAAGCCCAGGGCCAGGCGACGACGGCGGCCGTCCAATGCCATCCAGGGCTCCTCTTTTCTGCCGCGGCCGGGGCGGACGGTGAGGCGCTGCAGCTGGCCGGCGGCCTTCATCGTGGCGGCCAAGGTCGGGATGTCGTCATCCGGCGGCTCATTGAATCGCAGATTCTCGCGGGCGATGCCGATGTCGCCGAGGCGGACGGTGCGTTCGTCGCGCGCGACGACGACCGCGGGCATGCTGACAGGAACAAGGTCGGTCATGGGGACTCTCCTGCCGGGCATCGGGGCCCATCCCCGCCGCTCCGGCGCCCATCAAGACCCTCGCTCCTCTCCTTTCGCCGCGGCGACGGCCACCTCGTTCCAGTCGCCGAACGGCGGGTCTGGAAGGACGATACGGACCTCCAGACCGCCGGGCACGAGGCGGCGTCGAAGCCGCGCCGCGCAGCCCTCGCCCGCGGCTCCCCGGTCGGCGGCGATCAGCACGCGGCGCACCCGCGCGGGCGGCGTCCAGGCCGCGAGGTTGTTCGCCGCCATCAGGGCCCAACCCGGAAGCTGGAAACGGTCCATGGCGCACAGGGTCGTGACAACGCCTTCCCCGACCAGCATCTCCGCAGCCGCCGAAGCCAGGCGAACGGCGGCGCCGGCCGGAACCAGACCGACCGTCTTTCGCGTCAGTCGCAGGCCCGAGGCGAGACGCCCGTTCCGGTCCAGATAGGTCAGCTCCACCGCCGTCAGCCGGTCCTCTCTGTCGCTGATCCGCGCGATCAGGGCGGGGCGACCCCGGCCACGCGGCCGGTAGACGGAGATCGGCGCTTCCGGATGGAACCTGAGGTTCGACGCGGCGGCGACGGCTTGAACGGCGCGCCGATGCAGGTAGCGATCGGCGGGGCCGCCGCCATCCAGCCCCCGACAACCGGCCCAGAGATCCGAGGCCGTCTGGAGACGAAGACGGGGATCGGGCCTTGGGACCGGCGGACCCGGCGGCCCACCGCCGGTCAATCGGCCAGCATCGTCGATGAAGCCCCGGTCGTGCAACTGATCGCGGACGGTCCTCCAGTCCGACCCGCCGAAGCCGTGAATGACGACCCGGTTGTCGGTCAGCAGCAGCGAGACCGAACGATCCCGCGCGCTATGGCCGGGCGCGGGGACATTGGCGCGCCGTCCGCCGGAATAGAGATCGCCGCCCAGGGCGGCGACGATGCGATACAAGGTCATGGCCGCCTCAGATCAGGCCGAGGGCCTTGAAGCTGGCCGTGCCTTCCCGGCCGACGACGAGGTGGTCATGGACCTGCAGATTGAAGACCCGCGCCGCCTCGACGATCTGTCGCGTCATCTGGATATCGGCCTGCGACGGCGTCGGGTCGCCGGAGGGATGATTGTGGACCAGGATCAGGGCCGACGCCGAAAGTTCAAGCGCCCGGCGAATGATTTCGCGCGGATAGACAGGGGCATGGTCAACTGTCCCGTCGGCGACGAGTTCGTCCCGCATCAGCTGGTTCCTGCGATCCAGAAACAAGGTCCTGAACTGCTCGCGCGGCTCGTGAGCGAGCGCCGCCCGCACATAGGCCACCAGCGCGGTCCAGGACGTGATGACCGGGCGGCGGCTGGCTTCGGCGCGCGCAAGACGGACCGCGAACTCGCGCAGAAGCGTCAGCTCGGCCCGGAGGACGGCCCCCACGCTGGACGCCTGGGCCAGATCGCCGGGCGCCGCGCCGGCGACGCCGCCGAGGCTCCCGAACTGTTCGAGCAAGGCGGCGGCGAGCCGCGCAGAATCCGTCTCCGGATCCATCCGCTCCAGTATCAGAGCCAGCAAGGTCTGATCGTCCAGCGCCGCAGGAACGAGGATCGGCGACGCGGGACGGCGCCCGCGTGGTTCGGGGGCCGGCGCCCGGATCAGGGTCGGGGTCGGGGTCGGGGTCGGTCTCATGGCGGTCTCCTTCTCCGCTCCACCACGGAGCGCCCGCCGTCCGGCCTTCCTTTCTCTCCACGCCGGGCTTGTCCCCGGCCCGGCGTCGCGCCACCCTGGGCCGATGAAATGTCTTCTGATCACCGCCGGACTCCTGCTGGCGCCGGCCGTCGCCCGGGCCGATCCGTGCGAGGGCCGGCTGCCCGCTCG
>NZ_CALMZS010000190.1 GCF_937870815.1 uncultured Brevundimonas sp.
ATCACCGCCCTGAAGACGGTCTACGACCCGGAGATCCCGGTCGACATCTATGAGCTGGGGCTGATCTACAAGGTCGACCTGTCCGACGATTTCGACGTGCGGGTCGAGATGACCCTGACGGCCCCCGGCTGCCCGGTGGCGGGCGAAATGCCCATCTGGGTCGAGCAGGCGGTGATGAAGGTCGAGGGGGTCAAGTCGGCGACGGCGGACCTGACCTTCGACCCGCCGTGGGATCCGTCGAAGATGAGCGACGAGGCCAAGCTGGCCCTGAACATGTTCTGAGGACGTCCATGACCGAGCTTCAGACCACGACCCGTCAACGCCGGCCGCGCCCCAAGGCGGTGTCGCTGACCGACGCCGCGGCGGAGCGGGTGCGCGAGATCATGGCCAAGGCGGACACGCCGGCCGTCGGCATCCGCGTCGGCGTCAAGAACGGCGGCTGCGCCGGGCAGGAATACACCTTCGCCTACGCCGACGCGATCGAACCGCTGGACGAGGTGGTCGAGGACAAGGGCGTCACCATCCTGATCGACCCGAAGGCGGTGCTGTTCCTGATCGGCTCGGAGATCGACTACGAGACCACGAAGCTGGCCTCGAAATTCGTCTTCCGCAATCCGAACCAGACCGATGCGTGCGGCTGCGGCGAGAGCGTGACGATCGTTCCGGCTCTCGGGACCGCGGACTGACCGTGGCCTATGATCCTGCCTTCGGGGCCTGGGTCCGGGAGCATCTCTCCGGACTGGGTCCCATGGAGATCAAGCCGATGTTCGGCGCCGCCGGCGTCTATGCCGACGGCCTGATCTTCGCCCTGCTGGACGACGGCGTGATCTGGATGAAGGCCGACGAGGAGAACCGCCCGGCGCTGGAGGCCGAAGGCGCGCGCCAGATCAGCTATACGGCGAAGGACGGCAAGGTCATGGTCATGCCGTACTGGAGCCTTCCGGACAGCGCCGTCGACGATCCCGACGAGGCGGTCGACTGGGCCCGGAGATCGCTGGAGGCCGCGCGGCGCAAGGCGGCGCTCAAGAAGCCCCGGAAGCGATAGACGGAGCTTGCGACCGCCGCACTTCGTCCGGGGTCGGGACCTGAACGGCCGGCGTCACCGGCCGCCCGGTGGCCTCGGCGACCAGTTCGGCGGTCCTGCCCTCCACCGCCGCCTCGAGGCGGGCGAGGAATTCGTCCTTGGGCAGGCCGGTCGGGATCGGGTCGAGGAACTCCAGCGTGGCCGTACCCGGGCGTTTCTCGAACGCCTCCTGCGGCCAGAACAGGCCGAGGTTGGTGGCCAGGGGGACGACCGGCATGTCGAAATCCCGGTACATGTGCCAGACGCCCGAGCGGTAGCGGAATTTCTCGCCGACCTTCGCCAGGTTGCCCTCCGGGTAGATGAGAATTTTGCGGCCGTCGCGATGGGCGTCGGCGGCGCGCTGCTGCAGCGCCTCGCGCGCTTCGCGGCCGCCGCAGTTGTTGACCACGATGGCCCCCAGCTTGCGCAGCACCGTGGCCATCAGCGGAAATTTCTCGAGGTGGTCGCCGGTGACGAAGGCGAGGTCGTCGAAGCGGTCGTAGACGGTGAAGCCGTCGCCCCAGCTCTGGTGCTTGGCGGCGATGATGAAGGCGCCGCCCGGCAGCCGCTCCTCGCCGCGGTACTGGATGTGGATGCCGGCCAGCAGCCGCATGGCCTGGACCATGCGCTTCACATAGCGGCGGATGATCCAGCCGGTGGCCGCCCGCCCCGGCGCCAGGGCCGCGATCACGGCGGCCAGGGTGTAGCCGATCGACAGGACCCAGTAGGCGATGTGGAAGGCCAAGCTTCGCATCGGACGACTATGCCGCGAATCGGCGCGGGGTCTAGGCGGCGTCGTTCAGCCAGTCGGCGCAGGTGACCCGGTTCCGGCCCGAGCGTTTGGAGGCGTAGAGGGCGGCGTCGGCCCGGCCCAGCAGGCTGGTCGCGCTCTCGCCGCCGCGGTGGTGGGCGAAACCGATCGAGACGGTGACCACGCCCAGGTCGTCGTTGGTCGAGCGCCGGCGCAGCGAGCGGGAGCCGATCTCCCTGCGCACCCGTTCGAGAGCCGCCTCGACCTCCGGCAGGGATTCGCCGGGGAAGATCATCGCGAACTCTTCGCCGCCGTAGCGGGCGGCGAGGCGCGCGCCGCTGGCGGCCTTGCCCAGAACGCTGGCCACATAGCGCAGCACCTGGTCGCCGGTCTGGTGCCCCCAGGTATCGTTGAAGCGCTTGAAATGGTCGATGTCGAGCACCGCCAGCGACAGCCGCGCGCCCTGGGCCAGGGCGACTTCACAGGCGCCGCCCAGCTGCTCGTCGAAGGCCTTGCGGTTGGCCAGACTGGTCAGGGCGTCGGTCATCGAATCGCGACGCACCTGTTCGAGATGTTCGCTGAGCCGGGCGATCTCGCGCGTCGACAGCTCGAGCTTCTTCTCCAGGGTTTCGTTGTCCGTGCGGATTTTTCGCGTGGCGCTCGACAGGCCCGAGACGATGGCCCGCAGCTGCGGCGCGCCGTGCGCGGACTCCAGACTTCCGGCGGCCCCCTCAAGGGTGCGGCCGTAGTCGGACTGGGCCTTGTGGGCCTTCGAGATCGCTTCGGTCACGCTGGACAGTTCGCGGTCGAGCACCCGCCCGGCGTCGCGGATCTCCTCGGTCAGCCGGCCGCGCGGCAGGTATTCGGCGGCCAGCACCTCGGCCGCCTCCTCGGTGAACGGCTCGCCCGCGGCCAGCATGCGGTGGATTTCTCGGCCCAGGGCCCCTTCGGGGTCGCCGAGGTACTGCAGCCAGAGCTCGAAATTGAGCGGGGTCGGCCAGATCGACGCGGCCTCCATCGCCTCGACGGCCCGACGCGCCAGGGAATAGGCCTCGGGTCCCCGCAGCGTGGTTTCGACCGCTTCCGTCATCGGCGTCCTCTGGGGGCCGCCTCAGGCGACCCGATCGCCGAAGACTAGGCCGGGGTTCCGTAACGCCCGGTTAAACCGGGCCGCGCGGCGGCCCGATTTTCCTAGAGCCTGATCGGTTGAGGCGGAATCGCTTCGCGATTCCGCCGATGCCGTGAATCAGGCTCCAGTATAAGGCTGGAGCGAAGATCCGGGTTTGGACGCGATCGCCGTCCAAACCGATTTCGCTCTAGCCCCTGCTGGATACGGTGCGGCGCAGGAAGGCCGGAATTTCGGCCTCGCCGAAGGGACGGCCGTTGCTGCGCGGAGCCTCCGTCGCGGCGGGCCCGCCGCGACGATCCGACTGGCGCAGGTGCGTTTCGCGGGTCGGCCGCTCCGGGGCGGACGCTTCGGCCGCAGCCGCCGGCGGCTCGTCCGCGGACGGGGGCGATTCGGGGGCGGCGGGCTGGGCTGCGGCGGCGCCGCGACGACCGCGGCTGCGCCGGGGCCGGCCTTCTGGCGCGGGGGCCGGTTCCGCGGCCGGCGCGGCCGGTGCGGCTTCGGCGACGGCCTCGGTAGTTCCGGCGGTTCCGGCGGTCTCGACCGGCTCCGCCGCCCGGGCCGGCGTCCGCCGCGCGCGCGCCGGACGTTCGTCGGCGGAGTCGACGCGGTCGGCCCTGTCCGGGCGACGGGCCGCTCCGTCGCCGAGGACGGCGCCGTCCAGCGTCAGCTCCTCCGGGGTCATCTTGATGAGCTTCAGCACCTTGTCGAGCGACCGGTCGTCGCCCGGGGTGACGATCATGAAGGTCTGGCCGGTCTTGCCGGCGCGGCCGGTGCGGCCGATGCGGTGCACATAGTCGTCGGCGTGGTGCGAGACGTCGTAGTTGAACACATGGCTGACATCGGGGATGTCCAGCCCCCGCGCGGCCACGTCGGAGGCGACCAGCAGCTTGAGCTCGCCCGATCGGAAGGCGGCCAGCGTCTTGGTGCGCAGCGACTGGTCGAGGTCGCCGTGGATCGGCGCGGCGTCGAAGCCATGCTGCTTCAACGACTTGGCGACGACATCCACCTCGGACTTGCGATTGCAGAAGACGATGCCGTTCTTCACGTCGGAGCGGCCGATCAGGGCCCGCAGGGCGGCCCGCTTCATCTTCGGATCGCTGGAGGGGATGCGCACCAGATACTGGGTGATGGTCTCGGCCGTCATCGCCGGACGCGAGGCCTCGATGCGGGTCGGATCCTTGAGGAACTGGGTCGTCAGCCGGGTGATCTCGGGCGGCATGGTGGCCGAGAAGAACAGCGTCTGACGCTTCGGCGGGGTCAGTTTGAAGATGCGCTCGATGTCGGGAATGAAGCCCATGTCGAGCATGCGGTCGGCTTCGTCGACGACCATGACCTCGACGCCGTTCAGCATCATCTTGCCGCGCTCGAACAGGTCCAGCAGCCGGCCGGGGGTGGCGATCAGCACGTCGACGCCCTTGTTCAGCGCCGCCACCTGGTCGCCCATCGAGACGCCGCCGATCAGCAGCACCCAGCTCAGCTTGGTGCCCCTGGCGTATTTCTCGAAGCTGGAGGCGACCTGGTCGGCCAGTTCTCGGGTCGGGGCCAGCACCAGGGCGCGCGGCATGCGGGCGCGGGCGCGCCCCTTCGACAGCCGGTCGATCAGGGGCAGGGTGAAGGCCGCCGTCTTGCCGGTGCCGGTCTGGGCGATGCCGAGCACGTCGCGCCCGGCGAGGGCCACCGGAATGGCCTGGGCCTGGATCGGGGTGGCGGTCGTGTAGCCGGTGTCGGCGACCGCCTGCAGGGTCGTGGGCGAAAGGCCCAACTGGGAAAATTCGGTCATGAATCCTTCGGGACTGTACTGAAGGACGCCCCGCGCATCGGGCCGTCGTGCGATGTGCGGAACCGCCCTGTCTCTGGGCGAGCGGGCGGCGCGGATTCGCCAGTCCTGTCCCGAACGTGGGCCGCATATAGAAGCCCCTGCGCCAGAGTCAACTATTCGCGGCCCCGGCGCGGGGGCTTGGCTTTCCTTAAACCCTTGTTAATAGTTCCGGCCGGGGAAGGGTTGAGCAGGGGGTGGCGCATGCTTCGCACGCTTGCCGTGGCGACGGTTCTGGCCTGCGGCCTGACGGCCGGGCCGGGCCGGGCCGAGATCAACGCCGCCTTCGGGAATACGGTGGTGTCGCGCTATTCGGACGGCGGCTGGGTGAAGCACTGGTTCAATCCGGACGGCACCTACGCCGCCCAGTTCTCCGACGGTCGCCGGCTCTCGGCGCGGTGGGCCGTGCAGGGCGGGCGGCTCTGCCTGACCAACATCCGGCCCCATGTGCTGATCCCGCGTTTCTGCACCGCCATGATCGACGCGGCCGTCGGCGAGACCTGGCAGTCGCGCGACCCCCTCGGCCGCCGCGTCAGCAATGTGCTGATCGCCGGGCGCAACTGAGGCTGTCGAAATCTTCGGATCGGCGGAAGCCGCTCACGGAGCGGAGAGCGCCATTCCCTGACGTCCATGCCAGAGGGAATGGCGCGAGTGACGGGGCTCGAACCCGCGACCTCCGGCGTGACAGGCCGGCACTCTAACCAACTGAGCTACACCCGCGTTTTCCGGCCGCGAAGCAGTGCGTCGCGGCGAGGGGCGTCGTTTAGGCGGGGGCGCCGCGCACTGTCAAGCGAGGATGCGCGCGGCTTGAGCAGTTTTCGACGCCTCTGGAGGCCGCTGCCCGGGTCGGGTCGCAGTCCGGATTTTCTGCGAACCACTCGCAAGAAGAACCTTTCGCCGCATGGGTTTGAACGGGCGCGGTTCCGGGTCTAGAAAGCGCCGAATCCGCCCCTCCCTGAACGGCGGACGAGGTCCCGTACGGATGAACGCATTCCTTCTCGAATATCTGCCGATCGTGATCTTTCTCGGGATCGCGGCGGCGCTCGGGCTCGGCTTCATGCTGGCGGCCTGGGTGCTGGCCCCCAAGAACCCCGATTCCGAGAAGCTGTCGGCCTATGAGTGCGGCTTCAACGCCTTCGACGACGCCCGCATGAAGTTCGACGTGCGCTTCTACCTGGTCTCGATCCTGTTCATCATCTTCGACCTGGAGGTGGCCTTCCTGTTCCCCTGGGCGGTGTCGATGTTCGACCTGTCGCGGGCCGGCATGGTGTTCGCCTTCTGGTCGATGATGGTCTTCCTCGGCGTGCTGACCGTCGGCTTCATCTA